>NZ_JAWMPX010000008.1:0-205528 GCF_033101155.1 Tropicimonas sp. TH_r6
GCTCAGACACACAAGGCTGACAGACAATGGGCCCGGCTCGACAATGCGCCGGGCCCTTGCTATACCTCTGCGTGAAATCCCGACAGTTCGATGGGCAGAAAACCTGCCAACCCCGCCCCTGCGCAGACCGCTTAGAGGGCGCTCCGCCCTGTCGGCAAGAGCGAGGAGCGCAGATGTATCACATCATTCCCGACATACACGGACAGGCCGACAAGCTGACGGGCCTTCTGGACCATCTTGGTTGGCGGCGCACGCCTTTCGGCTGGCGCGCGCCGCAGCTCGGGCTGGAGATCGTATTTCTGGGCGATTTCATCGATCGAGGCCCGGAGAATGCGCGAAGTCTCGCCATCGTCCGGTCGCTGATCGATGCTGGCAAGGCGCGGGCGATCATGGGCAACCATGAGTTCAACGCGATCCAGTTCCACACCGAGATCGAAGGCCGACCGCTGCGGCAGCGGTCGGAGAAGAACCTGCGCCAGCACGCGTCCTTCCTTCGCGAGTTCCCCATTGGGGCGGCGCAGACGGCAGAGGTGATCGATTGGATGCAGACCCTGCCGCTTCTTCTCGAGGACCCAGCCTTCCGGGCGGTGCATGCCTGCTGGCACGGCCCGTCGGTCGAGCGCCTTCGGGAAGAGCTTGTCGAAGATCGGCTGACGGATGCGGTGCTGCATCACCCGGGCTGGGCGACCGGGCCGCTCTACGACGCGTTGCAGAATGTGACCAGTGGGCTGGAAGCGCCGCTGCCGGACGGGTTTTCCTTCCACGACAAGGATGGCGTGGAGCGCCGCCACACCCGTATCGCCTGGTGGATGGCCGAAGCCCGGAGCTGGCAGCAGATCGCGCGCTCGGTGCCGGACCCGGATTGCCTGCCGACGACCCCGCTGCCGCCGGAACTGGCCGCCTGGCGATACCGCGAGACATGTCCTGTGTTCTTTGGCCATTACTGGGAAAGCGGGACGCCCCGGGTGGAAGCGCCCCACGCGCTCTGTCTCGACTATTCCGCCGGTCTCGACGGTCCGCTCCTCGCCTATGATTTCGATCCGAGCGAACCGGAGATGTCCGTCGCGCGTATCCGCATGGCCTGACCCTAGAGCGCCCTTGCGCAGGCGAGGGCCTTTGCCAGCATTGGCGCGTATCCCTCCATCGGCAGCACCATCAGCGCCTTGCCCTTGTTGTCGGCCAGAGTCAGCTCCGCGCCGCCCTGATCGAGCGCCTCGTACCGGGCCGCTCCCTTGGCGGTCTTGTCGACATGTTGGATGAACTCGTCGTCATATTGCGCGGCCTTGAAAGTGACCGGCTTGCCGCCGCCATCGAGCCTCAGCTTGGCCTTGTGCCGCTTCAGGTCCCAGTCGCGCGAGCCGAATTGCAGGATGCTGACCGAGGCGCCGGGAAAGAAGACCACCCGCAACCCGGACGCGCCACCGCCGGTCTCCAGCATGCAGGCTGTCTCGGACGCGTGCACCGCGCCCTTGTCCAAATAGCTGAACCCGTCGAGCGAATAGGCCGTCCAGGCTCCCGCAGAGGCCAGCTTGTTGCGACCGTCTTCGCCGGCAGTGGCCAGCGTTGCGGATATCGCCACCGACAGGAACACACCCAAGGCAATCTTCATACCGTTTCTCCTTCTATCGGGTCGTATTGCGGGTCCCGTCCTGCCCATAAGGACGCGCCTTTCGCCGCGCCATGATTCACATCATGCTTTTCCCATTATTTCCAACAGGTTGACGTAAGGTCTCCGGCGCGGCAGCGTGGCGGGTTGCACGAGGCGACGATCCGTCCGATAGGGAAGATGACGAGACCTGTATCCCGGAGAGACCCGATGACACGCATGTCCGCGCGCAAGCGCATCGCATTGGTCGCGCATGACGCGATGAAACCGGCGATTGTCGCCTGGGCCAGACGTAACAGCGAGATCCTGTCGCGCCACGACCTGTATGGGACGGGCACCACGGGCGGGCGGATTGCCGAAGGGACCGGGCTGGACGTGACACGGCTCAAGAGCGGTCCGTTGGGCGGCGACCAACAGCTCGGCGCGATGATCGCCGATGACAAGCTCGACGTTCTGATCTTCTTCACTGACCCGCTGACCGCCATGCCGCATGACGTGGATGTCAAGGCGCTGACCCGCATCGCCACGCTGGAGCAGGTCGTGATGGCCTGCAACGCAGCGACGGCCGATTTCATCGTCGCCTCGGACATGCTGGACGACGACTACACGCCGGTCGCCGAAGAGGCCGCCCACGACCGCTGAGCCTAGCGGATGGCGCGGCCCTTGAAGATCGCGTCCTTGCCGAACTTCTTCCGGATCGCGTCCGTCGCCTTTTCGGCGGCGGCACGATTGCCGGCCTGCGGGTCGAGCAGGTCACCGGTCAGGTCCGCCTTGCTGGCCGGCACAAGCTCGGAGATGCCGACGCCGAGCAGGCGGAACGGCCCTGAAGAGACCGCCGGCAGCAGCAGCGCTTCCGCTTCGGCATAGATCTTCCCGGCGAGCTGCGTTGGCTCCTCCAGCGCGTGGCGGCGGGTCAGAATCCTGTGATCGGCCTGCTTGAGCTTGAGCGTCACGGTGCGTCCGGCCAGCCCCTTGGCCTTGGCCCTGTCGGCGACCTTCTCCGTCATCCTCCAGGCATAGCCCTTCAACCGGTCCAGTGCGCCAATATCGTCACTGAAGGTCGTCTCGTTGGAGATGGATTTCAGCCCGGATCCCGAGGAGACCCTGCGCGAATCTTCTCCGCGCGCAAGATGCCAGAGCCGGTCCCCCTGCTTGCCGAAGCGCTCGTGCAGCGCCTTGCGGTCCCAGCGGCGCAGATCCGAAAAGGTACGGATTCCGGCCCGCGAGAGCTGCGCCTGTGCGACCGCGCCGACACCCCAGATCAGCGACACCGGCTTGTCGGACAGGAAATCCTGCGTCTCCGCCTCGCCGATCACCGAGAACCCCCGCGGCTTCTCCAGATCGCTCGCCACCTTGGCGAGGAACTTGCAATGGCTCAGCCCGATCGAGCCGGACACCCCGATCTCCTCTTCCATCCGCTTCACCAGCCGCGCCAGCATCACCGCGGGCGGCGCATGGTGCAGCCGCGCCGTGCCGGTCATGTCGAGCTTATACCTATCATCATGCATTTGTCAGTTGACTGGAAAGGTGTATGTCACTGTTCTTTAATCGAAATTCACGCTGCCGCTTTTCCACTTTCAAAACTTCCACGCAGATTGTGGAAGCTCTGACGATGAGAAAAGTCGAAAACTTCCACCTTTTTGAGACGCGTCGATCTCCGGTCGGAAACGAGACCAGAAGGTCTGGAATCGGGCAAGATTCCGCTCAATCATACTGAAACGATCGCGGAAGGGCGTCGAACAGCCAAGGCTGGGCCAGGGCGGCATTGGCATCGCAGGCAACCAGCGAAGACAAAGTGACGCCAAGAAGCCTCACAGGACGTCGGAACGGGTGGACTTCGGTCAGAAGTCTCCCGGCAACGGCAGTAAGGTCTTCTGAACCACTTATTGGATCACTGAGTGTGACCTGACGAGTGACCTGCTCGAAATCGGAGAACTTCACCTTCACAGTGACAGTGTGGCCGAGCACACCTTTCTTCTCGACCCTTGTCGCAACCTTTGCCGCAATCTTAGCAACGGCCTGCTTGCCTGCCTTGAGGTCTTCGATGTCTGAGTCGAAGGTTTCCTCCGCTCCGACGGATTTGCTTTCTCGATGAGGCACTACTGGCCGGTCGTCGATACCGCGTGATATGCGCCAGTAGTGAGCGGCCGAAGAGCCGAAGTGCTGTGCGAGATCTTCTACGCGCCAATTTCGCAAATCGGCGCCTGTCAGAATGCCAAGGGCCTCCATCTTCGCCCGTGTTACCGGACCCACGCCATGAAACCGCTTCACAGGCAGTTCTGCCACAAAGTCCGCCACGCGATTTGGTCGGATAACAGTGAGCCCATCGGGTTTGTCCTGATCGGAAGCCAGCTTTGCCAGGAACTTGTTTACGCTCACACCGGCGCTGGCAGTAAGTCCGACCTTCTCACGAATCCGAGCGCGGATCTCCGTTGCGATTCCAGTTGCAGTTTTGCCTGCGGAGCAAGCGGTCGTCACGTCGAGGTAGGCCTCGTCCAAGGAAAGCGGTTCCACCAACTTCGTGTAGTCGCGAAAGATGGAGTGTATTTCCTCAGAGACCGCTCGATAGACCTCGAAGCGAGGCCTCACGAAGATGAGATCGGGGCAGAGCCTCATTGCGGTCAACGAAGGCATGGCCGATTTCACGCCAAAGCGACGCGCTTCGTAGCTCGCTGCCGCCACCACGCCCCGCACTTGTCCGCGGCCCACCGCGACGGGTTTGCCGCGCAAGGTGGAGTCGTCGCGTTGCTCGACCGAGGCGAAGAAGGCGTCCATGTCGACATGGAGAATGCGGCGTTGTGCTGCTCTCACGTCAATGCTGCCCTTTCCATTGTCCTTGGGAGAACCTTTCGCTGATTGAATGCGGGACCTTCCTCCAGCCAGCCTTACATAGGCTGGCTAACTGGGGTAGCTTGCACAACGACTTTCAATAGCTCTATGGGGTCGACCTCCATGGCGCGAGCGAGCACGACAAGCTCGACAACATCCAGCCTCCGGTTGCCGAGCTCAATCTTCGCAATGAAGGACTGCTGATAACCGAGGGCCAAGGCAAACTCCGCTTGTGACATTCCCCGGCAAGTTCGAATGCTTGCGATGGCGTTTCCCAATGCAAGCAGACCGGGGCTCCTGATCGATTTCGGCATGCGATTTTTCCACTGTGACTTGACAGCGGCGTAGCGCATGAGTGATTTAAGCCTAAATTGGGCTTAAAATGATCGAGGCGGGACCATGATGGATAAACCGAATGACATGCTCATCGAGGCAGAACGTCGAGCCCACAAAGCTCGCCTTGATGTCTTTGCTGAGCACATCGACGACCCTGTCGGCCTCAGACTCCTTGCTCGATTGGGTGGTGATCTCGTGTTCCGATCGCTGCTGGAACTTGAACTGAATGGGTGCACGTCCTTTCGGGGCACCCAGATTCTAATGGCCGGCGAACTTGTTTCCTTACAGGCTTTCAAGATCCGTACCGGACCCTTCAGAGGACGAGAGTGCAGTAGCCTTCAGATCACGGGCATTGGCATGGCTATGATGTTCGAAGAACAGGATGGCCTCGAAGACAACCGGTGGCTGGAGTATCTTCGCGGCTCGGTGCTTGGTTACGCTTGTATAGATGACGGAAGAGGAATTTGCGCGACGAGGGAGTTCCTCGAAACATCGATCGAGATCGATGACCTCGAAATCCTGAAACGTTGTGTGCACCCCTACAGTGGTACCTTCGCCTTTCCAGAAGCATGGGGAATGACGGGGAAAGTCGACGCAAAAACACGGGCCTCAGCCTCGAAGTGGTGGTCGTCAAACATCAGTCCGAAAAGATCCAGCGTAATCATATCGCTCCAAGAGTCCGTTTAGCAATGGGCGATGTCCTTGATGGTTGAGGCTTCGAAATCCAGTATCGTGGTCCGCTTCAGGAGAATGTCGCCAGCGCTGTCGAGCACGATCATCCGCCTGGAGCGGAGGGTTCCTGCGAAAGCTGATGCTGTCCGCGTTCGTCGCGGCCATGCGAGTGCTCTTCCAGCGACATTGACGTCTTCATGACCGATTCTGATAACAAACCGGAATATAGGATCTACAGCGCCTGTAGCTTCAAGCCCGGAAGTTGTCCGAGGAACAGCTTTTCAAATTGGCAGGCGGCAGAAAAAATCCGAACCTAATGGATACTGGGCCGGCAACGAGGGCGAACTCTCATGCGAGACATGGCCGGACTTGTTGCGCCCTGTTGCCAATGCAAGAAACCATCGTGGTCAAGGAAGAATGGCGGAGCAGAGGTCAACCTCCGGGAATGAAGTCCGGAAGCACCGGTATCCGCAAATGGTGCGTGAGCTCACGAAGGCTGCAAACGGGAAGGCCAAGGCTGCTCCGCTCGATCTGAAGCAGGATCTCCCCAAATTCGCCCTGACGCCCGGATCGACCCTGGCCGAAACGCATCCCACGATCTTCAAGAAGTCCCCAAAGTCAGCAGAGATCACCATTGAAGACGACGGCCGCCTGGCCGTGCGCCTCGATGGAAAGCCCATCAAGGACAAGAAGCGCCTGATCGCCGTCATCGAGGACATCGTCCGGGGCAAGTAAGGCGCCGGTATGCCGGCCGCATTACCGGTAACGCGCAGAGCTTTGCTCTCTCTTATCCTGCCGCGGTATAACTCATACCGACCCGGAGCAACGCGGGGTAACGGCGACAATGCGCAGAGTTCACCGCGGTGAACTCTGCATCGCGGCCATGAGCTGATCACTTCGGCTTGGCGTATGTCAGGTTTCCGTCCCCATCGAGGCCTACCCCCTTACCCAGCCTCTGCCGCCGCGCGTAGAATTCAGCCTCGTTCTCGCCGGGCTGCGCCAACTTCTCGGTGAAGGTATCAAGCAAGGCGGCCTGTTCCTCGTGGTCGTGGGTCGCCGACAGGGCGATATAGCGATCGAGCGCGGCCGTATCTCCCTCAAGAAGAATATCGAACAGGGAGCGCCCGCCCCACACGTCATCAGGCGCGAAGAGGATGTCGAGTAACACCCACGGATCAACGCCGGCATGGGCCTGCAAGACGCGGTCCAGGCCAGGCAATCGCGCGATCGCTCGGTCAAGGATCCGCCGGCGGGCTGCGTCCTGGTCAGGACGCGTTGCCTCGTCGTAGGACGCAACGGCTTCGTCAAGCGCGTCAAAGAAGGCGTCTCCCATCTCTTCAAGCCTCTCGATTTCGGGTTTGCGATCAGCGACCATTTCAGCCCTCGTTTTTCGTGATCTGCTGCCCCTCTTCGAGGGACACGAAGTCTCCCGAGCGTCGCCTGTCGAGGAGTTCCCTAAGCGCATCCTGACTGACTGCCTCTTCGCGCAGCCGGCGGATACGATCGGCGCCTTCGAGGCGGCGATGCGCCGACAGATCCCGCGCGCAGCCGGTGATTTCCGACATGATGTCCCGATATCGGTCGAGTTGCCAGCCCATGGCCACAAGGATCTCTTCTGCTTGCGCAGAGAAGCCTCGGCGGCCATCGGAGTTGACGACGGCACCAACGAAAACCAGCGTGTCGGGATCAGCGCCAAAGGTGTAGGGCACGTTGATCCAGACGCTCACCTCGTCGAGGCCAGTTGCGTCTGAAAAATACAACGCGAGATCTTCGGCGTCTCTCTTTCCCGTCTCCCAGTGATCCATGCGTGCACTCCAGAATGTTCCTTCTTCGTTCTACACTATGCCAAGAAAGGACGAGAGGCTACAGAAGAGGTCGAGAGAGCCGGAGAGTGACGGATCAAACTGCAAGCTGCTGAAACTCTGGTTAAATTTTCACAAAACCCGCGAAATCTATCCTTTGCCTCTCTTTGACAAGGACAGTTTCGATGAAGCAATTTTCACGCGCGCTTGCACTGGCAACGGCGCTCTACTTTCTTTCAGCAACTCAAGCCGCAGGATGTCCGGCGATAACGGATCCACAGGGCCACGAATCGGCACGGCAGTGACATCACCGCCGGAGCGGTAGCGGCACCCTTTTCCGCAGGGTGCCGCGATCGCTCTCGAAAAATCACTCAACTTGATCCGGATTTTGTTGGCGGAATCCGGGCGCCAAGGGCACGCTCGATCCTTCATAATATTGGCCAACAAAACGCAGCAACACGAAGGGATGCGCGAGAGCTATAAAACATTGTTTTCTATGTATATAAATATTCAGGGGAGGTCAACTTTATGAATTTAAACTGCCATATAATTTCCGATGTTGCTCGACGTGTCGTCGCTGTCAGCGGAAATGGCTATCCCGAAGAGAACTCCTGCCTCCTCCTTGAAGGCTCGGCGAAAATCATTTCGGATATCGACGGATTGCTCATCACTCCCCGGCGCGGCGTCCTGAAGCTGGATCGTGACACCCCGTGACCCGAGATAGGGGCTGGGCAGGAACTGACCGAGCTGATGGTCGCCGCCATGCACATAGACGATTGCCCGGGCATTGCGGTTTCCCAGCACGCGTTTGAGACTGGCTCCACTAAGCCGGAGGGCTTCGTTCTCCGGCGGAAACAGGAAGTAGACTGCAAGGTTCCTGTCATCGCCGCCCTTTCGGGTTAGATCGGTCGGAGGAACCGAGTGTTCGACGTTCCAGCGCCAGCTTGCCCGGCCGGCTTGCCGGAACTCAGCCTCCAGTTGACGGTAGACCAAGGAAACATCTCCATCCGACTCGAGACCAAGCCTGCTCCCTTCGAGGATCCAGTTGTTGGGCCGCTTGAATGGAAAACGCTGCTCGCGCCAGGCGCCGTCAAACGGGATATCGCCGGCAGATGCCGCTGTTGCGAAAGCCGCAAATGCCAATACCGCCGTTTGTGCTAATTCGCCCTTCACAAATTGGCCACCGTTGCCTTCGGTGTTTCCTCGTCCAGGCTGGTCGCAAGGTCCTCGAGGATCGGGCAGTCGGGGCGGTGGTCGCCGGCGCATTCGTGGACGAGGTGTGACAGCGTCTTCTTCATCGCCAAGAGTTCGTCGACCTTGGCGTCAATGCGCTCGAGATGCTCGCTGGCGATTTTTTTCACGTCCGCGCTGGCCCGGGTGTCGTCGCCGTAGAGAGCGATCAGATTGCGGCAATCGTCGATCGTGAATCCAAGGGACCGGGCCCGGCCGAGAAAGGCGAGCTTGTGCAGGTCGCTGTCGCGGAATGTCCGGTAGCCATTGGTGCTCCGGAGTGGGGAGACCAGGCCGATATCCTCGTAGTAGCGAATGGTCTTGGTGGGCAGGCCCGACATGCGGGCGACATCTCCGATGTTCATTGGGGTTCCTCCTATTCGGCTGGAGCGGGTGACAGGGAGAGATCTGATTTTGCCTGACCGGCCCCTTCGGGCAGGACAGGCTGGACGCGACGCAAGCGCAGTGCGTTGCTGAGCACGAAGACTGAGCTGAGCGCCATTGCTCCGGCCGCCAGCACTGGCGACAGCAGGATGCCGAAAGCCGGATAGAGCACGCCGGCGGCCACCGGGATCAGCGCGGTGTTGTAGCCAAAGGCCCAGCCGAGGTTCTGGCGGATATTGCGCATGGTGCGCGCCGAGATGTCGAATGCGTTGACCACACCGCGGAGGTCACCCGTCATCAGCACGACGTCGGCGCTCTCGATGGCGACATCGGTACCGGTGCCAATGGCGATCCCGATATCGGCATGAGCCAGCGCAGGGGCGTCATTGATCCCGTCGCCGACGAAGGCGAGCTTGCGCCCGTCCGCGCGAAGCGCCTCCAGCGCCGCGACCTTGCCGTCGGGCAGCACCTCGGCGACCACGTGGTCGATGCCCAGTTCCGTCGCGATGGCTTCGGCTGTCGCCTTGGCGTCTCCGGTGATCATCGCGACCTGAAGTCCCAGCTCGTGCAGCGCGGCAATGGCCGTGCGTGATGTCGGCTTGATCGGGTCGGAAACGGCAATCACGGCGGCAATGCGCCCGTCGATTGCGGCGAAGAGTGGGGTCTTGCCGGCAGCAGCGAAGGTCTCGCCGAAGGATACGAACCCTTCAAGTTCAATCCCCTCGCGCTCCATCAACCGGCGGGCACCGACAAGGACATCATGGCCATCGACGTTTCCCCGGACACCGAAGCCGGTGATCGAGGCGAAGTCTGTCATGTCCGGCAAGGACGATCGGTCCCCGGCGGCGCGCAGGATCGCCTCGGCAACCGGATGTTCCGAGCTTGCCTCTACCGCGGCCACAAGGCACAGGACTTGGTCGTGGTCCATGCCGGGAGCCAGCTCCATGTCGGTCAGTGCTGGCTTGCCCTCAGTGATCGTACCGGTCTTGTCCAGCGCGACCACCTGCACCTCCTGCAACCGCTGCAGCGCGTCGCCCTTGCGGAAAAGCACCCCCAACTCGGCCGCGCGGCCTGTGCCCACCATAATCGAGGTCGGCGTGGCCAGCCCCATCGCACAGGGGCAGGCGATGATCAGAACCGCCACCCCGGCGACCAGCGCATAGGTCAATGCCGGGTCGGGGCCGAAGACAAGCCAGACCAGAACCGTCAGCGCCGCCAGCGTCATCACGGCAGGCACGAACCACATGGTGATGCGGTCGACCAGCCCCTGGATCGGCAGCTTGGCGCCCTGCGCCTCTTCGACCATGCGGATGATCTGCGCCAGCATCGTGTCGGCGCCGACCGCCGTTGCGCGGAACGAGATGGCGCCGGTCCCGTTGACGGTGCCACCAACAACACTGTCTCCGGCATCCTTGCCAACCGGGATAGGCTCGCCGGTCAACATGCTCTCATCGACATAGGTCATGCCCGAAATCACCTCGCCATCCACGGCAATCCGCTCGCCGGGACGCACGCGGATGACGTCACCGACGACGATTTGTTCGATAGGCAGCTCGATCGTGGTGTCGCCGCGTTCCACCATTGCCGACTTGGCCTGCAACCCGACAAGCTTGCGGATCGCCTGTCCTGTCCGCCCCTTGGCGCGGGCCTCCAGCCATCGGCCAAGCAGGATCAGCACCACGATCACCGCGGCCGCCTCGAAATAGACGGCGCGGGTTTCGGCCGGAAGCAGCGAGGGGAGGAAGGTGGCGATGACGGAATAGCCATAGGCCGCCGAGGTGCCGATGGCCACGAGGCTGTTCATGTCCGGCGCGCCGCGCAGCAGCGCCGGGAAGCCCTTCTGATAAAACCGCCGCCCCGGCCCGAACAGGACAAGGCTCGTCAGGATGAACTGAATGACCCAGCTGGTTTGGTGGCCGATCGTGTTGCCTATGAACACATGAAAGCCGGGGATCAGGTGACCGCCCATTTCCAGCAGGAAGACCGGCAACGTCAGGGCACCGGCAATGAGCGTCAGTCGCCTGAGGTCTGCGGCTTCGGCCGCCTTGCGGTCTCCTGCGTCCGGCGCGTTCGATGCCGCGTTCGGAAGCGATGCGGGATAGCCTGCGTCTGTGGCCGTGCGCACCAGCGCCTCCGGTGTCACCTGGCCTTCAAGGTACCGCACACGGGCGGTTTCGCTGGCAAGGTTGACCAGGGCTTCCATCACGCCGGGCAGCTTCTCCAATGCGCGTTCGACACGCCCCACACAGGAAGCGCAGGACATGTTCTCGACCCGCAGCGTGACCTCTCCGATGCGCGCCGGGTAGCCGGCCTTGTCGAGGGCCTCCTTTATGGCCCCGGTATCCGCCGGATCCGAGAAAGTCACACGCGCGCTTTCATTGGCAAGGTTGACGGAAGCAGATTCGACGCCAGGCAGGGCGGCAAGCGTGCGTTCGACGCGGCCCACGCAGGAGGCGCAGGACATCCCGCCCACCGAGAGATTCAGAGTGTTCATACAGGTCACCAGCGACTCAGTTTGTTTCAGCTGATCTCCTATGTAGGGGTTCCACCCACTGGAAGGTCAAGAATCGATCCCATTATTTCCGACAGGGGATCAAACGACCGGCCCCAGATTCATCGACAGGATCCGCGACCGGGCCGTTTCTGACACCGCATTGGCGGTTTCCAGATTCGAAGCGCGTTCGTTGGCGAAAATCGCGATACGGCCCAAATCGTGTAGCGCTTCGAGCAATCCCGTGCGCTTTGTCAGGCACCTTGGCAAAATAGTCATGTCTCGAAAGCGTGTTGGGCAGGTCGGCTCACGACCAATTTCATCTGCGGCTTCAGCGGCAGCGGCGGAAAAGACTGAACTGGAAGGACTGGCTTTTACCCGAGGGAGTTTGATGCAGGTGGTGGCGATGCACCACGAGTTCGAAGCTTTCTCCGAGTAGCTCGGCAAGGTCGCTTGGACTATATCGGGCGACCGGGAGGCCACTGCACTTCTCCGGCCCATCTGGCGCAAAGGTGGCAATGATCGCATGGCCGCCGATGCTCACCCCGCGCACGAGGCTTTTCAGATAGGTCGCCCGCTCCGCCGGATCGACGAGGAAATGGAACACTGCCCTATCGTGCCACAGGTCATAATGGCGATCAGGGGCCCAAGTGGTTATGTCTGCCGAAATCCATTTCACCGTTTCACCGGCTTGTCCCAGCCGTTCTTTGGCCACATCCAGGGCGACCTGCGATAGATCGAGGACTGTTATATCGTGAAGTCCCGTCGCGAGTAGAAGGCTCGCAAGGCGGGAGGTCCCTCCACCAATGTCGATGACGGATGAGTTCGCAGTTGCGCCAGACATCTCGATCAGTTCGAACGAGACCCGTGGATCATCCTGATGCCAACTCAACTGGGCCTCGGATGCCTCGCCATAGACTCTGTCCCAGTGGGCCTTTCTGTCGACTGTCATATCTCCACGCTCTCCCAACGCACTGTGGAGAAAACACCCCTCGGAAAACCGCTCCCCCGTCCATCTTCGACAGGAGCGGAAACCAACGCAGGTAACTCCCCAGATACTTCGACGCCGGGCCTTTGAAGGGCCCCATGAAGTGGTTATAGCGGGAGTGTAATGCGTTCACATTCCGGATGTGAAATGCTTTTCTGCGCGATCCGTTTGCCTGGCTTGTTGCTGAGAACATGATGGTCCAAGGTGTTCTTCGTGGTAAAGTGGGCGCAAGCCGCCGCACCGTCGGTGCAGGGAACCACATCTGTCGCCACCACGGATGAAAGCGCCGCGTCGATGACGGGAATGCTGCGGTTCCTTGTCCGCTCCAGATATTGCTTGCCGGAGCGGTCGGTGATTGTGAGAAGCGGAAATTGCCATCGCGACAAGCCTCTCGGCATCATCTCCCTTCCGCTCTTGTAAACATACCACTGGTGGCGAGGCGGGCGCGGATACTGGAGCGGATTCCTAAGGTGCAGCGCCTATTCCCGTGAGCCTCTGCGGCTCTCCCGTTGATGAGTTTCGTCTATCTCGACAATGACACTGAAGGCATCGTCGGAGGCGACGCCTACAGCCTCCAGGACGATCATTCTCCAGCGCCCCTGTCAGTCCGGGAAAGGTAACATTGGCTGATTTCGCCAGAAAGAACGCGACCAACAAAGCATAGAGACATCGCCCAAAAAAAAGCATTCACGGAGCGGTTGCGGATGGCCGCCAGAACAAATCTCGATCTGGCGAGTCACAACTTTCTGACTTGCACTCGGCGGGTTTCAAGGTAGTTCCAAAGCTATGAACCGGAAAGCTCCACGATTCGACTTTCAAGCGATCCTGGGAACATCAAGGCTTTTGCTTTTGATGGCGGTTTTCCTGTTCCAACTCGTTGTCCCTGGGGCCGCAACCGCGACTCCGACTGAGTCGGCGCACCACCACGAAGCGATGGATCATCCAATCGAATTCGATTTGGACGCCACCCTTTCCGGACGCGGTGTTGACGATGCATCAGGACCATGTGCCGGCCAGGGCAACGCAGGCCACTGCACGCTGACGAGCTGCTGTTTTCAAGACACGCTCACAACGGCCCGGCTGGTTTCTGTCGGTTCCTTGATTCCAGGAGAGCCCTGGATCGAACCAGTCAACTCCCGGCAATCGCGCTCTGAGACGCCCCACGACCGTCCTCCCCGTTTTCTCTGAACGATCCTTCGAGCTGTTGGCGCGATAGCCGACGGCGGATGTTTTGTTGATTGGAAACGGCTTGCCGTCTTGCAGGCCGGTGCAGAGGTGACCATGCGTGGACGTTATTCAGCCCTGAGCATTCTTGCGCTTGCCGCAGGTATGGCAGGCGGAGTGTATCTGGAACGGCTCTATTTGAACCCGACGGGCGCAGCCGCGCTTGAGGGCCCCGAGGTGCTCTATTGGGTCGCCCCGATGGACCCTAATTTCCGGCAGCCGGGCCCGGGAAAATCGCCAATGGGGATGGATCTGATACCAGTGTATGCTGGTCAGGAACCGTCAGGTGACCCTGCGGAGGTGACCCTGTCGGCGGCCGAGATCAACGCAATTGGCGTCCGTACGGCCCTGGCGCAAATGTCCGACATTTCGGATCGCATCGAGACCGTCGGCTTTGTCGGGTACGACGAGCATCTGACAAGTCATGTCCATACGCGCGTGGACGGCTGGATCGAGGCGCTCAACGTTCGGGCCGTGGGCGATCCGGTGCGAAAGGGCGACCTGTTGTTCGAGATGTTCTCGCCGCTGATCGGTTCATCCAGCGCGGAACTGATCCGGGCTCTGGAGGCCGGCGATCGGCGCATCGTCGACGGAGCACGTGGCAAATTGCGCAGCCACGGCATGTCCGACGACCAGATTTCCGAGATTGAGCAGAGCCGTGAGCTGGCCCGCAATCTCAAGGTTCAGGCACCGCAGGATGGCGTCGTGATCTCCTTGACGGCGGCGGACGGTATGTACCTGCAACCGGGAACGCGCGCCGTCTCGTTGACCGATATGAGCACGGTCTGGCTGATCGTCGATGTGTTTGAACGCGACATTGCCCGATTGAAGGAAGACATGCGCGCCGTGGCCCGGTTCGAGCATCTGCCTGGCCAGACCTTCGCGGGCACGGTTGACTATGTTTACCCCGAACTCGACCCGGAAACCCGCACATTGCCCGTGCGTCTGCGGATCGACAATTCCGACGGGTTGCTACGGCCCAACATGTTCGGAACAATCAGCCTGATCCCGACCGAGACGCGCACGGCGCTGACCGTTCCGACAGAGGCTATCATTCGTACGGGGTCCGCCGAGCGGGTAATCCTGAAGACCGGCGAAGGAACCTTCAAGCCGAGGCTGATCACCTCCGGTTTGCGGGATAATTTCGGCGAGGGCGGGCGGACCGAAGTTGTCCAGGGGCTTGCCCCCGGCGAGGAGGTTGTCGCCTCCGCCCAGTTCCTGATCGACAGCGAAAGCGCGCTCAACGCGGGGCTGATGCGCATGGCGCCGACGGACGAAGAACCGGCGCGGGGCAATGGCGATTTGATCGCGCTGGATCGGGAGAGCCGCATGGCCACCATCCGGCACGCTGAGCTCGAGACCCTCGATTGGCCCGCCATGACCTCGCGCTTTCCGGTGCGCGCGGACCTGTCCCTGGATCGGCTGTCCGAAGGTCAGAAGGTCGCCTTTCAGGCGGCGCGCGGGGCCGATGGGCTGCTGGGGCTGATCGATATCGGGGCGGATGACGGCATTGCGGCTACGGGCACCGGCACGATTCTGGCGGTGACAGCGGACGGAAAGCTTTCGCTCTCGCACGATCCGATCCCGGAACTGGGCTGGCCTGCCATGCAGATGGACATGCCCGTGGCGGGGTTTGATCCGGCCGATGTTCCGATGGATGCACCGGTGGAATTCGACCTGTCCAAGGGCGAGGATGGGGTGTTCATCATCGTCGGCGTACGCGGGGACGGCATGAATGCTGGCGAGGCGATGACGGATACCGCGACCGACCCGAAAACGATTGAAGACGAGGCGCCAATAGCGGACAAGGCTGCGCCCATTGTCGTCTCGGGAACGATCGACGCCACGGATCCCGCAACCCGCATGGCAACCATCACACATGGTCCGATGGTCGAGATCGGCATGCCTGGCATGACCATGGACTTTTCTGTTGCCGAGACGCTCGACCTGACCGCACTTGTTCCGGGAAGCGAGATGACCCTGACCTTCGCGCGGCCAGACGGCATGACGATGATCCTTGCCGCTGCGGAACCGATCCTGCCGCCGATGCAGGTCAGTGGCACCATCAACGCGCTCGATCCCGCGACGGGAATGGCGAACATCACCCACGGCCCGATGACCGAGATCGGCATGCCCGGCATGACCATGGATTTCGCGGTTGATCCAGGGCTGGACACGACGACCCTGCCGGAGGGTCGGGAAATGACGTTGCTGCTGAAACGTAATCCGGATTTCTCGCTGACGCTGGTTGGCGCGGCCCAGATGCCGGAGTTGCTGCAATGATCCCGGCCATCATTCGAGGTTCCATTGCCAACCGGTTCGTCGTCCTTGCGCTTGCGGTCATGATCGCAGTGGCGGGTGTCTGGGCGATCCGCGAAACCCCGGTGGACGCAATCCCTGACCTGTCGGATGTTCAGGTCATCGTGCGAACCTCCTATCCGGGCCAGGCGCCGCAGGTTGTCGAGGATCAGATCACCTATCCGATGGCCACGGCGATGCTGGCCGTGCCGGGGGCGAGTGACGTGCGCGGGTTCTCGTTCTTTGGCGACAGCTATGTCTACGTCGTGTTCGAGGATGGCACCGACCTCTATTGGGCGCGCACACGGGTGCTCGAATATCTCGGCCAGATCGCCTCCAACCTGCCGGAAGGCGTCTCTCCCCAGCTTGGCCCGGATGCGACCGGCGTCGGCTGGATCTATCAATACGCCCTGATAGACCGCACCGGCGAGCATGACCTTTCGCAGTTGCGCACGCTTCAGGACTGGTTCCTGAAATACGAGCTGCAGACGGTCGATGGCGTGTCTGAAGTCGCCACCATTGGCGGCATGGTCAAGCAATACCAGGTCGTCGTCGATCCCAACAAGCTGCGGGCATTTGACATCACGCTCGCCCAGATCCGCACCGCCATTCAGGGTGCGAACCGGGAGACGGGCGGCAGCGTGATCGAGATGGGCGAGGCGGAATTCATGGTCCGCTCCACAGGCTATGTTGACGAACTGTCGGATCTGGCCAAGGCGCCGCTGATGGTCAACGATCGGGGTGCGGCGATCACATTGGGCGACGTAGCGGACATTCGCCTCGGCCCCGAAATGCGGCGGGGTGTCGGCGAGTTCGACGGTGAGGGCGACGCGGTGGGCGGCGTTGTCGTCTTGCGGTGGGGCGGCAACGCCCTCGCGGCGATCAAGGCTGTGGAGACCAAGATCGAAGAGATCAGGCCGAGCCTTCCGGAAGGTGTGGAGATCGTCACCACCTATAACCGCGCCGGCGTGATCGAGCGCGCGATCGACAACCTGAAGGACAAGCTGATCGAGGAGTTCATCGTCGTGGTGCTGGTCTGTGCGTTGTTCCTGTTGCACCTGCGATCATCGCTCGTGATCGTGCTTTCGCTGCCGTTGGGGATCTTCGCTGCCGTCATCATCATGAAGATGCAGGGTGTGAACGCCAATATCATGTCTCTGGGTGGCATCGCGATTGCGATCGGGGCCATGGTCGACGCCGCGATCGTGATGATCGAGGCGATGCACCGGCGAATCGAGAAGGAGCCGCTGACACCGCAGAACCGATGGCGCATCGTCAGTGAATGCTCGTCGGAAGTGGGCCCCGCGCTGTTCTTCTCGCTGGCAATCATCGCCGTCAGTTTCCTGCCGGTGTTTGTGCTGGAAAGCCAGGAAGGTCGGCTGTTCAAACCGTTGGCATTCACCAAGACCTATGCGATGGCGGCTGCAGCAATCCTTTCGGTAACGCTGGTCCCGGTGCTTATGGGGTATTTCGTGCGCGGGCGCATCCTGCCCGAGCGCAAGAACCCCTTGAACCGACTGATCATCTGGATCTATCGCCCGTTTCTCGATGCCGCCGTTGCCTGGCCCTGGGCCACGACCTTGCTGGCGGGCCTGCTGGTCGCCTCGATGTGGTGGCCGCTACAACGGATTGGCTCGGAGTTCATGCCCGAGTTGAACGAGGGCGATTTCCTCTACATGCCGACGCTCTATCCCGGCGTGTCCATCGGCAAGGCCCGCGAGGTGCTGCAACAATCGGACCGGTTGATTGCGACGATCCCGGAGGTGCAGACCGTACATGGCAAGCTCGGGCGAGCCGACACAGCGACCGACCCCGCGCCGCTGACGATGATCGAAACCACGATCCAGTTGAAACCCGAAGCCGAGTGGCGCGCCGGCATGACGATGGAGGATATACGGTCGGAACTGGACCGGGTTGTGCAGATTCCGGGCGTGACCAATGTCTGGATCCAGCCGATCAAGAACCGGATCGACATGCTGGCCACGGGCATCAAGACCCCGGTTGGCGTGAAGATATCCGGGGCTGATCTGAAGACGATCGAACAGATCGGCATCGAGATCGAACGCGCGGTCGTGGGGATCGAGGGCACGACATCTGCCTATGCCGAACGCCCGGTCGGTGGGCGCTTTATCGAGATCAACGTCGATCGCGATAGTGCGGCCCGCTACATGATGAGCGTGCGCGATGTGCAGGACGTGGTCCAGACGGCGATCGGCGGTATGCAGGTTTCGGAATCCGTCGAAGGGCTGGAACGGTTTCCGATCAACCTGCGCTACCCCCAGGAATGGCGCAACAGTCCGGAGCGGCTGCGCGATCTGCCGGTGGTGACGCCCTCGGGCGCGCATATCCCGCTGGGCAGCCTCGCGGAGATCGCGGTTGTCGACGGCCCCGGAATGATCCGCTCCGAAAACGCGCGGCGCACCGGTTTTGTGTTTATCGACATCGCTGGCCGCGATCTCGGCGGATACGTGCAGGAGGCCCGCACCGTGGTGGCCGATCAGGTCAGCTTGCCGCCGGGCTACTCCATCGCCTGGTCCGGCCAGTACGAATATATCGAGCGGATGCAGGAACGGTTGAAGCTCGTTGCACCGGCGACTTTGCTGATCATCACGTTGATGCTGTTCCTTGCCTTCAACCGGGTGATCGAGGTGGGCATTATACTTGCGGCCCTACCGGTTGCGCTGGCCGGCGGCGTCTGGTTCCTGTGGTATCTGAGCTTCGACATCTCGGTCGCTGTGCTGGTGGGCTTTATTGCGCTGGCGGGCGTTGCCGTTGAAACGGCAATCGTCATGCTGCTCTATCTCAACCTTGCCTGGGAAAAGCGCAAGGATCTGGCGCTCTCGGAAAGTCGCAAGATGACGCCGGTCGACGTCGAAGAGGTGGTGTTCGAAGGGGCGCTCTTGCGGGTGCGGCCCAAGATCATGACGGTTGCCACTATCTTCGCGGGTTTGATCCCGATCATGTACGGCCACGGGACGGGCTCTGAAATCATGCAACGCATCGCAGCGCCGATGGTGGGCGGCATGGCATCCGCGACCATGCTGACGCTGTTTGTGATCCCGTCGATCTTCGTGATCTGGAAGCGGTTGGCGCTGAAACGCGTCAACCGCCAATTGGCGCGCGCGCCCTTCCCAGTCGCACCGGTTCCGGCCGAGTGACGCTTGTTCTCGTCATCTTCTCAACCAGAAAGGTAACACTATGAAGATATTGACCCTGACTCTGCCTGCACTGCTCCTCGCCACTCCGATGGCGCAGGCCCAAACGAGCCACGCAGCGGACCACTCCAAAATGTCGGAGACCGCGGCTCAAATGGAAGGCGCGGTGCATACCAAGGCCATCGTGAACTCGGTTGGCGAGGAAACGGCCAATGTCAGCCACGACCCGATCCCGGAAATCGGTTGGCCTGCCATGACGATGGATCTGCCGTTGCGTGCAGACGCTCAGGTGATGGGGGATGTCGCTGCTGGTGACACGGTCATTCTGATGCTGATGAAGGGCGACGATGGCATGTATGCAATCAGCGCGATGATGCCTGAATAGGGTTTGCGACAGCCGGCCGGAGGCACCGCTTCCGGTCGGCATCTTGCGAGCAAAACGGAAGCTGGTCGTCACAATCATTGGGCAAACCGCTTTTTCCTTTCGGCACTCGAACCTTGAACGATGGTGCGAAATTGAAAGCTGAGAAATTGGGCCGCCATGGAACTCCGCCCCAGGAGCACAGGCAAACCGCATATGCGACATCGGTTTCACTTGACCTTCCCCCGCTGGAATCCTCGAAGGACGGCTCAAAGGAGAATGCCATGACCCGTTTCACCGTCCCGGAAATGAGCTGCGGCCATTGTACGGCCGCCATCGAGAAAGCCATCAAGGAGATCGACGACCAGGCGAGGGTCGATTGCAACCTCGAGGATCACTCGGTCTCGGTTTCCAGCGATCTGCCCGCGAAAGCGCTGCAATCCGCGATCTACGAGGCCGGGTACAAGTCGGAGGCCGCCTGAAGACCATCGACCATCCGTGGTGCAAGTGGTGGACGCTCCGGGCAAGTTCTGATTGTCGGCCCGGACGAGTAATCACGCAAGGCTCGGGGGCAAGTTCGAGCGATCTCATGGCCTTGAAAATAAACGTTGGACGAACCTTGGTTTCATATAGGAGCTTCCATGCTCAGTAGACGCCACTTCATAATGACAACGGCCGCGCTGTTCTCGGCTCCGATAGCGACCCCGGTCTTCGCGGACAGGACTCAATGGGCGGCCTGGGATGCCCAGGTGACACCGGTGAACTTCGATCCCTCTTTTTCGAACCCCTGGGGTCTGCACCCGCGCTTTCTTCCCAGGCGTGTCGAGGCCAACCCCGGACTGATCCCCGGCGATATCCACGTGGATGCAGTCGCGCGATATCTGTACCACATTCAGACCGACGGAACCGCCATGCGCTATGGTGTTGCCATAGGTCGTGGTGGTCTCTACGAACCCGGGACCTACACGATCAAGCGAAAGGCCAAGTGGCCACGTTGGACGCCGACGGCGGCAATGATCGAAAGAGAACCCGAAATTTACGCGAAATTCGCAGACGGACAGCCGCCAGGGCCGGAGAACGCCCTGGGATCGCGGGCGCTGTACCTATTCGTTGGCAATCGTGACACATACCTGCGCATCCATGGAACGCCGTTCCCCCGTTCGATCGGCTCACGGGCAAGTTCCGGTTGTGTGAGAATGGTGATGGCACATGTCAACGAGCTGTATGAAAACGTCGCGGTCGGGTCGACGGCGATCCTCTATTCGGCCGACAACTACGTCACGGCCTCCAACTGATCTGGAAACGGGTTTGCCGGGAGCCTTCGTGAAGGTGGAGCCAACTGCTGTGTCGTTCCTCCGACAAATGCGAGGCTCACTGTGCGACGTTGATTCAGGCGGACAGAGCCCGCCTTGATTCAACCACCGACAGGTGTCCCTTGCGGTCGGGCGCAGATTGGCCGTCCATCTCTGGATCGGAGCGGCAGATAGGTTGTTTCGACCGGTCCTACCCATTGGAACCAGTAGCAGCCATCGTCCGGCCGGATCCGGACGGACTGCAGGTTTTGATTGGGTGCAGCGATGGCAACTACGCCTTCTGGCAATTCTTCCAGCGCGGCCGGTTCTGTCCCCAGGTTCACCGCCGATGTCGAAGTCGTGCAAGCTCCGACAAATGCAAGCATAAACCCGGCAAGGAAGACGTTTCTGGTATTCATTTGGATAGCTCCGTGTGTGCAAATCTTGCCCTGCCTCATGTCTTCATATCCGGGTTCGGCCAAACCCGGATATTCAGCCTCGTCTGGCAGGTTTCGGCATTTCGAAAGAATGTGTGGCTGTAATCGTTGTGCATGCGCAGTTGCGAGTCCGTCAGGCAAAAAAAGTTGGACCGGTCGCGCCCGATCAATGAAAAGGCCGGTGGCGTTCCGCCACCGGCAAGTTGGGGTCCCCCATGTCCGAAGGATTCCCGGGATCAATTGGCGTCGCGGGCTTGCCCCACCAGTTCCTCCAAATGCGCCTTCTCGACAAAGCCCGGAACCAGCGCTTCGCCGATGACGAAAGCGGGCGTTCCGGTGAGGCCGAGCGCCTGTGTGAGCGCCATGGATGTCGCGATGTGTTCCTCGATTTCCGGGCTATCCATGTCCTCCCATAGCTGATCGACATCGAGTCCGACCTCTTCCGCTACCCGCAAGATGGATGCCTCCTCGGCACGGCCCTTGAGATCCATGAGCGCCCAGTGAAACGCCTCGTATTTTCCTTGATTGCGGGCCGCGAGCGCGGCGCGGGCGGCAAACACCGAGCCTTCACCGAGGATCGGCCATTCCCGGTAGACGACCCGGATGTTGGAATCCTCGGCCATGAGCGCTTTCACTTCGTTCGCGGCGCTCTTGCAGTAGGGGCAGTTGTAGTCGAAGAACTCGACCATCGTCACATCGCCTTCAGGATTGCCGATCACCGGCGCGTTCGGGTCATTTTCGAGCAGATCCCGCTGGGTAGAGAGTACTTCGGCCGCGGAATTCGCCTGTTGCTCCGCCTCTTGCTGTTGCAGGATTTGCACCGCCTCCATGACGATGCCGGGGTTTTCGCGGATCGCCTCGTAGACAAGCTCCTTGATACGGGCCTCGCTGAGGTCGTCGGCTTGCGCTATCGTTGATGTGAGTAGGGCGAACGCTGTCGCGATGCTGGCAGTAATTGTTTTCATGTGAGTCACTTTCCCTGTTGCAGGCGTTCTGCCTCGGTGCGGACGGACTGGATCTCGCGGACCCGCTCCGGCCAGGTTGATTTGATGAAGGCGATGATGTTCCAGATGTCCTGGTCGCTGAGGCTGTCGCCAAAGCCCGGCATACCGCTCTCGAATTCCATGCCCTGCTGCGCCAGCGTCTCGGCGCCGCCGAGTTGCGTGTAGGTAAAGAGCAGCATGTCGCCGTGGTGCCAGGTGTGTCCGGTCTCGTCATGCGGAGGGGCAGGCAGCAGGCCGTCCTCTCCGGGAGAGCGCCAGTCCTCGGATTGACCTTCAAGGTTCGCGCCATGGCAAGAGGCGCAGTTTTCCTGATAGAGCGTTTTGCCCGCGCTGACGTCCACATCCTTTGGCTGACCGAAGGATTGCGCGGAGCCGCCCAGCAGAAACCAGCTGGCCGCGACGGCAAGCAACGCACCAAGGCCAAGTGCCCCGGTGCCCTTCAGGATCGTTTTCGTACTCACGCCAGAACCCTGATGCGGGTCATCATGCCGGCAGCGGCATGGGTCAGCATGTGGCAGTGGAACAGCCAGTCACCGGGGTTGTGGGCAACGAAGGCGATCTCGCGGCTCTCGTCGCCGAACATCAGCAACGTGTCGCGCAGCGGGCCGAGGCCGCCGCCGGCCAGAACCTCGCGGAAATGGTGGCCGTGCAGGTGCATCGCGTGCGGGAACATCGTGTCGTTTTGCATTACCACGCGCACGGTCTGGCCACGTTCGGCGATAAGGAGCGGCTCTTCCGGCATCCCGACCATCCCGTTCATGGCCCAGAAGTTCATGCTCTGCGCCGCTTCGCGGAAACCGACCTCGCGGCCGTCCATCACGGCCGACTGGAAACCGCGCATGGCGCCGCCCTCCATGTGAAGTCGACTCCTCAGCGCATCTTCGAGGCCAGTGACGCCCATGTCCGGGTTCGGCGGCAGAGGCACCGGAGCACCCCGGCGCGCGCCCGACGCTTGCCCATTCACGTTGAACAGGGCCTGAGAAAAGGTCTCGTCTCCCTCGTAGCGGACCAGATGTGCCTCGCCGCCGTCCTCGGCGGTTACATCGACGATCAGGTCGGCGCGTTGGGCTGAGGCCAGCAGGAGCGTTTCGGTGATCGGTTTCGGGGCTTCCAAAGGCATCCCGTCCAGCGCCACGATCCAGCCTTCCAACCCCTGAAGCTCCAGCGCAAATATCTTGGCATTGGCGGTGTTGAGCAGGCGCAGACGCAGCCGTTCGTTCTGCTTGACCGAAAGCGTCTTGTTGAAACTGCCGTTGGTCACGGCGATATTGCCGATCCGGCCGCCATGGCTGAAATCGTGCATGTTGCCAAAACCCGCAATCAGCCCCGTGTCCGGATCAAGGCGGAAATCGTCCAGCACCAGCACCTCTTCTCGATCCACGTCGGGCGCATCGGATTCCTCGACAATCAGCGGCCCCTGCAATCCACGAGCGACTTGTTCATAGGACTGGTTGTGCGAATGGTACCAATAGGTGCCTGCATCGGGCAGGTCGAACTCGTAGAGGAACGCGCCGCCCGGCGGCACCGCGTCCTGCGTCACGCCCGGCACACCATCCATCGCATTGTCGATGCGGATGCCGTGCCAGTGCAACGTGGTCGGCTCGGTGAGCGAATTGACCAGCCTTCGGCGCAACCGGTCGCCCTGCCGGGCGCGGATCTCGGTGCCCGGAACGGTGCCGCCATAGGACCAGATCTCGGTCTTCGGGTAGCCCTCCGGAGCGATCTGGACCTTCGCCATGGCAGCTTCCAGCACGTCCGGGTCGATGCCGGCGGACAGGGCCCGCATCGGCAACAGGGGAGTTGCCGCCAGTGCGGCCGCGCCGGTCAGCAAGGATCTGCGGTGTATCATATCTGTCTGGTCCCTTGATACGAACGCGGGCCGTGGGTGGCCCGCGTCCAGTCTTGTCAGTCTTGATCGAGCACGTAGGTCGCCATTGCGGTCAGATCTTCGGGGCTCAGGAAGGCAGTGCCACCCTGCACGACCTCTCCCATGCTACCACCAAACGCATCGCCATCGGGCATCACGCCGGTGCGAAGCGCGAAGGCGAGGTTCGTGACGGTCCACCCCCGTTCCACGAGGTCACCGGGGAGGATTGATGGCGCAGCGTCGCCGCCGGGGAGATCCTCGTTGCCCGCGAAGGCCGCACCGGACAATCGCGCACCGACAGGGTTCCTGGGCGTATGGCAGGCCGCGCAATGCGATGCGCCCTCGACCAGTTGCCTGCCGCGGTTCCAGGCGTCACTGCGCCCGGCTACCGGATCTGTGTCCGGCGCCTCGAGGAAGGCCGCCCGCCAGAGCTTCAGCCCCCACCGCTGGTTGAACGGAAAGGCAACGTCATGATCCGGTGCCGGTTCGGCCACGGCCGGAACGGTCTGGAAGGCGGCCCAGAGGTCGGCGATGTCCTGATCGGTGAAGTTGCCGTAGAATGGGTAGGTGAAGCTCGGGAAATAGGGCTCACCCTCCGGCGAGACGCCCTGCCGAACTGCCACCGCGAAGTCCCCAATCGTCCAGACGCCGATCCCGTGCTCCGGGTCAGTGGTCAGGTTCGGCGGGACGAAGGTTCCGAAAGGCGTTTCGAGTGGAGCCCCCCCGGCCAGCGGTGCACCACCGCCGGCCATGTCGGTATGACAGGCAATGCATCCGCTGGCGCGCGCCAGATAGGCACCGCGGTTCGGATCGCCAGCCAGTTCGATTGTTCCCGGGTCATCCCTGATCGGCCAGTACACCAGACCGATCACGAATGCCCCGCCCGCAACGGCCCCGAGGGCCGCCAGACGTAGCAGAAAAACCATGTCACTTGTCCTCTGCGCGGAACCGGCTGTGACAGGCGGTGCAGCTTTGGCTGACCATGGCAAAGGCCATGTCGGCCGGCATCTGGGCGATATGTTCTGCCGTCATCATGGGCGTCTGCCCCCCCATCATGCCGCCAGATCCCATCATTCCCTGGCCGCCCATCATGGTGCTGTTGCCCATCATGTTGCCTTGAGCGGGCATGCCACCGATACCGTTGTCGGCGGCGGCCTCCAACCCTTCGGCAAAGACCTCCAGCTGGCGCGCAAGGCCTGCGAAATCCTCCCAGTCCTGCCAGATCTCGGGCTTCGCCTCCGATGCGCCCCCGGAGGTGCCTTCGGGGAATTTCGTGGTCATCGCCTCCCCGGCATGATCGGCAATCTGCGCGGCGCCGGCGCGCACGGCGGCAGCGTCATAGGCGGCCGTGCCCTGCATCATTGGCGCGAGCGCCTTCATGACCTTGGCCATGGCGGACATCCCATCCATGCGTTCCATGACGATGCCCGTCGCCCCGCCATGGGCGAGGGCAGCGACTGCAATCAGCGAAATCCCGGCCGCGCCGGTGATGCGTGCTGTCAAATTCATGTCTTCGATCCTGTTCGTTGTCCTGTCTCAAGAGAGTTTCCGTGTCAGGACAGGATGCGCGGTGGAGGCGGATCGAAGCCGTGGGGTGTACCGGTCTGATCTCGGCTATGTGCAAAAAAGGTCAGTTGGCCAAGTTCCAAAATCGGCTGTGGGATGGGGTGTGCCGTGACGACAGCCTGGAAGAAGCAGTCCAACCCGGGATGGCAGTGGTCAGTGAGATCAATATCGGGCGCATCGTGGTGATGGCCGTCCGAGGAATGTGCGACCTCAGTAAGAATAAGCTCGTGGTGGTCCTCAGTTGATGCGAAAGCCGGGCCAGATAGTGGCGGGAAGATCAGCGAGACGCTCACCAGCGCCGCCCAGATCCTACTCTTGAAACCTGTCCGTCCCGCATTCCGCATCAATTTATCCCGTTCTCGCGCTGCAACTCGCGCACATAGAGCGTGATATAGGCGACATCGGCATCGGTCAGCCCCTCTACCGGGGCCATGTTTCCGAACTTCCAGTGATGCGCCCGCACACCGTTCTTTGCCGCCAGTTGAAAGGCCATGTCCCCATGATGGCTCGGCTCGTAGATCTTGTGAACGAGGGGCGGCGCAACGCCATTCTGTCCGGCGGCGTTCTCGCCGTGGCAGGACGCGCAATTGGCGTCGAATCCCTTTTTGCCGATCTGGGCGTTGGCCGACAATTCAGCCGGCACACGAACTTTCTCGATCGGGGCGCCCTCGGCAATGTCGGACGTGTCGGGAGACGTCATGGAATGCCCCGCGACCTCGGGAGGGTTCATTGCCTGAAAGATAAATACGCCGAGACCGCCGAGAAAGATGGCGACGATGGCAAGTGGCAGAAGTCTGTTCATGTGTGCAGATGTCCCGTCAGCGCTTCCCCAAATGGTGCGCCATATTGATTTCAGATCAACTTCACCTGGGTGCCGATCTTGGCCAGCGCGAACAGTTCCTCGATTTGTTCATTGTAGAGACCGATACACCCGTTGGACGACTTGCGCCCGATCTTGCGTGTGTCGTTGGTGCCGTGGATTCGGTAGTACTGCCAGGAGAGGTAAAGCGCATGCGTTCCGAGCGGGTTGTCGGCTCCCGGCCCAACGAAATCCGGCCAGTCGGGATTGCGTTCTTTCATGGCTGGCGTCGGACGCCAGCTCGGCCCTTCGACCTTTCGTGTGACACGGGTGTAGCCGAGCTTCGTCAGGTCGCCCGATAGCGGGACGCTGGTAGGATAGACCTTCCGGATCGTCTCGTCCTCCGACCAGTACTGGAGCATCTTCGAAACGGTGTCCGACAGGATCACGCCATTCTCAAGGCTGTCGAAGTGGTCGCGCCAGTCATGGACGCGAAAGGATGAGGTGTTGCGCTGGATTGCCGGGGATGAAAGGCGCTGTGTCGGTGCATCCTGTGCCAGGAGCACACCCGGTTGCATTCCGACGATACCGGCCACGGTTCCGACGACAAAGTTTCGCCTATTTATGCAGACGTTCTGTTTCCTGTTCACTGCCCTGCCTCCGAGGCTTGTGTCCGTTCGCGATGTAACAGTTGAACGACCTTCCAGCGCTGGAGGGTCAACGGCCTTTCGATAACGAAACAGTGAACTTGTCCGGCTTGACCTTCCCGCGCCGGAAGGTGGCACGGCTGATCCCGGCAAGCCATTAAGAAAGAGGGACGAAATGCCGAAAGAACAGATGCATGCCGGGCACGCTGGAAAACTGGCCAAATACGGGATGTGGGCCTGCTGTGCCGTCATGCTCATTCCGGTTGCCGGGTTCTTCCTGGCCGGAGGCGCGGGCGCTGGCATGTCCCAGCCTTTGACGGCCTTTGCGCCCCTGGTCCTCTGTGTCGGCGCGCATCTTGTGATGCACAAGATGATGGGAAGGTCCTGCCACGGCGGTGACGAGGCGAAAACGACACCAGAATCGGCTGACGTCATTGAAGAGCAGCGGGCCGGTTAGCGGGCCGTTGCTGTTTCTGTTGAATGAACGGTTCCTTGGGTGCCGGGGAGTTGCAAAATGGGTTGTGCTATTGCTTCCAGCGGTCGCAGCGGGATGTTCGACGGGAGGCGTCTGTACCGGCGAGGCTCCCCGCACGGCGGTGGAGCGACAAAACCTGCTTCAGCTTCCGGAGGGATGTGAGCTGGGTGCAATCGGCGCCGGCGGCGCCGCAGAACTTCTCTGCGAGGGCGGCAGGACCGGCTATGCGATTCTTGGAACCTCGACGGAATGAAACGAGACAATGAATAGGGCAGGAGAGTTCATAGATGGCCATTGATCGAAGGCTTTTTCTGGCTGGACTTGGGGTCGCTGCGGTGGGCGCTGCCGCCTGGAAGTATGTGCCGAGGATCTTCGAGGCACCGTTGTCCTTCGAAGCGATGGCGGACCCGGAAGGTTTCCGCAAGATCGAGGGGGGCAAACGCAGCGCCGCATTCGACCCGTTCTTCGGATTGTCGCCCGATGAGGTGGATCCCGGAGAAGCGGTGACTGAGGCAACTGTCCGACAGGATATCTGCGGGGCGCTCTATGGCGGGAACACCGTGCCTTCCGGCGTCGTCAGGATCGCGTCCTTCTCCGACTATTATTGCCCCTATTGCCGGGTCCAAACTCAGAAGCTCGCGCGGCTCGAAGAAAACTCGAGCGGCGGCATAGAGGTCGTATGGCATGAGCTTCCCTTGCTGGGAGAGACGTCGGACATGGCCGCAAAGGCCGCCCTGGCTGCGAAACGGCAGGGCGCCTATGTCTTGTTCCACAAGCGTTTGATGAAATCGGCCTTCCGGCCCACGCCGGAGTATCTTCGGCTGCTGTCAAAGGATATCGGCATCGATCACGATCAGATGGCCGCCGACATGGCGAGCGCGTCTGTGGAGGAAGAACTCCGGACCAGCGCCGCCCTTGCGCGGATCTTTGCATTCGTCGGCACGCCAGCGCTGGTGGTCGGCAAGACGGTTATCCAGGGACAGATCAGCGACCGGACCATCGAGCGATTGATCGAACTTGAGCGAGAAGAGGGGGTGTCCGCCACATGCGCGACCGCCTGAGCGGATTGAAACGGGGGATGTTGCTGGCGGCGGTGCTTGCCGGCGCCCTGCTGCACTTTCCGGGAGCGGGGAAGGCCGCCGAGTCGGAAACGCATGCCTCTCCGGCCGTGCAGGCGAGGTTGATCTCGGCCGAGGACGGGATCGCCCCGGACGCACGATCGGTCTCCGTGGCACTGGACCTTGTCCTCGGTGACGGATGGAAAACCTACTGGCGGTCGCCGGGCGAGGTTGGCATCCCGCCCCAGATCGACTGGACCGGTTCGCACAACATTGCCGATGTGGAGATGCTCTGGCCCGCGCCCAAACGGTTCCGCGCCTTTGGCATCGAGAATTTCGGCTACGACACCGAAGTTGCCTTCCCGCTGCGCGTCGCGCTTGAGCAACCGGGCGCGCCCGCGCGCCTGAATGCGGCCGTCAACCTGCTGGTCTGCTCCGACATCTGCGTTCCCGAGATCTTCGACCTGACGCTGACACTCGACCTGGGCACAGGCATCGATTTGGCCTCCGCGGCCCGGATCGCGGAATATGCAGCCAAGGTGCCGGATGACGGGGATAGGAGCGGCATCTCCATCTCCACGGCGTTCATCGCCGCCGATCTGACCTCCCTGACAATCGCCGCCCGTAGCGAGGCGGGGTTCCAGACGCCTGATGTCTTTGCCGAGCTCGGCCCGGCAGCGGCCTTCGGGGCCCCGGACATTCGTTTGAGCGAGGGGGGCTCCGCGCTCTGGGCACGACTGCCGATCCTCTATGCGGGCGAAGTCTTGCCGGAGCTTCGGGTGACGATCACCGACGGGCCGACCGCCGCGACCCTTTCCCCGGAATTGTCTCCCGCTCCACCCAAGCCGCCGTTTTCCCTCAAGACGGCAGTCCCGGGCATTGGGGATGTGGCCTGGATCGCGCTCTTTGCGCTGATCGGCGGGCTGATCCTGAATGTCATGCCCTGCGTCCTGCCGGTGCTGTCGATCAAGCTCTCCTCGGCCGTGAAGACGAGTGGACAGTCCCCGCACCGCATCGGGTCGGGATTTCTCGCCTCCGCCCTTGGGGTGCTGGTCTTCATGTGGGCGCTGGCGGCGGCCACGCTTCTCGCCCGCTGGCTCGGTCTGTCCGTCGGCTGGGGCCTGCAATTTCAGAACCCGTCTTTCCTCGCCATCATGTTCCTGATCCTGGCGCTCTTTGCTGCCAACCTCTTCGGAGCCTTCGAGATCAGCCTGCCGTCTGCTTTGCAGACCCGTCTGGCGAACGCCGACGGGGCACCCGGCTATGCCGGCGATTTTGCCACCGGCGCCTTTGCCGCGGTGCTGGCAACACCCTGCTCGGCGCCGTTTCTCGGAACGGCCGTGGCGTTTGCCCTGTCGGGGCGGCCACTGGACATCTTCGTGATCTTCACAGCACTCGGGATCGGTCTTGCCAGCCCCTACATCCTCATCGCCCTGCGCCCCGGTCTCGTGGCGCGCCTGCCAAGACCCGGGCCATGGATGGTCTGGCTCAAACTCGCCCTCGGCGGGTTGCTCGCCGTCACAGCGGCCTGGTTGCTGAGTGTCCTTGTCGGCGTGTCTGGCCCCGCCGCCGCTGCCTCGGTCGCGCTCGCGACGCTGGGGCTCGTCCTGATCCTGTCGATTGGCCGGATATCGTCTCGGTTGCGACTGGTTGCCGGTTCGGTTCTCGCGCTCGCCATCATGGTCGGTCCCGCCTTCATGCTCCCGCCACTGGCCGAAACGCGTGCCATCGCCACCAACTGGACCCCGTTCAACCGGGCCGAAATCGCCCGGCTTGTTTCGGGTGGCTCTGTCGCTTTCGTCGACGTCACCGCGGATTGGTGCCTGACCTGCAAGGCCAACAAGGCGCTCGTACTGGACCGCGAACCGGTGGCCACGGCTCTGGACGCACCGGGGATCGTGCCAATGCGGGCCGATTGGACGCGCCCCGACGAAGGTATTTCGCGCTACCTCGCGAGTTTCGACAGGTTCGGGATCCCCTTCAATGTCGTCTACGGGCCTGCGGCGCCGGAAGGTATCGTGCTTCCGGAACTCCTGACGTCCGAAGCGGTTCTGGACGCGCTTGAAGCGGCGGCCAGGCGGGCGGTTGCAATCCGGGAGTAGGGCATTGAACGGATAGGCGGATTCTCGATGATACCTTCGTCCAGCACGCATTCGCGTCAAAGTCCGATACTCGGCGTTCCTGTGGCAATGACGTTCCTCGCCGAAATCTTTTATCGTGTCGTCCGGCGAGTTGTCCTGTTCCCCGCGGGAATCCTCGCCGGCAAGGTGGTCTGAGCCGAGACCCGCGGCATCGCCATGGGGCTGGTGTTTGGCGGTCTCACGCTCTTGTGGATCGTGATCAGGTACACCCGGAGAGCCGCCGCTGCGCGGGCCTGGGTCGCATTCTTACTCGTCTCGGCCTGCTGATCGTGGCTGCGCAGCCGTATCGATGCCGTTCCTGCCTGTTTCGGAGGAAACGACGAAGCGACCAGGGGACGCTCTTCATCGCCTCGGGCACAGCCCCCGCGATCTTTGGCGCGTTTCTGTATCGATGGTTGCTCTGCGCGGGACCGGATCATCCTCAGGGGAGGCCAAACCTGCTTGATCGGCCTCCCGGTTTCTCTGTTCGCACAGCGCAAACGGCGCCGTGCGCGTCACTTCCTGGAGGCCATCCCTGGCAATCCGGCCTGTATTTCCCGTTTGGCGACGGGCCAGTTCGCCTTCACGAAGGACAGGATTGCCACGATCTCGTCATCCGTCAGAACGCCGTCGAACGCCGGCATGTCGCTTTCATAGCCGGGTACGACAGCCCCGATCCCTGATTTGGTCATCGCGAAGAGGTGGCTGTCCGAATGGGTGAAGGAATGGCCGGTACCGTCCTGTGGGGGGGCGGGCATTCGACCGGTCTCGAGGCGCCGCCGCCAGTCGGGCTGACCCTCCCGGTTTTCTCCGTGGCAGGCAGCGCAGTTTTCTGCATAGAGCGCTTCGCCTGAGGCGATCAGTTCCGGCGTTACCGGGTTTCCGAGGAAGGTCATTTCGGCAGGATCGGCAATGGCGGCACCCGAGAGCGCCGCCACAACCAATCCCGGTCGGACGACAGACAAGGCTCGGCGCGCGAGGCGCCGCGGCCTTTGCCTGCCCGAAACGGCCGGATCACTCATTCGAGTAGACCTCGATGCCCGAGGGGCCGTAGGAGTAAACCTTGAGCGTTCCGACCTTGTCCGGGGACATGCCCGGCGAATTTGGCGGCATACCCGGCAGGATGAGGCCGGTGATCGCCGGGCGTTCGTCCAGCAATCTGGCGATGACCTCTTCGGGGATATGACCGTGCACCTCGTAGCCGCCAATTTCGGAATGGTGGCAGGACAGGCCCTTTTCGGGCACGCCGACCGCCATCGCCCGCTCGGCGACATTGGTGACATTGACGATCGTCACGTCATAGCCCCGGTCTTCCATGTATTCCGCCCATGCGAGGCAGCAGCCGCAGCTTGGGTCGCGGTAGACGGTGACGGGTTCGGCGGCAAGCGCCGGGGTGGCAATCAGCATGAGGGCTGCAAGAGAGAGTTTTTTCATAGGGTATCTCATTCAAAGAACCGCGGACGCGGCCCAGGAAGTGCCGCCGTCGCGGCTGTGGAACAGGCCGCTTTCGGCTGCGGCAACGAGTGTTTCGGGAGTGTTCGGATCCGTGGCCAGCGCGGTGGCGGTGAGCTGGCTGGCCTGTTTCCAGACCACGCCGGCGTCGGTGCTTGCCCATATGCCGGATGGCAGCGCGGCCCAGAGGCGGTTGGATGCCGCCGGAGAGGCGACCAGCGAAAAGACCGGTTGGCCCTCCGGGAGCGGAGCAACTTCCGCTGCTTCGGCCCCCTCAACCAACCCGTCCAGAGCATTGTCCGGCTGAACATCCTGCCAGCGGCAGAAGCAATCGGGCACGCGCTGCACACCGTTCGTGGTACCGCCATAGAGCCAGATGCCACCCATGCCGCTGGCCAGATCGACCGAGGCAAGGGAGAGGACATCGCGTTCGTCACCCCCGATGAAAGGCCGATCCATCGCGAATTCCCAGCTCGCACCGGCATCCTCGCTGCGCCAGAGTCCGTCGCCGGCGATTGCGGCATAGAGCGTGTCGGGCAGTTTCGCAGCCGTCGCCAGGGCATCGATCTGTGCGTCCGGCAGGCCCCGCCCGAATCTGGCAAAGCTGTTTCCGCCATCTGTCGATTGCGAGAGACCGCCACCTTCAAGCGAAACGACAAGGCGGCCCGGCCGTTTCGGGTGGCTGGTGATTGCGATCGCCCCGATGTCCGGTCCGGAGATTGGTTTCCAAGTGGCACCGCCGTCGTCGCTCGTCAGCAGGGCATCTCCGACGGCGAAGGTCGTTCCTTTGTCAAAGGCAAGTCCGGTGATCCGCTGGGCCGTAGCCGCACGGAGCGGCGGCGCGCCACTGACGATCAAAGCTCCCAAGGCGCCACCTGCAAAGGCACGCCGGCTGAGCCGGATGTTCGTGATTTCAGTCATTTCTCGAATTCCCAAGATGGAGATCGAAGCGCGCCGGTGAAGGCGCGGCCAATCCCGTCACATGCGCCGGGTAGCAGCGCGGTGGATCACATCAGGAAAAGAGGCGCGGAGGTGTGCGCGCGGGCGGTTCGGTCCAACTCCGAAACGCTGCCTCTGGGAACACAAGCACGGCATCCAGAGCGGCATCCGGACCATCCCATTCGACCGGCAAAGAAGCCACTTGTGCCGAGGCACATGTGCCACCGCAAGCAGAATGGCTATCCTCGCTGACGTCATCGCAGCCGGCACAGGATATGTCGGCCATGTCCGAATGATCACTATCGGACATCTCGACAGCCATCATGCCCATCGACGCAGCCTGCGCCACCGTTCCTGCGAAGAAAGCGGCGAGCAGTCCGATGCAAAGCATTTTGAGCAGACGCGTCATGGCGGTGAATATGAGGCTCCAACAGCAAATTGTCGATGGCGAGATCGTCGCAAGAGAGCTCGCCGACCGGGATCAGCCTTCACTTCAGGGCGTCAAGCCCCTGTTTGACTTGTGCCCGCCGGGGATCTTCGGCAGGGAGCGCATTGGCGAGTCTTCCCGCTGCCTCATAAGCGTCTGCGGCCTTCTTGGTTTCGGGAGCAGGTCGCGAGGCGATCACTCGGCCGAAAGTGACTGGGACATCTTGGCAGTGATCCCCGACGATGCGCGGACGACATCGACACGTCAGTATCCAGTGTCTTGCCTGGTGTCCCAGCCCGCACGAGAGCTCCGAAAGCACCGGGATCAACACATCGTCCATCCGCAGGTATCCACGACCACAGTGTTGCCGGCCGTCCGTCGATCCAGACAAGGGCAGGTCAAGTAATGGCGGGCAAGCCGAGGATGCTTCAGTCAGCGAGCATCCTATCGCTCCTGGCGACGAGGAGCGTCACAACTTCGTCATCCTGAGTCCTGAAGGATTGTTCACCGACATCTACCTGGTCCGCCCACTGAACATCAAACCAAGTGTCGGCTTCGACTGTGGACATGTAGCCGTCATCTCCAGCGCCTTCAAACAGGATGCTGTATGCTCCGCTCTGGCGATCGAGAGTATCCTTCGGGAACCACTTCTCGTCGATACTCTTCGAACGGACAAACCAACGGCGCCCCTCTTTTCCGTAAGCTATCAATAGAGAAGGATGAAAATCGCTCTCAACCAGCCGGTAAGCCATCGCCGTCAGGCTGACGTCGAAATGGGTCGCCATCTTTCTCACGGTCCTCATATCGAGTCGATTGAAGTCGCGCATCGCATCCTTCAGCATGAAGCGGGGCATAAGAAGCTCTGCCGCAAATCGGTTTGCGGCCGCCTCTTTCGAAAGGCCACGAGACTTTCCGCTCCCCCCGATGTCATCCTTGCTGCACAATAACTGATGACCCCTGTGCCACTCCCAGTGGCCAATCTCGTGCGCCAGCGAAAACCTCTGCCGACGAGAGAGAGCACGGTTGTCGATCGAGATGATCGCCCGCCCAACGTCAGCCCTGCCGGCGATACAGGCATCACACCCATCGAGTTCCCGGTACTTGACTTTCGCTCCACTCAGCCAAGCGATAGCCTCGAGGTCTATCCCTTGCGGATCCCGGATCGACAAAGACTCCAGAACTCTCTGGGCAGTTCGAGGCTGATGTGTCATTTGTTCGTATCGTCCTGATCATCATCCCAGGCATCATCATCGAACAGTTCGTTGAAGTCCTCGTCGAGAGCTTCTTTGTCCCGCTCCGATAGCTTCTTGCCATTTCGGGCCGCCATGGTGTCAGGGACAAAGCTATCCGGACGAGCCTGTCTGTCGCGTGGTTTCAGCTGGACAATATTGGCCTTCGACTGTTCGCGATCCTGTTCCAGTGCTTCTCGCGCTCCCCGAAGACGTGCTGTGTTCGCCTCGACAATCGCCGCCTCCAGCCACGCATTCATCCTCTGGGCGAAAGCGGCGGTGTCCTCGCCATCTGCTTTGGCTTCTTCGAAAATCTCATCCGGCGTCATCGCCAGGATATCCTCGTTGATCGCCTCTTCGAGCCGATCGAGCTTCGACATCTTGTCATTCACCATTGATCATACTCTTGAGTTCCTGGTGCGCATTCATTTTACGTCTGAACCGCTTGCGCACAGTTTCGTAACGGGTCACGTCGCCATCAAACAGACTGAGAAGGTCGCTCTTTTCCCAGCCGTCCATAGTCCCCTCTGCCAGAGCCTCTGCTTCATCATCCCCCTCGAAGAGCGCCATGACGTGCGCTACAACTTCCGTCTCGAGAACGAGTTTTTCAGCACTGGTTTCCTCAGACACAGTGTCGATGACCTCATCTATGCCGCGATCCACATTGCGCCTGAATCCGATCTTGGACTCTTCCGATACGATGCTCTTCATGACGCCAGAAAGGAATGCGAACAGGTTCAGTCCTTTTGGCCAACGACGCCTTCCCTCGAGCACCCGGAAAATGGCGTCTTGGAGAACCTCTTCCTCTTCGCCTGGTCGACCAACGCGGCAGCGATTGCGCGCCAGGCGTCTCATTTTAGCCCATTCAGCCTCTGTCAAAGAAAGCGCAGCCTTGAACTCGTCGACGGAGTGAAACTGTCGTTGGCTTGTTGCCTGATCCATGGGCCATCCTCGTTCGCTCTACTGACATATGCGCCCGAAAGCCAAGACACCGGACAAAAAATGTTCGTCCCACGTGTCCGGGACTCAAGCTCTCAAGCGCATACCATAACAAGGGCCGATTGGCAGGCCCCCCGCATTATGTGGTGCCGGATCACCGAGCAGAGAAAGAAATCGAATGAACGTACCGAAAGACAGACAGATCACCTCGAAAGAGGGAGCCCTCTGGGCCATCGTCCGGGAAATCTCGATCCCGCAGACCTATGACGACAAGGCGCGTGGCCGGTATCGGTCCATCGGCGAATGGCTCGACCGCCCGGACTCAAAGGTTCATGACCTGAAACCGAAGATCTCGGCTCAGGGCTCGTTCGCCCTGGGAACTGTGATCCGCCCCGTCGGCGACGGCGATGCCTACGATGTTGACGTGGTTTGCGAGCTCGAGAAAGGCGACCACAAGCATATGTCGCAAGCTGAACTCAAGAGTTTGGTCGGCATCGAGATCAAGGCCTACGCCACGAGGCACCAGATGAAACAGGTTCCTCAGGACGGGCGTCGGTGCTGGACCATGGAGTATGCCGATGAGGCGGAGTTCCATATGGACATTTTGCCGAGCATCCCCGGGAAGAACAGTTACGTGGCTGCCATGGTAGCCGCCGGATACGACATCAACGGCGTGCGCTCTTATACAGGCACCGCGATCAGCATCACCGACAAGAAGCATTGCGGTTATAATGATCGTGGCGTGACATGGCTCGTCAGCAACCCGAAGGGGTATCTGCGTTGGTTCCGCGGCCGTCAGTACCAGATGCTCGAGCAGAGGCGTGCCCAGATGAACGCCGCTGGCCGCGTCATTGCCTCGGTCGAGGACTTTCCGAACCACGAGGTCCAGACACCGCTTCAGAACGCCATCAAGCTGCTGAAGCGGCACCGGGACGTGATGTTCGACGGGGATGAGCACAAGCCGATCTCGATCATCATCTCCACCCTGGCGGCAGCCTCCTACAATGGTGAGGCGACGATCTCGGAAACGCTCCGGAACATCCTGCCCAAGATGCAGCGTGCGATCGAGGACCTCGGACCCGTCGCCGTGATCCCGAACCCGTCCTACCCGGCGGAGAACTTCGCAGACAAGTGGCAGGAGAAGCCGGCGAAGCGCAAGAATTTCGAGCGCTGGATCGCTCGGGCGCGCCAAGACTTCCTTGCCTACTTGGCCGGCAGCCGGTTCGACTCCATTCCGCCTGCGTTCCGGGACAGCATGACGGCCGAAACGATCCGCAAGGTCGCGCCCCTGATGTCCCTGACTACGGCTGCTGTGGCAGCCAGCGCGGCCGTGGCCGCCGAAGAAGCCGCCGCGGTGAAAGCCTCGGGGACCACGACGAAGCCCTGGTTCGCCGGTGAGTGACGCCGCGAAGTCCCTTCTCCGAGACGTCAGGGACTCCCTCTACGTCGACCAGCCTTACCTGGACATCGCGACCCGGGATGAGGCGGTCGTCGTCGAGGGCATCTACCTGCTACTGGCAAAGCTGCCTGCCTACCGGGATCGTGGCCCGTTGGCGGAGCATCGCATCCGGATCGAGATTCCAGCCGACTATCCGGCCACGGAGCCCAGGGTCACGATGCTGGATGACAGCCTTCCCAGGCATGAGAGCTTCCACTGTTCGACCTCGGGTGTCTGCTGCGTCACCGTATTCGAGACATGGGTGGTGACCCAGAAAGACCCGTCGATAGGGGCCTTCCTCGAGGGGCCGCTCAGAAATTTTTTTCTGAGCCAGCTTCTCCGGCGGAAGGGCAAGGACTGGCCGTTCGAGGAATGGAACCATGGTGTAGATGGCTGGATCGACGCGGTGGCCGAACTCATCGGATGTCGGCCGCGCAAAACCGAGGTACGGAATATCCTGGAGCGCCGACGCGACGATGACCCGCTGGACATGAGGGCAGAGTGCCCCTGTGGAGCCCGCGTATCTGCGACAGATTGCTGTGGACCATCGCTTCAGGATTTCTGGATGCAGGTGAGTGCGGAAACAGCCGAGTTATGGCTCCGTCGGATGGTCGAACTGACGCCGACGCTGTCGCCTCATGAGATACAACAAAAAATCCACCGAAACCGCCCTTTCAGGCGAGTGCATTGAGGACGAGAAATGGGCAAGAATGGAACCCGAAATCTAACTGAGAAAACCAGGCGCATCGTATGGGCGAAGTCCGCCGGACGATGCCAGTTTCAGAACTGCAACGAGCCACTGATCGGACACCTGGTGTCGGGCAACTCCGGTGCGAACAAGGGCTACGTTGCCCACATCATTGCCGACAGCGTCAATGGGCCGAGGGGTGATGAGGAGCTCTCGCCGCGTCTCGCCAATGACCACACCAATGTCATGCTCCTCTGCGATCCCTGTCATCGCGAAGTTGATCGCGAGAACCCGGACGCCTATCCGCCGGAGCGCCTTCGGCAAATGAAGCGGGATCATGAGGCTTGGGTCGATATGGTGCTTTCGGCCGGCCCGAACAGACGCTCTCACATTCTCCAGTTCAGCGCGCCGATAGGTCCGAATGAAACTGCCGTGCCCTTTGATGACTGCGTGACGGCCATCTTGCCAAATCGTACTCCTGCGGAGGCGAGGCCCACCGAGATCAAGGTCAAAGGCATGCACTACAAGGACAGCGACCCGACATACTGGCAAATCCAGCCCGAGGTGCTTCGCGCCGATTTCGCCAGGAAGGTGCTCGGCCGGTTCGAGGCCGGTGACATCCGCCATCTTTCGGTCTTCGGCCTTGCCCCGATCCCCCTCCTGATGGAGTTGGGGCGACTTCTCTCCGACATCTCGGTTGCCGATGTCTACGATCTGCAACGCGAGCCCGTGCAGTGGTCCTGGCCGGAGGACCGGGAGGAGGTCCAGTTCGCGCTGCGGCGGGGAACACCTGGTGGCAAACAGGTTGCCTTGAAGCTCTCCATCACAAACGAAGTCAGCGATGATGTCGTGGTGCAGGCTCTCGGAACCGACGTCTCGATCTGGGAGATCAGCAGCGACATCCACCGGGCGGGCATCATCCGGCACAGGGACGATCTTCGGCGGTTCAGGGAGATTGCACGCCGCACCTTCGATGAGATCCAGAACCAGCATGGACGCGATGTCGATCTATCTGTCTTTCCAGCCACGCCAGTGTCTTGCTCCGTGGAGTTTGGTCGGGTCTGGCAGCCAAAGGCGCAACCGAGCTTCGATGTGTATGATCGGACTCCGGATCTCGGGTTCGTTCGTCGACTGCGGATAGGGCCGTAAGGGAAAGCCCTGTGAGAAGCGTCTTCCGCGTCTGCCCAAGATGGCGTTCGCCTGGATGTATGAGAGGGTCCCACGACTCGGAACTTCAATCCACTCCCCCGTGAGGCGGCGACGGCATCTACCAGGTTTCGTCTGGGTCGCCGACGCCCTGACCAAGTTGCCGGCGGCGCGTGTAGAACGCCTCCTCGATTTCAGTCGGTCGGGCCATCTTCTCGGTGAAAGCGTCAAGCCACAAGGCACATTCGTCTTCACTCATCTGAGTGGTGTCGACCTTGCCCTTCAGGGCATCTGCTATGCGCTTATTCCTGTCTGCCTGTTCCCCAGCCGCCATAGAAGAACACTCCTTGTTTCTCCAGCCCTTTGCATTTCGTGGTGCAGAAACTGGACCCGTATTGCGGAGAACAAGGGGTTCCCTGGTCTTCCGGCACTACGTGTCAGACGAAGATTTTTCCGCGGGCATTGTCTTCCAAATGCGCCCCACCCATCCCGGGTATCCCGTGAGGCCATCAAAGGCGCTTTCTTTGGAGATCAGCGGACAAGCCAGTTCCATGGCGGTCGCTGCAATCATTCGATCGAACGGGTCCTTGTGCGACCAGGCCATCCCGCCGGAAAGAGCGGCCATCTCTGCCGTGAAAGGCGCAGCAACGCCACCCTGAGCACGCAGGAGCTGTGGCAGTCGCATGACGATTTCTCCGACCTCAGGCCATTTGCCGGATCGATGCTTGGCGGTGATCTCATGAAGCGAGCAAGGCGCGACATAAACTGTTCGCGCCTGCTCCATGATGCCTCGTGCAGTATCGGACAGTTCAGACGACTTGAACAGGCTCCAGACCCAGGTATGTGTATCCAGAAGGACCGTGGTCAGTTCCAAAGCGATATCTCTTCCTCGCTCATCGGCTCGAGAAAATCCGGAATGCTGGAAACAGCACCTTCTGCGATTCCGATACGGAAGGCGGGACTTGTCGCATTTGCAGATAGAAGCCGCACGACGGGCTTGCCACCTCGCGCGATAAGAACTTCCTCACCGCGTTCGGCAGCGGCAACAAGCTCCGAAAGCTTTGCCTTGGCTTCCGCGATGTTCATTTGCATGGTTCACCTCCAAGGATGAGTATAGTCCAACACTTGGTCCAGGACAATGCCGAGCTGCGCTGCCGGCAAGAAGAGGATTGCACCACGAAATGCAAAGGGCTGGCTTGTTTCTACCGCCAATCTATACCGCCCAAAGGCCGACGCAAAAAGCTGATAGGATCGCAGGAGGATGATCCGACCAGCAAGCTATCCCGGAAGCTCATCTCTACCTGACCCCGGTTTCTCGGACCCAGCCGGCGACACAGACTGTCGAGGCTATCTAATTCCCGGCCTTTGATTCGACGCGTCTACTCGCTACTGACCTGCTCGTTGACTCAAAAAACACCATCAATCTCCGGTCGGGGTGGCAGGATCGTGGATTTTTTCAAGCACTACATCTTGTGTCGTAGGTCCTGACCTAAACTACACACGCGACTGGCCCGATATTTTTTCACATGGCCCGTCTTTGATACCCTGAGATAACTTTCTCCTGCACGGGATCAACATGTGGTTCTGAGGTGCCTCCGAAAACCATATATAGTTATTCCATCGTCCAAAATATCAAATTTTCATGCGGTGGTTTTCGGCAACCAGGGCATGAAGGACACGTTCTCGACGGGATCCCAGAACCACCAACCACCCCAGCCAAGCTCGTAATACGCCCACCAGGACCCGAGCGCGATTCCAGCTGTCAGGCTGATCCATGCGGCAAGTGTCCATGGACGCACCCATCGTGCCCAGGCAGCGTCCACATGCCCTTCCAGCAGGGCCGCCACCGCGAAGGAAAACACGATCGAAAACCCGACATAGCCGACGTAGAGCAGCGGCGGATGCATGGCGAGCCCGACGTCCTGCAGGAGCGGGTTGAGGTCGTTTCCGTCTATCGGCGGCGGGTAGAGCCGTTCGAACGGGTTGGACGTGAGCAGCAGGAAGGAAAGAAACCCGACGCTGATCCAGGCCTGAACGGCAAGCGTACGTGCCTTCAGCGAATCCGGAATGTTGCGGCCGAAGACCGAAACGCCGGCGCCGAAGGCTGCCAGGATGAGCACCCAAAGAAGCAGCGAGCCTTCATGACTGCCCCATGTGCCAGCGATCTTGAACAGCATGGGTTTCAGGGAGTGTGAGTTCTCCGCCACGTTGCGAACAGTGAAGTCGCTCACAACGAAGGAGCGCATCAGCGCGGCAAATGCCAGGCCGATGAAAACAGTCTGGCCGATTGCTGTCGCGTGCGCCGAGCGCATCCACAGCAGGTTGTTTCTTGCAGCGCCCAGCATCGGGAGGATGCTTTGAACCAGGGCAAGCCACAGAGCCAGTGCGAGCGCAAAAACGCCAATTTCCGGTATCATTTGGTCCCCTTCCGTCGCCTGTGCGTGCCGCCTTCCCGCACTGGAAGGTCAAGCGCTGCCCTCCGGTGCCGGGGTCACGATGATGTGAAAACCAATCGTTTGACCTTCCAGTGCGGGAAGGCAGGACAACCGCTGCAACACGAACAGGAGGCATCATGAAAACGATCACGCTTACTCTTGCCGCTGCGGTTGCCATGCCATTCGCCGGGCTCGCGGATGTCTATGTTCCCGAAGGTGGCGCCGGAACGGCCCTGCATCTCGACGAGTCGTTCGAACCGGTCGGAAGGATCGAATCCCTGACCGACGTCCACGGGCTTGCCTCCGCGCCGAAGCGTGGAATTCTGATTGCCGGCAGCCTCTCCGAAGTGATTCCCGGCGTGGTCGCAAAACCGGCGGGCGTCTCCGAGGAAGATCATAACGCCCACCATGGCGGGGCGAAGTCGATGCCGGAAAGCGTCAGCATCGTCACAGTCGTCGACGCTGCCACGCATGAAATCCTGCGCCGGATCGAGGTTCCCGGGGGCGTCCACCACGTCGAGGTCAGTTCCGACGAACGCTGGGCGGCAGTGACACATCCGGGTCTCGAGGCGATCTCCCTCATCGACCTCGAAAGCGGCGAATTGACGGCAACGCTGCCGACTGGACCTGTGCCCGAATATGCAGTGGCCGATCCGGCGACAGGCCGCTTTTTCGTGTCCAATGCAGGCAACGGCACGATCAGCGATATCGACCCTGTCAAGGGTATCGTCATGCGGAATTTCGAGGTCGATGGCGGACCCAAGCACATGCGCCTGGTCCCCGACCAGCGCCGCCTGGTTTCCGCCCAGGCGGACGAAGGAGTGGTGACAATCCTCGATGCCGATAGCGGAGATGTCCTGGACCGTATCGAGATCGGCGGCGAGTTGCACGGCGTGGAATTCGGAAAGGGAGCCATTTTCGTCTCGGCGCGGGAGCCAGAACGTGTCGTTCGGATCGATGTGGCCTCCGGCCGAAAGACAGAAGTCGATGTCGGACCGCAGCCCTATCACATGACCCTTGTTGGTGAAGATCTCCTCGTCAGCAGCGCCGAGCTGCCGATGATCTGGGTGCTCGATCCTAACACGCTGGACCTGAAAAAGGTCATCCCAACTGCCGGCACCGCTCATCAGATGGTGCCTGCTTTTAATTCGTGACTACGGTTGATCCCCTCGGAGTCGCGAACGGCCAGCCCGAGACATTCGTTTCGGGCTGGCTAATTCAATCGTTCTCGGCTCTGGCTGTGGTTTTACCGGTCATGTCGCGGGAAGTGTTACGCAAGCACTCAGCCCGCCGCCGGCCCTGTTCTCCAGCGAAATGTCGCCGCCATGGGACTGCGTGATCGTCCGTGCGGTTGAGAGACCAAGGCCTGTGCCGCCGGTTTCCCGCGATCGAGACTGTTCCAGGCGTACGAACGGGTCGAACACGCGATCAAGCTCTTCCGCGGGAATTCCCGGACCCTGATCTTCGACAACCACGACCGCGTTGCCTTCGCGAGTCTCCAGCCGGATTTCGGCATGTTGACCATACCGGACCGCATTCTCGATCACGTTCCGCAGCGCGCGCCGCATGGATGTTGGCCGGAGCCGAGCAGAAACAGCCTCAGGGCTCGTCTTTAACTCGATAGCCGTGGTGGTTTCCTGCAATTCGGAGACGAGATCAGAGAGAAAAGCGTTCAAATCGACGGTCTCGACCGGCTCTGTATCTGTCACACCCCGCGCAAAGGCGAGCGTGGACTCGACCATCTCCTGCATTTCTTCGGTCGTTGCGATGATCCGCTCGCGGGTCTCCTCCTCATCGACAAGCTCGGCGCGCACGCGAAGCGCCGTCAGGGGAGAACGCAGGTCGTGGCTGAGGGCTGCGAGAAGTTTCGTGCGATCATCGACAAACCGGCGAATGCGCGTCTGCATCTGGTTGAATGCCCGTGTCAGGCTCCGAAGCTCTTCGGGGCCCGAGGGGGCAATATCCGGCACGTCTTCGCCTCTTCCGAATTGTTCCGCTGATCGGGCCAGCTCTCGCAACGGTCCGGTCAACTGACCGAGCGCAAACCAGAGCGTGATGGCGATCAGGAACGAGGTTACGCCGAAGGTTGCCAACGCGGTCCAGCCAACCTGGTATGGCGGATGGTGGAACCGGGTGGTGACGTTCAGCCAGGAATTGTCCCCCATCGCAACGGCGATCGTCATTTCAACCGAGGAGATTTGCATATCCATCATCGCCATGTGTCGGCGTGCCATGTCCGACGGCATTCCGGCCATCGGCGGCATGGCTTCCGACGTCTGGTGCAGTTCCACACGCACTTCTGGTGGCGGCGTGGTTCCGACCTGATCCGCAATCTGGTCGGCGATGATGCCACCGCCATCATGGTTGAAGTGATCGACCGCCGGCTCCCGATCCAGCGTGAATCGGACCAGCGGCGAGTTGGCGGCTCGCAGAATGGAATCCCGGAGTTCTTCCGGTGCTTCGACGATGAGCCGCGCCACGTTCGCCGCGCGGCTCGCGGCCTCCTGCCCGAGCGCCGCCCGTACGGCCAGTTCGCGTTCATCGGCAAAGAGCCATGCCGCCAACCCTTGCGCCAATGCGAGGGTGAGAAGGATGAGCAGCAACAATTGACCGCGCAGGGACACAGGGAGAAACCGCCTCATGTCTCGACCTTCACATCTGTTGCGAGACTGTAGCCGCCGCCGCGGACGGTGGTGATGATCGTCGGGCGCGTTGCGTCGTCCTCGATCTTCTTGCGCAAACGGCTCACCTGGTTGTCGATGGTCCGGTCGAAGACATGGCCCGTGCGTCCGGATGTCAAGTCGAGCAACTGGTCCCGGCTGAGCACGAATCTCGGTCGCTCCAGGAAAACCGTCAGCAGGCGGAACTCGGCCGTGGTCAGGTGCACCTCCCGCCCGTCTTCGTGGCGCAGCTTCTGGCGGTCGGTGTCAAGGGTCCAGCCCGCAAAATGCACCCGGTGGCTGGTCAGGGACCGGGCCTGCGTCTCGATGCGAGCCCCGCGCCGCAGGATTGCCTTGATGCGGGCCAGCAATTCCCGGGGATTGAATGGTTTGGGAAGGTAGTCATCGGCGCCGACTTCGAGGCCGATGATCCGGTCCGTCTCGTCGCCGAGCGCCGTCAGCATGAGGATTGGCACCGACCCCTCGGCGCTCAGGCGGCGGCAGACGGAAATGCCGTCCTCGCCGGGCATCATGACGTCGAGCACGATCAGGTCGAACCGGCCGGTCTTCAGTTTTCCGTCCATCTCCACTGCATCGCGCGCCGTGCTGGCCCGCATCCCGTTGCGTTCGAGATAGCGGCTGACGGCGTCGCGGATGTCGCGGTGATCGTCGACGATCAGGATATGCGGAGTGTCTGTCATGCTCTCGACATAGCGCATTGCCGCCCGAGGCCGCGCCTAAAATGGTCACGGAATGTAACAGAACCCGGTTCTGCGACAGACTGATACAAAAAGGCCGTTTCTTGGGATCTTGGCGCGACAGGCGGCTCCCAGATTGACCTCATCAGAAGAATGACAACCAAAAGGATAGGTCATGAAACGCTCCAGGAAACTCGCAGTCGCCCTTGTCACCGTCACAGCGCTCGGCGGTGTGCTTGCCGTTCCGGTTCTGGCGCATGGAACCCAGGGCGGCCGCTGGATGCAGGAAGGTCACGGAATGCCCGGCGCAATGATGGGCAACGTCCAGGGCGGTGACGGGATGATGTCCGGCCAGGGCGGACCCGGCGCCATGGGGGGCATGATGCAGGGGCAGGGAGGCACCGGTCCCATAAGCGGCATGATGTCAGGGCAAGGTGGTCCCGGCATGAGCGGTGGCATGATGGGCAATCCGGAAATGATGCAGCAGATGATGCAGATGCATCAGAACATGGGCAGCATGATGGGCGCGAACGGCGGGCCCGGCATGATGTCCGGCCAGGGCGGCCCCGGTGCCATGATGGGCGGCTTGTTCGGCGATCTCGACACTGACGGCGATGGCACGGTGACAGCCGAGGAAGCCCATGACGGCATGCAGGCACGCCTCGAGGCATATGACGCCGACGGCGACGGAAGCCTGACGCTGGAAGAGTTCCAGGCCCTTCATGCCGAGTCGATCCGCACACGGATGGTCGACCGTTTCCAGGCGCTCGATGAGGACGGCGACGGCAAGGTGACGGCTGACGAGATCACCGCTCCTGCCGATCGCATGGCGCGGATGCAGTCCATGCACCAGACGGGTGGCATGGCTGGCGACGACGCGCCGGAAGAGACGAAAGAAAGCAACTAATCCAGCGGGTGGGCGGCACGAAGGACGTCGCCCACCCATACCGCAATCACCAAATGCAAGGAGACGAAACATGACGACTATCTGGAAACACGTCCTCGTCACAATTGCCGCATTGGCGATCCCATCCCTCGCCTTGGCGCATGGTCCCGGACCGGGCAACGGACCGGCAGGACAGTTCCAGAACGGAACGCCGCCTTGCGCAAGCACCACCAACGGCCAGACGCCGTGCGGAGGTGTTCCCGGGGCCGGACCGTACGGCACCGGAATGCCCGCCTTTGGCTACGGGCATGGGCCACAAATGATGGAAGGCAATGGCATGACGCCGGGACAGGGGCATGGCTGGCAACGGGGCTGGCAACAGGGCCGGCAGACTGGGCCCGGCAAGAACTGGCGGAACTGACCGACCGGGCATTGACTGCTTAAAAGTGAAAGGAACGACCCATGATGGGTGGATATGGATATGGCGTCGGAATGGGGTTCGGAGCGATCTGGATGGTTCTGGTGATCATTGTCACGCTTCTCGCGATCCTCGCGCTCGCGAAATACCTGGCGAAGTAACCCCGGAGCCAGGTCGAAAGGGAACCCACCAATGAGCTATACCGTGAACAGATTCTTCTCAGATGCCGATTTCGAGGAGATCGATGGCCGGGTTCGTACTGCGCTGGCCGACAAAGGCTTCGGTGTCCTGACCGAAATCGACGTCAAGGCGACGATGAAGAAAAAGATCGACGTCGATCTCGACCCCTACAGGATCCTTGGGGCCTGCAACCCGAACATGGCCTACAAGGCCATCGGGATGGAGCCGCGCGTGGGCGCCATGCTGCCGTGCAACGTCATCCTGCGGGCTGTCGATAGTGGGGTAGAAGTCAGCGCCATCGACCCGGAAGCCTCCATGCAGGCAATCAATAACCCCGATCTCAAGCGGGTCGCTGGCGAGGTTCGGGAAATGCTGGCGGCTGCGCTGGAGGCGATGTGAGCGACGACGAAGCCAGATCGAACCGCGGACAGATCTTCGTCTACGTGGCGGTCGCGGTTGGCGTGCTGGTTTTCGGACTCGCCGACCTCGCCGGAATGACCGGAAATGGTCGTTCCGGTTGGCCGTCCGAGTTCGAGGGCAACGGGGAACGGATCTATTTCACCGGCAGATCCGAAAGCGGTGAATCCATTCGCTCCTTCGGGGGCAATCAGCACATGCTGATGATGCGCGGATATGCCTGCGCGTCCTGCCACGGTGCGGAAAGGGAAGGGGCAAGGCTGTGGCCCGGGCTCAGGCAATCCGCACCCGCAATCACGCCGGAGGCCCTCGCCGAAGAGCACGCGCAAGACGGGCATGCCCACGAGAGCTACAGCAGAGCAAGCCTTGCGCATGCGATCTCTGAAGGAGTGCGACCTGACGGCAGTGTCATCGGCGACGGGATGCCGCGGTGGTCCCTTTCGGATCGGGATATGCAGGATCTGGTATCCTACCTCCTTCCCGAAGAGGCGCAGAGCCACTGAGTGAGAGCGCGGGGGCTTGCCAGGACAGGGTGAAGCCGGATCACGACGCAGGTTGCCCGTGCTCTACGCCGCCCGCCGCCAACGGCTATGAAATGAGGCACCAATGAGCCGCGACCCTCGCAACATACCAGCCCCAAAGGTCGCCGCGGCGCTGGCCGTCGCGGCCATCTTGATGGCCCTCGCGTTCGGCCCCCTGTCGGAGAGCCTGAAGAGCCTTGATGGCGACAGGATATCCATGTGGGTTTCGGCCGCGGGCATCTGGGGACCGATCGTCGTCATTGGGATGATGACGGTCGCGATCGTGGCCACGCCAATCCCCAGTGCGCCCATCGCGCTGGCCGCAGGCGCAGCCTACGGCCACACGCTCGGAACAGTCTACATCGTTCTGGGTGCCGAACTCGGCGCCCTCGCAGCCTTCGGGCTCGCCCGTATTCTGGGTCGGGACGTTTTGCAACGGTGGTTCGGCGACAAGGTCGATGTCGGTTGGCTTGGCTCTCAGAACGCGCTGACCGCCACGGTGTTTGTCAGCCGGCTGTTGCCGTTCGTTTCGTTCGACATCGTCAGCTATGCCGCCGGGCTCAGTCGGTTGCATTTCTGGCGCTTCGGTCTGGCTACTCTGGCCGGGATCATTCCAGCCAGTTTCCTGCTCGCGCATTTCGGCAACGATGTCGTCAGCGGAGACTCCTCCCGTGCCGTCGGGGCTGCAATCGGACTGGGCGCCCTGACGCTGGCCCCACTTGTCATCATCTGGATCAGAGACTGGCGAAGACGAGGATTACGCGGTGACTGATCGAGACGCACTCCATCGTCCGAAACCAGCGTCATGGACGGATCGGAACGGGCAGATCGCATTTCGATTCCAACAAAAAACACAGGATCTTCACCCATGCTGACCGCTGCAATTCCGTTTCCCGACATCGGCACCGATCTGTTCTCGATCGAGATCGGAACTTTCACATTCGCGCTGCGTTGGTACGCGCTTGCCTATATCGTCGGGCTCCTTGTCGGGTGGCGCATCTGCCTGTCAGCGGTAGGCCGCACGGCACTCTGGTCGCCAGCCGGGCCGCCACTTGACCGTCAGCAGATCGAGAACCTTCTCACATGGATCATCGTGGGGGTGGTTGTCGGTGGACGCCTCGGCTTCGTGCTGTTCTACCAGCCTGAGTATTACCTGGCCAATCCTCTTGAAATCCTCAAGGTATGGCAGGGTGGCATGTCGTTCCATGGCGGTTTCGCCGGTGTCGCAATCGCGGTGTTAGTTTTCTGCCTTCGTCAGAAAGCACCCTTGCTCGGTACGGCCGACCTGCTTGCGTTGGCAACCCCGCCGGGGCTGTTTCTGGGACGATTGGCGAATTTCACCAACAACGAGCTTTGGGGGCGCCTGACGGATGTTCCGTGGGCAGTGATCTTTCCGGGCGATGCAGCGCAAACTTGTGAAGGCATCACCGGGCTCTGCGCCCGCCATCCTTCGCAGCTTTACGAGGCGCTTCTGGAAGGGCTGCTTCTTGGAACGCTCCTTCTCTATCTCACCTGGCGCCGCGGTTGGCTGAAGACCCCTGGAGCCCTGACCGGTGCGTTTTTGACCGGCTACGGCCTTGCCAGAAGCTTCGTGGAGTTGTTCCGTCAGCCTGACATGCAGTTCGTAGCGGCCCGAAACCCGGTCGGTCACGCGCTTCATTTCGGCGACTGGGGGCTGAATATGGGTCAGCTGTTGTCGGCACCCATGGTCCTGATCGGACTGGCTCTGATCTGGTACGCGCTCGGACGCGCCGGACGTGTGCGAGACCAGCAATCCGACACCGTCGCGTGATCCCGATGTGTTTCCGTCATTTGATCGTTCACGTCCGGCCAACAGGGACAGAGAGTCGCCCAAGTCACGCGGACAGTGTCCGCGGACCGAAAAGCTCTGTCACTGAATCTGCAGATGCGGCTTGGACCATCACCACGGAACTCATGCCCCGCTCATCAAATCCGACCAAGATTACCCCTGTTCTCGCAAGAGCGCTCCGGTTGCTTGCGACACGGCTTGGCCTTCCAGTTACTGGAAGGATTACGTTGGCTCCGACTCAATCCGAGAGGACTCCCGAATGAACAACCATAAGAACCGTGCCGAACCCGATTTTGAGACCCTCATTTACGTTTGCCCGATGCACCCGGAAGTGCGACAGAACGGGCCGGGAGACTGTCCGAAATGCGGGATGCATCTTGTGCCGGAGGCCGAGGCCGATGCGCATTCCGGTCACGGCGAGCACGATCATTCGGCCTGCGGTCACGATCACGGCGATGGCGGCGCGGCGGCTGCGGGTGGCGAGTTTGACACCGTGCCGACCGGATGGACCGGAGCGGTCTATACTTGTCCCATGCACGCGCAGGTGCGGCAGACCGAACATGGCTCCTGCCCGATCTGCGGCATGGCGTTGGAGCTTGAATCGGCGGCAATGGCCGAAGATGGTCCGAACCCCGAACTTGTCGATTTCACCCGCCGTTTCTGGGTCGGCACGGCCCTGACCATACCGCTCCTGATCCTCACGATGGGTCCATATCTGGGCTTTCCGGGAGTGCGCGAGATTTTCGGCGAGCGAGCAACCCTCTGGATCGAGCTGGTTCTCGGAACCCCGGTGGTCCTTTGGTGCGGCTGGCCGTTTCTGATGCGGGGCTGGAACTCGTTCCGGACGATGAACCTCAACATGTTCTCCCTGATCGGTATGGGTGTGATGGCGGCCTGGCTCTTCAGCGTCGTCGCCGTTCTCTCACCCGGCATATTCCCCGACGGATTTCGCGACGCGGAAGGCCATGTTGGCGTCTACTTCGAGGCGGCCGCCGTGATCGTGACACTGGTTCTGCTGGGCCAAGTGATGGAATTGCGCGCCCGTGAAGGAACCGGCAAGGCGATCCGCGCGCTTCTCGACATGGCGGCCAAGACCGCGCGAGTAATCAGACCCGACGGGTCCGAGGACGAGATTCCGCTTGAAGACGTGCAGGTCGGCGATCGTCTGCGCGTTCGTCCTGGCGACAAGGTGCCGGTCGATGGCATGGTTCTGGACGGCCGGTCCTCGGTCGACGAAAGCATGATCTCGGGTGAGCCCGTGCCGGTCGAGAAGGTCGAGGGCGACCCGCTGACCGGCGCTACGATCAACGGCACCGGGAGCCTTGTCATGGAGGCGACACGGGTTGGCGCGGACACGATGCTGGCGCAGATCGTCGAGATGGTGTCCAACGCACAACGCTCGCGCGCACCGATCCAGAAATATGCCGACAAGGTGGCAGGCTTCTTCGTTCCCGCCGTGATCGGTATCGCAATTCTGTCCTTCATCTCCTGGGCGATCTGGGGGCCGGCACCGGCGCTGTCCTACGCCCTGATCTCGGCGGTGGCGGTTCTGATCATCGCCTGCCCCTGTGCGCTCGGCCTCGCAACGCCGATGTCGATCATGACGGCAACCGGGCGGGGCGCCCAGGCCGGAGTACTGATCAAGAATGCCGAGGCACTCGAACGGTTCGAGAAAGTCGATACGCTGATTGTAGACAAGACCGGCACATTGACGGAGGGCAAACCGCGGCTTGTCGCCATTCTGCCGCAGCCCGGCCACGACGAGCCGGAGGTGCTGCGGCTGGCCGCATCGCTTGAGCGTGGATCGGAGCATCCGCTGGCCGAGGCCATTGTCAGGGGCGCGCAGGAGCGCGACGTGGGATTGGCCGATGCCGGGGATTTCGAGGCAGTCACCGGCAAGGGCGTCAAGGGCGTCGTCGACGGCAAGGCGGTCGCGCTCGGCAATCTGGCGATGATCCGCGACCTTGGGCTCGAGGCGGGTGACCTGGCAGCCAAGGCCAATGCCCGCCGCGACGAGGGCGAGACGGTCATGTTCGTGGTGCTGAATGGTGAAATCGCTGGCCTCGTCGGTGTCGCCGACCCGGTGAAGGAGACCACCCCCGCCGCCATCCAGGATCTGCACGAACTTGGTTTCCGCGTCATCATGGCGACCGGCGACAACGAACGCACGGCCAAAGCCATCGGCGCACGTCTCGGCATCGACGAGATCCGAGCCGATGTGCTGCCGGAGGACAAGGCGAGGATCATCAAGGAGTTGCAACAGGCTGGTCGAAAAGTTGCGATGGCCGGAGATGGCGTCAACGACGCGCCGGCTCTCGCGCAGGCAGATGTCGGCATTGCCATGGGCACTGGCGCCGATGTGGCCATCGAAAGCGCCGGCATCACTCTGGTCAAGGGCAATCTCGACGGTATCGTGCGCGCGCGACGGCTCGCCCACGCCACCATGCGCAACATCCGCCAGAACCTGTTCTTCGCGCTGATCTACAATGCCTCCGGCGTGCCGGTCGCAGCGGGCGTTCTGTTTCCTTTTTTCGGCATCCTCATCAGCCCGATGTTTGCTGCCTTCGCCATGAGCGCCTCATCGATCTCGGTAGTACTCAACTCACTGCGCCTTCGCGGCGCAAAGATATAGGAACGGACATCAAGTATGACGCATCAACCTGATCCTTCACATGGCGATCACAATCACTCCGAACAATCCCATCGGCCACCATCCTTCTGGCGATCGCGGGCCGGAATTTACTTGATTGTCGCGCTGGTCGTGGGCGGCACCCTTCTGGGTATCGAACACCGGGTGCACATCCTGGACAGCGGATTGCTGGTCTGGTTGCCGCTGCTGCTCTGTGTGGGAATGCACTTCTTCATGCACGGAGGTCACGGCGGACACGGTTCCGGGGGCGACAAGTCATGACCGAACCCGGAACGGCATATGGCCTTTGGCTGATGGTTTTCATCAACTCCGCAGTCTTCATCATCTTTGCGTTCAGTTTCTTCAAGCCACAGACCTCGCGAGACTGGCGGAGCTTCGGGGCGTTCAGCGCCTTCATCGTGGCACTCTTCACCGAGATGTACGGGTTTCCTCTGACGATCTTCGTCTTGTCCGGCTGGCTGCAATCGACCTGGCCGGATATCGACTGGCTTGCCCACGATAGCGGACACCTGCCTGAAATGATGTTCGGCTGGAAGTCGAACCCACATTTCGGCCCCTTCCATATACTCAGTTTTGTTCTGACCGGAGGCGGCTTCTGGCTGATGTCCGTCGCATGGCACCATCTGTGGTCGGCACAAAGGCAAGGACGGCTGGCCACAACCGGCCCCTATGCCCGCATTCGCCATCCCCAATACGTCGGGTTCGTTCTCATCATGATTGGTTTTCTTGTGCAGTGGCCGACAATTCTGACGCTCGCAATGTTCCCGGTGTTGGTCTGGATGTACGCCCGTCTTGCCCGTGCCGAAGAATCCGACAGCCAGGAACGGTTCGGCGAAAGCTGGGACAGGTATGCAAGCCGGGTTCCCGCATTCATTCCCGGCCAACGTGCTCCAATGGGCGTCAACCAATGAAGCGAGGCATTCATTGAAAGGGGTCGGGAAAAGTGAATGGTATGGCTATTGATAGCTTCGCCGTGTTCGCCTTGCTCCACAGCCATTTTCTCTGTGACTGACGACGGAAAACGGCTCATACAGCGTATCATGAATGCGCGACGATGATGAATTGGGAGAAAACCATGACACGTATCGCACTTCCGATCGCTATGACACTCGCACTTCTGGGGACGACCGCGGCGGCACAGCAGTTCGTGCCGGGCGGCAATGCCCTCACCCGGTGGGACGCGAACAATGATGGCAGAGTGACTCTGGCCGAGGTCGAGGCCGGACGTGCCGCGCTTTTTGGAACCTACGACATCAATAATGACGGGACGCTCTCTACCGATGAGTTCGCCCGTATTGCCCCGCAGGCCTATGGCGGGCGACAGGCGAACAATCAGCGCGGAACACAAAGTGTCATCCGGAGCCAGATCGACACAAATGGCGACGGTCTGGTCACGCGGAAGGAATACGTGGCAGGCGCGAGGCTCTGGCGCGACCGCATGGACACCAACGGAGATGGTGTGCTGACCGCGACGGATTTCGGCCGGACCGGACGTGGCACGGGGCGTGGCGCCGGACAGGGACGCGGGATGCGCTGGAACAACGGATGATTCTGACGATCTCGTCGTTTCTGGCCTTCGGGCGCAACAGGTGATGGTATGCATGACAAAGGCAGCGGCTGTCAGGCCGCTGTCAGGTCGAATCCACGAAACTGTCGCCTGTGAAACACGTCTACACCTTCCTGATCCTGTTGCTGGCCGGGCCCGTCACTGCCGAGTCCGACCATGACCTTGCCCGCGAGGCAGGATCCCGTCACGAGATCCTCCCTCTCGCGACGGTGATGCAGGATGTGTCGGAGCACTATTCCGCGACGCTGCTTGAAGTCGAACTGGAACGGGAGCACGGGCTGTATGTCTATGAGTTCGAGTTGATAACTTCGGACGGTCGGATCCTTGAGATCCTGGTTGATGCGGCCACTGGCGAGATCCTCGAAGAAGAGGAGGACTGAGCTTCATGCGTGTGCTGGTCGTCGAGGATGACACGCGGATCGCTTCTGACCTGGCGGCTGCTCTGGAGAACGCGGCATTCCGCGTCGAGACCTGCGCGGATGGCGAGGAGGCCTGGTTTCTTGGTGATACCGAGGAATACGACCTCGTGGTGCTCGACCTCGGTCTGCCGCGACTCGACGGGCTGACAATCCTGAAACGCTGGCGCAGTAACGGCCGGGACATGCCCGTGCTCGTGCTGACCGCACGTGGAGCCTGGACCGAGCGCGTGGAGGGGATCGATGCCGGCGCCGACGATTACCTGCCCAAGCCCTTCCGGATGGAAGAACTGGTGGCGCGCGCCCGCGCGCTGGTGCGTCGGTCGGCCGGCCGTGGCTCGGCCCAACAAGAGGCCGGCGATCTGACGCTCGACACCAACCGCATGACCGTCACGCTGAGAGGTGTGCCCGTTTCGGTCACGGCACTTGAGTACCGACTGCTTTCCTACCTGATGTTGCACCGGGACAGGATCATTCCGCCCGGCGAACTGCTCGAACACCTGTATGGCGACGAGGACGCCCGGGAAGCGAATGCGCTCGAGGCCGTTGTCACCCGATTGCGACGCAAACTCGGGTCGGGCGTCCTCGGAACCCGGCGCGGTTTCGGCTATTTCCTTGAACCCGTGGAGCCAGAAGGATGACGTCGTATTCGCTCCGCCTCCGGCTTCTTGTAACGGGTGCGGTCTCTGTCCTGATCGCGCTTGGCGTCGCCGCGGTGGGGATCGCGTTGTTGTTCTCGGCGCATGTAGAACGTCGTGCCTTGGCCGAGCTTTCGGTCCAACTGGATCAGGTGCTATCGGGTGTCGAGCGGGATGCGGACGGGCTGCTATATCTCTCGAACACGCCCGCTGATCCGCGCTTCGAGCGCCCGTTTGGTGGGCTCTACTGGCAGATCTCGGTCGACGGGCGGCTGCTGAGATCCCGATCCCTCTGGGATCATGAGATCCCGCTGCCCATTGATGAATTGCCGGATGGCGGAGAACATGTTCACACGCTCGAAGGTCCCGACGGCCAATCGCTCCTGACGGTCGAACGCAGCGTGATCTTGCCGCCCCGGTTGGGAGAGACCGGGATGCGTGCCGCCGTCGCGGTGGATCAGGCCGAGTTGCAGAAGGCGAGCCGGGATTTCGCGTCCGACCTGTTGCCCTACCTGCTCATCCTCGCGGCGGTGCTCATCCTTGCCATGGCAGCCCAGATTGCTATCGGGTTGCGGCCACTTGGGCGGGTGGAGGCCCGGGTCGGCGACATTCGTTCGGGCAGGTCGCAGCGGCTGGGAGAAGACTTTCCTGCTGAAGTGATCCCGTTGGCCACCGAGGTGGATGCGCTGCTGTCGGAGCGCGAGGAAGAGATTTCCCGCGCCGGAATGCGGGCCGCGGATCTTGCGCACGGGTTCAAGACGCCCCTTCAGGCGATGCTGGGCGAGGCTGGGCGGTTGCGGGAAAATGGGCAGGAAATCCACGCCAAGGCCATCGAAGAAACTGTCGAGACCATGCGCGGGCATGTCGATCGGGAATTGATGCGGGCCCGAATTTCCCTGCATCGCGAAACAGCGCGCTGCGACGTCGCGGACGTGGTGGAGGCTGTCCTGAGGGTGCTGCGCCGCTCCGTTCTTGGTGGCGAAAAGTCCTGGGATGTCGAGCTTGAGCCGAACCTCGCCGTCCGTGCCGAAGCCGCCGACCTCACAGAGATTATGGGGGCTGTTGCAGAGAATGCTGCGCGCCACGCCGCATCCCGCATCCAGATCACTGCACGCGAAGTCGGAGGAGAGGTCGGTATTCGCATCGAGGATGACGGCCCCGGTATCCCGCCCGGAAAACTGGCGGAGATGACCCGCCGGGGCGTGCGAGCCGACGAATCCTCGGCCGGGAGCGGGTTCGGGCTGGCAATTGCCTCTGAGCTTGCAGAAACACTCGGCGGAAGGCTCGACTTGCGCCACGGAACGCCCGGATTGTCAGTTCGCCTCACCCTGCCGAAGGCATGATTGAAGGGCGTTCCGAGATGGTGACGTCATGACAGGCTGCTTGGGCAGCGCCGGAGAGTCGCATCGTCATGATCGAAGTTGATCGAGCATCGGACAATTCGTCGAGCCTTCGGCGCAGTTGGCGGTCAATTCTTCAAGCGCCGACGCAAGTTTCCGCAATTCGACAATCTTGGTTTTCACCTCGGCCAGTTGCGACACTCCAAAGGCGCGGACTTCGCCGCAGTCAGCCGTGTTTTCGCTGGACAGTGAATAGAGTTTTCGCGCGACTTGAAGTGGAAACCCCAGATCGCGGCATCGCCGAATGAACCGCAGTTCTCCCACCGCAGCGTCGGTATAGACCCTGCGACCGGAGGCGGTTCTTTCTGCCGTGCCGATGACGCCTTCGCGCTCGTAGTAGCGGATCGTTTCAACCGACACTCCGCTCAGTCGTGAGGCTTCGCCAATCGCGTGCATGTGATGAACTTTCGCTTGAACCTATAGCGACTACAGGATGCATGGTGAATCCCATGTTGTCGAACACAGATCACCTGACCGATGCTTCCGAACCAGGTCCAAACCGACTGTTACTTGGCTCTGCCGGGTTTCTGGCGCTTCTGTCGGCGTCCTGCTGCGTTCTTCCGATCGGGTTGTCGATCATTGGACTGGGTGGGTCGTGGTTGCTGATGCTTGGCCCGTTTGTCACCTACAGGATCGAGATTCTTGTCGTCGTAGGCTTGATCCTGGCGTGGTCCTGGGTTCGCCTGTGGCGTCGGTGGTCCTGCGCTTCGAAACGTCGTTCGACGCTCTATATCCTCGGTTTTGCGACCATCTCCTTTCTGTTGGCGGCATCATCGCCGCTATGGGAAGACGACGCCGCCAGAACCATGTTTTCCCTGTTGCGGAGTAGCAGAACGTGAAGACCCAAACAGTAGAACTGACCAGCACGATCACCTGTCCAAAATGTGGGCACGCAGAAACCGAGACAATGCCGACCGACAGTTGCCAATGGTTCTATGAATGCACCTCTTGCGGTGAGGTTCTCAAACCTTTGCCGGGAGATTGCTGCGTGTATTGTTCCTATGGAACCGTTCCATGCCCACCGATCCAGCAAGGCGATAGCTGTTGCGGCTGACGTCATATTGAGCCGGAACCAGGACGCGTTGGAGGGCTGAAGGAATGCGGGCTTGCGGCGGCATCGTCCGGACAAAGGCGCTTCAATCCACTCGGGCAAGAAACTGACAATTCGCTGACATTGCCGGTCAGGCCGGCGTCAGCACCTCCGTGACACTCTGTGTCCAACAGCCTCATTTCGGGCGTTGGAGACAGAACATGACGGACGCCACAGCCCCAGACATTCCCGAACAGAAAGAGCAGGTCCGTGTCTGGGACATCTGGGTCAGGTTGTTCCATTGGTCGCTGGTAGCCTGCATCAGTGCAGCGGCCGTGACCGGGTTCCTGCTCGGCGCATCCTGGATCGCCCTCCACATTGCCGCCGGTCTCGCGGCCGTCGCGCTTGTGCTCGCCCGCATCGTCTGGGGCTTCTTCGGGCCAACCCATGCTCGTTTTGCCGACTTCCTGCGCACGCCATCGGAGATCCTGTCCCATCTGAAAGGAAAGGATGCGGGCAGACACCTCGGTCACAATCCGGCGGGCGGCCTGATGATGCTGGCTCTGATGGCTGTCATTTTGATGCTTGGGATGTCCGGCCTTGTCGGGCTTGGTGGTGCCCTGAGGACCGGGCCTCTGCTGTCGCTACCCTACGCAACAGGCGAAGTCGGGCTGGAGCTCCACGAAACCCTCGCGGTTCTACTCCTCGTGATGGTTCTGGCCCATGTCGCTGCTGCGATCTTCGAGAGCCGCCGCAGCCGGGAGAACCTTGTTCGCTCGATGGTGACCGGAACCAAGGAGAGCCGCCCCGGCGATCACACAAGCTACCCCGTTCAGGCACATCCACGGATCGCCATCCTCCTGATCGCAATTCTGGCGGGAACCGCGGTGTTGCTCACTGAGGCAGACACCCAAACGCCGATGGGCGTGCCAGTTGCGGAACTGGATGAGACCTTCATGGATGAATGCACCGCCTGCCACCTCGCCTATCACCCCAGCCTGCTGTCCGGGACCGAATGGCGATCCATCATGGCGGACCTCGAGGAGCATTACGGCGAGGATGCGAGCTTCGACACGGAAACGACGAAGCAGATCACCGACTGGCTGCTGGCCCATGACGCCTCGAACGTCCAGACCCGCCCGGCGCACCTGTTTGCGGGAAACCTGCGGCCGTCGAACGGCTCCATGACCGAGACCCGCGCCTGGAACCACCTGCACGAGGATGTATCGAACGAGCGTTTCCTGCGGGCCCCCGTCTATTCGCAAGCGAATTGTTCGGCCTGTCACAAAGATGCCGAGGCCGGATGGTTCAGCCCCTTCCACATCCGAATTCCCAAGGAGACCTCAAAGTGAAATACCTGTTTGTTCTTCCACTCTGCCTGTTGGCCGCGCCTCTTGCCGCCCAATCCACAACACCCGCCGATCTGGTGGCGCAGTATTCAGCCGAGGCCGGAACGGAGGCGTCTGCCGATCGGGGGCGGGACCTGTTCCTGGCCACCCATACCGGCGGAAAGCCCGACACGCCTTCCTGTACGACCTGTCACTCACCCGACCCGAAGGCCATGGGACAGGCAAGGACCGGCAAACCGATCGACCCGCTCGCCCCATCGGCCAATTCGGAGCGCTTCACCGACTTGAAATTCGTCGAGAAATGGTTCGGCCGGAACTGCAACTCCGTGTTCGGCCGGGACTGTACCGCGGCCGAGAAGGCCGACGTCGTCGCCTGGCTTTCGAGCCTCTGAGAAAAGGAATTCGACCATGATCAAGACCCTGACATTTGCCGTCGCTGCCGTTGTGTTCGCCGGAGCGATCAACGCCGACGAGATGGAATACATGCCCCCCGTGACCCATGCGGCCACGCTCGAGGAATGCAGTGCCTGTCACATGGCCTATCCGGCGGGTTTCCTGCCGCCACAATCCTGGAAGGTCATGATGACCGGGCTCGATGATCATTTCGGCGAGAATGCCGGGTTGGACGAAGAAACCCGCGCCGAGATCGAAGCCTATCTTGTTGCCAATGCCGGTCGCGACCGGTCCCGGAGCAATGCGGTGCCGCTCCGTATCTCCGACCTTCCGTGGTTCCGGCATGAACACGAGGAAGAGGTCTCGAACCGTCAATTCGAGAAGGCGAAATCCTGGGCCAATTGCAACGCATGCCACAAACAGGCGGAACAGGGGATATTCGAGGACGATTGAGGGCCCGCAACTCGGGTGAGGTGCCGTATGGTTGCCTTTTGCCGTGAAACCCACTGTCAGCGAGGTGTCAGGGGCTGGGCAATACCATGCAATCAACGACCGGACTGGCAGAGGAACCACGGGTGGACATCGATTGGGGCGACCATCGCCGCGAAGAGCATGGCTTGGGGCAGATTCAGGAATTCCTGAAACAGATTGTCTATGGCGGCAATGACGGGATCGTCACCACATTCGCGATTGTCGCGGGGTTCGCGGGGGCCTCTGCCGATGGCGCGGTGCAGATCGGGGCACTGGCGGTCCTCGTCTTCGGCTTGGCCAACCTGTTTGCCGATGCCGTCTCGATGGGCCTGGGAGAGTTTCTGTCGACCCGTTCACAGCGCGACCTCTACGTGTCGCAGCGCCGCGTCGAGTTCGAGGAGTTGGAAAACAACCCGGAGCAGGAACGGCAGGAAATCGTGCAGATGCTGGCGGAGCGAGGCCTGGATCACGCGACCGCAGAGCGCATGTCGCACGAATTGATCCAATGCCCGGAACTCGTCGTCGACATGATGATGAGCTACGAGTTGGAGATGCCGGACATGCGCAACGGCTCGCCCGCTCTCGACGGGCTGATGACCTTCCTGTCCTTCGTGATCTTCGGGGCCATTCCGCTGACACCGTATTTCCTGTTCGAGCCGACGGATGCGACCTTCTACGCATCCGTCGCCGCGACCTTCGCGGCGCTCGTCCTGCTTGGCCTTCTTCGTTGGTGGTCTACCCGGGAAAGCGTGCTGCGTTGTGTCGGCGAGACCGTTCTGGTCGGCCTTGCCTGTGCCGTTGTTGCCTATGGGGTTGGTGCAATCGTCGGGGCGTAGAGGGTGCGCCGGAAAGGACCGCAATGCCGGGGGCCGGGTTCGACAATCGAAAGGCGGGACAAGGTGGAGCCCCGTAGAAAGGCAGGACAATGAAAGCCCGCAACATGCGCAAGCACATAGTCATCGGTGCGGCTGCAATCGTTTTCGGAGCTTTGACCGTTCTTTCAGGAGGAACAGTGCTCTTCGGTCCGCAGGCGGCGCGCGAGATCGCAGGAGACATCGTCTACCCAGTTCTGTGGTTCAACGTTCTGTCGGGAGTGGCCTATGTCGTTGCGGGGGGCGGAATTCTGCTTCGTCGTGCCTGGGCACGGCCTCTTTCGTGGGCAATTGCCGTCGCGATTGCAGCAATGATCGTCGTCTTGGTTGGTTTGATCCTGACAGGAGCTCCGTTTGAGCCGCGCACATTGGTTGCCATGGGGATTCGATTGGTATTCTGGATCGCGGTGGCACGCTCTTTGCAAAAAGGCGCTGTCGCATGACCTCCCAGTGGATAATGGGCACAACCCCAACGCATTCTGTTTCAAAAATACGCCATGTGGGTCGAAACCCCTTGGGTGGGCTCGGCGAAGGCCAGGGCCGTTTCGTAGTCCGATCATTCAGCCTGACCCATGGTTGCCTCAGATGCCGCCGACCCTGGCAAGTTCCAGAATTTCAGACACTTGACGGCGCAGTGCCAAGGGCAATCAGTGTAGATAGCGCGCGACTTCGACTGGGCCTTGGAATGGAGGCAACGGTAGGTCACGTTGCAACATATTCCAGAAATCGAATATACGGTCGGTCGTCCCAATATGGAGGGCTCGTATGATGCCTTTGAGATTGCTTGTTGCGTTCATCCTTTCCCTGGTCCCCACGCTCGGTTTGGCCGAGACCGGCCGTGTGCAATCCGTCGAACTGACCGAGTGGAAAGCCGTTTTCGGACGCATCGAGGCGCGGGACCGTGTGCCGGCGCGGGCACGGCTGGGCGGGACGATGATCGCCGTGGACGTGTCCGAAGGCTCCGAGGTGGCCGAGGGCCAGCAGATCGCATCGGTCCGCGACGAGAAGCTGGAGCTTCAGCTCGGAGCCATCGACGCGACACTCTCCTCCCTGCAATCGCAGCTTGAGAACGCACAGGCGGAGCTCAAGCGCGGCGAGAGCCTGTTGGAGCGGGGCGTGACCACTGCGCAGCGGCTGGACCAACTGCGCACGGAGGTGGCCGTGATCGAGGGGCGGATCGGCACGACGCAGGCCGAGCGCAACGTGCTGGAACAGCGTGAGGCGGAAGGCGCTGTGCTGGCGCCGATCTCGGGGACGGTGCTTGCGGTCCCGGTGACGGAAGGCTCGGTCGTGATGGCCGGCGAGGCGATTGCCGAGATCGGGGGCGGCGGCTTCTTCCTGCGCATGGCGGTACCGGAGCGGCATGCGGGTTTCCTCGAAGAGGGAGCCGAGATCCGGGTTGGGGGCGCGGAGAATGAGCGCGCAGGCAAACTCGCCAAGATCTATCCGCTGATCGAGAATGGGCGCGTGATCGCCGATGTCGAGATCGCGGACATGGCGACCGATTTTGTCGATGCCCGCGTTCTGGTGCGCCTACCCATCGGCACACGGCAGGCGCTGGTCGTGCCCGCCGAGGCGGTCGAAACCCGAATGGGGCTGGATTTCGTCTCTGTCGCCGGGACTGGCGATGCGCCGGTGCAGCGCGCGGTGGTGATCGGCGCGGTCGACAAGGTCGAGGGCGTAGAGATGGTCGAGATCCTCTCTGGCCTTGCCGAGGGCGAGGAACTGGTGGCCGGCCATGAGTGACCCCGTCAAGGAGACCCCGCTCGGCATTGCCGGCGGGCTGACCCGTGCCTTCATCGGCTCGGCGCTGACGCCGCTGATGATCCTGGCCTCGCTGGCCGTCGGGCTTGTCGCCCTGGTGAGCCTGCCGCGCGAGGAGGAGCCGCAGATCTCCGTGCCGATGGTGGATATCCACATCCAGGCGCCCGGCCTGCGCGCCGAGGACGCCGCCAAGCTGGTGACCGAGCCGATGGAGACCATCGTGCAGGGCATCAACGAGGTCGAACATGTCTATTCCCAGACCAGCGACGATTATGCGCTGGTCATGGCCCGTTTCCTCGTCGGCACCCCGGCGGACACCGCGATCCTGCGCGTGCATGACAAGGTGCGCGCCAATATGGACCGGATTCCGATCGGGATCGACGAGCCCCTGATCGTCGGGCGTGGCATCGACGACGTGGCCATCGTCTCGCTGACCCTGAGCCCGAAACCCGAGACCGGCGTCTCTGCCAATGACCTGACGCGGATCGCCCGCGAGCTGCAGGTCGAGCTGGCCAAGATCCCCGATGTCGGGCTGACCTATCTCGTCGGCGAGAGTCCGGAGGCGATCCGCATCGCGCCGGACCCGGAGCGGCTGGCGCTTTACGGCGTGACGCTTCAACAGCTTGCCGGCAAGGTCGAAGGGGCGAACCGCGCTTTCAACACCGGCTATGTCCGCGATGGAGGCGAACAGATCGCGCTGGTCGCCGGCGAAACGCTGAAAGCGCCCGCCGATGTCGCCAACCTTCTGTTGACCACGCGGGACAACCGGCCGGTCTATGTCCGCGACGTGGCCGATGTGAGCTTCGTGCCCGACACATCCGACAAGATCGTCGCCAATGTCACCCGTGGAGAGGGGGGCGAGATCACCCGCACACCCGCGGTGACGCTGGCGATTGCCAAGCGCGCCGGCTCCAACGCTGTTGTCGTGGCCGAGGAAATCCTCCACCGGGTCCACCTGCTCGAAGAGGACCTGATCCCGCACAGCGTCCAGATCGACGTGACCCGCGACTATGGCGAGACCGCCAACGAGAAGGCCAACGAGCTGTTGTTCCATCTCGGATTGGCGACGGTTTCCATCGTCGCGCTGGTGCTCTTCGCCATCGGCTGGCGCGAGAGCATCGTCGTTGCCGTGGTGATCCCGGTGACCATCCTGCTGACGCTCTTCGCCGCCTGGATCATGGGCTACACGCTCAACCGCGTCTCGCTCTTCGCGCTGATCTTCTCCATCGGTATCCTGGTCGACGACGCCATCGTGGTGATCGAGAACATCGCCCGCCACTGGGCAATGCCCGACAAGGAGAGCCGCACGCAGAAGGCAATCCGCGCCGTGGCCGAGGTTGGCAACCCGACCATCGTGGCGACGCTCACGGTCGTCGCGGCACTCCTGCCGATGCTCTTCGTCTCCGGGCTGATGGGCCCCTACATGTCCCCGATCCCGGCCAATGCCTCCGCCGCGATGATCTTCTCCTTCTTCGTGGCGGTGATCATCACGCCCTGGCTGATGGTCAAGATCGCCGGCCGCGCGCCGGCCCATGCGCATGACGAGGGCGGCCATCATGGCGGCGCGCTCGGCCGGATCTATACCGCCGTCGCCCGGCCGCTGCTGAAGACGAAATCCGGCAGCCTGCTCTTCCTGCTCGCCGCCGTGGTCATCTCCTTCGGTTCGCTGGCGCTGATCTACACACAGGACGTGACGGTCAAGCTTCTGCCCTTCGACAACAAATCGGAGCTCTCGGTGGTGATCGACCTGCCGGAAGGTGCCTCCGTCGAGGCGACCGACGCCGTGGCGCAGGACGTCGCCCGCGAGGTGTTGCAGCTCGATGAGGTGCTCTCCGTCCAGACCCATGCCGGCGCAGCAGCCCCCTTCAACTTCAACGGCCTCGTGCGGCATTACTACCTGCGCGCGCAGCCCAATCTGGGTGATGTGCAGATCAATCTCGACCACAAGGAACACCGCGAGCGCACCAGCCACGAGATCGCGCTGGAAATCCGCGAACGGCTGAACGGGCTGGACCTGCCGGAAGGCACGCGGCTGAAGACGGTCGAACCGCCCCCCGGCCCGCCGGTCATGGCGACGCTGCTCGCCGAGGTTTATGGCCCCGATCCGGAGACCCGCAGGGCGTCCGCCGAGAAGATCCGCGCCGCCTTCGAGGAGATCCCCTACGTGGTCGATGTGGATGACAGCTTCGGCACGCAGCCCCGCCGGTTGCGGGCGACGATCTCTGCCGACCAGCTGGAGTTTTTCGGCGTCGAGGAAGCGGATGTCTTCACCACGCTGGCGCTGCTCAACCACGGCTCGACCGTCGGCTACTCCCATCGCGGCGAGGGCCGCCGTCCGATCCCGATCACCATCGAGCGGGACCGCGCCGACCGGGTCGTCGACGAGCGTTTCCTCTCGACCCCGATCCCGGCCAATGTCCTGCCCGGCGCCCGCGGCGTGGTGGAGCTTGGCGACGTCGTGGAGATCTCGGAGGAGCGCGCCTCCTTCCCGATCTTCCGCCATAATGGCCGCGCCGCCGAGATGGTCACGGCCGAGATGGCCGGGGCGTTCGAGGCGCCGATCTATGGCATGATCGCCGTCGCAGACGCGCTGGACGCGATGGAGTGGGAGGAAGGCACAAAGCCCGAGATCCGCCTGAACGGCCAGCCGGAGGACGAATCCACCGTCACCCTGCTTTGGGACGGCGAATGGGAGGTGACCTGGGTCACGTTCCGCGACATGGGCGCGGCCTTTGCGGTGGCGCTGCTGGCGATCTACATCCTCGTCGTGGCGCAGTTCGGCTCCTTCAAGCTGCCGCTGGTGATCCTGACCCCGATCCCGCTGACCTTTGTCGGTATCATGGGCGGGCACTGGCTCTTCGAGGCCCCCTTCTCCGCGCCCTCGATGATCGGCTTCATCGCGCTGGCGGGGATCATCGTGCGCAACTCGATCCTGCTGGTGGACTTCATCCGCCATGCGGACCCGGAAAAGGACAAGATCGAAACCCTGATCGAAGCCGGCGCGATCCGGTTCAAGCCGATCCTGCTGACCGCCGTGGCGGCGATGATCGGCGCGGCCGTGATCCTGGCCGACCCGATCTTCCAGGGCCTCGCGCTGTCGCTACTCTTCGGGTTGCTCAGCTCGACCCTGCTGACGGTGCTCGTCATCCCGGCCATCTACCGCGTGTTCAGGACATGACACCTTGGCAGAGCGCCACGCAGCGCTCTGCCACAAAGACAATTAGGGAGGACAAACATGCGAATTCTGTTCACTGGCGGCTCCGGCAAGGCCGGAAAGCACGTATGCCGTTACCTGCGCGACAAAGGGCATCGCGTGGTCAATGTTGATCTTACACCACTGGATGAACCGGGGATCGACAATCTGATCGCCGACATCACCGATAGCGGCTCGATGTTCAATGTGATGACAAGCTATGCCGATTTCGACGAACTTGAGCCGGGCACCGGCGTGCCGGCGTTCGACGCGATCGTCCACTTTGCCGCCGTTCCGCGCATCCTCATCAATCCGGATCACGAGACCTTCCGGGTCAACACCATCGGCACCTATAACGTGATCGAGGCGGCGGTAAAGCTGGGCATTCGGAAGATCGTTTTCGCCTCTTCGGAGACGACATACGGCGTTTGTTTCGCCGATGGCGAGGCGCTGCCGGATTATCTGCCGGTGGACGAAGAGCACGACACCAACCCTATGGACAGCTACGGCCTGTCAAAGGTGGTCAACGAGAAGACAGCCCGTGCCTTCCAGCGCCGCTCGGGCGCAGACATCTACGGGCTGCGCATCGGCAACGTGATGGAACCGCACGACTACGACCGCTTCCCGGAATTCTTTTCCGATCCGGCCTGCCGCCTGCGCAATATCTTTTGCTATATCGACGCGCGCGACCTCGGCCAGATCGTCGATCTGTGCCTCAAGACAGACGGGCTCGGCTTCCAGGTCTTCAACGCCGGGAACGACACGAACTCAGTGAATCTCCCCAACAGCGAGATCATCGCGCGCTTTTATCCGGGTGTACCGGTGAAGCGCGAGTTGCACGAGGACGAAGCGCTGTATTCCAACCTGAAGATCCGGACCATGCTGGGCTTCGAAGAAAAACATGACTGGCGCAACTACGTCGCCGAGGAGTGAACATGACCAAACCTACCGTCGGCTTCATCGGAGTGGGCTACATGGGCCATGGGATGGCGGCGAACATCCTGAAGGCCGGATACCCGCTTGTCGTCGTGGCGCATCGCAATCGCCAACCGGTGGATGATCTGGTTGTACAGGGGGCCACGGAGGCCGGGTCCATCGCGGAACTGGCCGCGCAATGCGAGATCATCCATATCTGCGTTTCCGGCTCCCCACAGGTCGAGTCTGTTGTCGGCGGTGAAGACGGGATCGCGGCCAACGCGGCTCCCGGCAGCGTCGTCATCGACTGCTCGACCTCCGACCCGGTCTCCACTCTGCATCTGGCGGAACTGTTCGCAGGAAAGGGCATCGCGATGGCCGATTCCCCGCTTGGCGGCACCCCTGCGAATGCGGTGGACGGCACACTCGGCGCGATGGTGGGCACGGATGCGGAGACCTTTGCCCGGATCGAGCCGGTCATAGGCTGTTGGGCCAACAACATCATGCATCTCGGGCCGGTCGGCATGGGCCACAAGATGAAGCTGATCAACAACTTCCTGGCCATGGGCAACGCCGCGCTGTTGTCGGAGGCCATGGCGCTCGCGCGCAAGTCGGGCCTGAGCACGGCGCAGTTTCACGAGGTGATCGGCACCAGCCGCATGCGCAACGGCTTCTACGACACCTTCATGAAGTGGACCCTTGAGCGGGACGAAAACGCGCATCGGTTTTCCATCACCAACGCCCACAAGGATATGCGGTATCTCTCCAACCTTGCCGTGAGCGTCGGCGCGGTGAACCCGGTACAGTCGGCAATCCGCAACAATTTCGGCGCCATGGAGGCTGCGGGACAGGGCGAAAGATACGTGCCGATGATGGCGGATTTCATCGCTGCCATGAATGGCTTGGCACCAGAGGGGGAACAGGAATGAAGAAGGTCGGAAGCATTCCTCAGGTCGGCTACGGGACCTGGAACCGTGATGGGCAGGTGGCCTATGACGGCGTTCGCTGCGCTTTGGATGTCGGCTATCGGCACATCGATACGGCCGAAGGGTACAACAACGAGGAGTATGTGGGCGCCGCGATTTCTGACAGTGGCATCCCGCGGCCGGACATCTTCCTGACCACCAAAGTGTCCCCGGAGAGCTTCGGCCCCGGCCAGATCATGTCCCATGTGCGCACCTCGCTGGACAAGCTCCGGGTGGAAAAGGTCGACCTGCTCCTGCTCCACTACCCGTCCATCAAGGACGAGTACGACATTACGGATTACATGGCGCAACTCGCGGACGTCATCGATGCGGGCCTGACCGACCAGATCGGCGTGTCCAACTTCACCAAACGCTATATCGACAGTGCACTGGATCTACTGGGCGACCGGCCCATCGCCACCAATCAAGTGGAGATCCATCCGCTGATGCAGAACCGCCCCATCGTGGAATACTGCCGCGACAGGGGCATCCCGATGACAGCCTACTCGCCGCTTGGGCGCGGTTGCGTGAACGACAGCGCCGGGCTCAAGGAGATCGCCGCGGCGCACGATGCCACCGCGGCGCAAGTCTCGCTGGCATTTCTCATGGCCGAGGGATTTATCATCATCCCCTCCTCGGGCAACCCGAGCCGGATAGCCGAGAACTTCGCCGCGAAGGACATCGTCCTGACGGAGGCGGACATCTCAACGATCCGGAGCCTCGATGAAGGCCGCAGGCTGGTGGATGGGCCTTGGTGTCCGGCCTGGGATACGGAGTAGCGCCTGGGCCTCGGTCATCCGACCAATCCGGCGTCGGGGCGCAACAACGAAATGAAACCGTTTGCCTGTTGGAGGCGGACGGCCAAAGACATGAGGAAAGCGCAAGTGAACCAGACCTTTGGCAAGACAGATCTGACGACAAGTTCGATAATCTATGGCTGCATGGGCGGCGCCGGCGCCTTTGGTCCGCAGGAGGAGAAGGATTCCATTGAGGCGCTGCAGGAAGCCTTCAATGTCGGGATCAACTTCTTTGACACGGCCGAACTCTACGGCAACGGCTATTCGGAGCAGCTTCTTGGCCGGGCATTGGGCGACAAGCGGTCCGAGATCGTCATTTCTTCCAAGGTCGGCCGGGCAAACATGGCGCCCGATGACCTGATCGCGGCCTGCGAGCGGAGCCTGAAGAACCTCGGCTCCGACTATTTCGACCTCTACATGCTGCATTGGCCCAACTGGAATGTGCCGTTCGCAGACAGCATCGGTGCACTGAAGACGCTGAAGGAAGCCGGAAAGATCCGCTGGTATGGCGTGTCCAACTTCGGCAATCTCGACCTCGACGACGCGTTGGGACTTAGCGACATCTCCGTGAACCAGCTCCCTTATCACCTGTTCTGCCGGGCGATCGAATTCGAGGTCCAGCCGAAGTGCGAAGCCGCCGGCGTGCCCATCATGTGTTATTCGTCCCTGATGCAGGGCCTGCTGGCCGGGAAATACCGGTCCCTGCAGGATTTCCCGGTCGACCGCGCCCGCACCCGGATGTTCGATCACCGCAAATGGCCGGACGCCGTCCACGGCGAAGACGGAGCGGAAGAGACCGGGCAGCAGCTTCTGGACGGCCTCTGGACGCTCGTCGAAGAAACTGGCCTGTCCATGGAAGAGCTGGCGATCGGCTGGCTCAAGTCCCGTCCGGCGGTTGGCGGCGTCATCGTTGGAACGCGAAATGGCGCGCAGAGCCGCGGTCTGAAAAAACTGCTGGACGTATCGCTCGACGAGTCGATCCTGGCATCCCTGACCGACTTGTCCGATCCTCTGAAGGACGAGCTGGGGTCCGATATCGACATGTGGGGCAAGGGCAGAACACTATAGGCCGAACGCCGCGAATGTGGTGATGATACATGGCCGACATGCGGTCGGTCCGGAAGCGAGGAACAACATGAAGATCGGATTTCTGGGGCTTGGCAAGATGGGCAGCGGCATGGCTGCACGGTTGGCGGAAGCTGGCCACGAGGTGACCGTCTGGAACCGCAGCCCGGGCAAGGCTGGTGCGTTGCTCGAGCTTGGTGCACGGGAAGCTGCCAGCCCGGCCGAGGCGGCCGCTGGCGCGGAGGCCGTCTTTTGCATGGTGGCTGACGACGCGGCATCAAACCGGGCCTGGTTGGCCGAAGACGGGGCCGCTGCCGTCATGCCGAAGGGTGCGTTCCTGATCGAATGCTCGACGATTTCGCACGAGCAATCCGCACGGCTGGCCGAAGAAGCGCGCGCCCGCCACCTGACCTATCTCGACTGTCCGGTCAACGGCCCACCCTCCGGAGCCCGAAAGGGGGAACTTGTGCTGCTGCTCGGGGCGGCTTCAGAAGACATTGAACGCGCCCGACCGCTGCTGGAGGCCATTTCGCAATCCATCCTGCATTTCGGCGGTGTTGGCACAGGCACCGCCTACAAGCTCATCAATAACCTGCTTGGGGCTGTCCACATCTCGGCCATGGCCGAGGCCGCGGTCCTCGCCGGGAAATACGGGATCGACGTGGAGACAATGGTCGAGGCAATCCGCACCGGGCCCATCGCCAGCCCTCACACCATGCGCATGTCCCGCCCGATGCTGGAGGGGCGCCCCGCCGACAGTTTCGCGCTCTCCATAGGTCTCCGCGAGAAGGACGCACGATATTGCATCGCCATGGCGGAGGCCGGCGGGGTGGAGATGCCTGTCGGGGCAAGTGCCCATGCCTGGTATGCGAAATCAGCCGAGGCTTTCGGTGACCAGGATGACTCGCTCCTGCTGGAGACCGTTGCCAGGTCCGCCAAGAAGACCTGACGCGGTTGGGCCTACGAAAGGGCAGATACATTTAACAGGCTGCTGAAGAAGTCGGGCTTGAAGGACGTTATTCCTGCTGCCACGATTTGAAGGCGGTTTTCTTCGGCTTCGGCATCGGCATCGGCATCGGCGGCGGTCGCGGGGTCTGAGTTTCCTTCTCCGTCAGGCCGCCAGGAGTTTCGGCAGCCTCGCGAGGTTGCAGGCCGCCATCGTCATCGTGAACTGGGCGCAGACCCTATCGAGCCCGCGGTGAACGGTCTGGGACATGCCGCCGACGGTCTTGGCCCAGCCGAACGGTTCCTCTATCTTCTTCCGGCGCCGCTGGGACAGGGCGTAGCCGAGGTGCCGGGTTGTCCGTCCGTCGATGGCGGAATGCCGGGCTTTCTGCGCGACGTGCGGTGTCACGACCATGCGCCTGAGGTCGGCGACGAAGTCGGCGCTGTCGTATCCCTTGTCCGCCCCGAGTGTCAGGCGTCGGGTCGAGCCCGGTGAGTGCCGGTTGATCATCTCAAGTGCCGCCTTCCGCTCGCCATACCCTTCAGCGTGGGTCAGCTCTGCCTGCACCACGAGGCCGTTCCGGTTTTCCATCAGCGTATGCCCCATGAAGCAGAGCATCGCCGCCGCGCCCGGCGCCTTCTTGTAAAGGCGCGCATCGGGGTCCGTTACGGACGCATGGGTTGCGTTCGAGCGCTTCTGGCCCCGGAAGTTCACCTCGGGGTTGCGGGTCTGGCGGGGCGTGTTGGTCATCGGCTGGGTCTCGGTTTGCTGGGCCTGGTCGGTGTCCGGGGAGGTCTCGTCGGCTGGTGGTGATGGCGGCCCACTGGGATCATCATTCTGCGGCGGCGCTGTACCTTCCTTCGGCTGGAAACTCTTCATGGACGCCCACGCCTTGACCAAGGTGCCGTCGACCGAGAAGTGCTCGTCCGACAGCAGCGGCTTGACCTGAGGGTGCGCGAGGATCGCGGCCATTACCTTGCGCGACATGTCGGTTGTCAGCAGCCGGTCGCGGTTCTTGCTGAACACCGTGGGAACCCAGACCGGGTCGTCGATTCCCAGCCCGACGAACCATCGGAACAGCAGGTTATAGTCCATCTGCTCCATCAACTGCCGTTCCGAGCGGATCGAGAACAGGATCTGGAGAAGGCTCGCCCGAATCAGGCGCTCCGGCGCAATGGAGGGGCGGCCAAAGTCGGTATAGAGCGCGTCAAACTCGGCATCGAGGCTCGTCAGTGCATCGTTCACGATCTGCCGGATCTTGTGAAGCGGATGACCCGCAGGGATCCGCTCCTCAAGGTCAACATAGCTGAACAGCGACTCGCTCGCTTCGTCCGTCCCACGCATCGTCACCCTCACCACCGCTGCCGTGCCGGAAGTGAATCATGTTCTCAAAACCGCGTCGAGACCGGCCTTCTTCAGCAGCCTGTTAAGAATCTTGATGCATTCCCTTCGCGTCTCTGTGTCTCCCCAATTCGCGGGAAAAATAAGGTGAAGATCGGGGGAGCCGAAAGCGGGTTGTCCGGCGCAGGAGGAGGTGGAGCAACCGGTCCAGCAGCGCGGTGGCGATGAAGGGATCGTCAAAAATATCGCCCCATTCGGCGAAGCCACGGTTCGAGGTCATGATCATGTCACGCTTTTCGTCGTGGGCGTTGCCGAGTTGAAAGGAAGCTTGGCACCGACCTGCACGTTAGGCAGGTAGCGTCCTCGGCATCACTTGCCACTGCCCTGTTGCGTTGGACGAAAATCGAACGCCTCGCGGCAGGACGCTCATACCGAGGAGGGCGGACATTGTATTCGTCCAAGATGTTGATGCCTCTATTCGTTCAATCCGGAAACTGGTCGCTTGAGATCCTCGACATGATTTCGAAACCCGATGATCTGGCTTCTTGTCTCCATTGTGCTTGCATCTGGTCTGACACATAGAGATATCGGCCGGCCCTGTATGCGGTTCGGCCTCACTCCGGCGGCTTGCCAGAGATTTCACGGTGACGAAAACGACCGCGAGTTATTCAATTTGGGAGCGCCTCTCGTTACCCAATCGTGAAGGGCTTCGATGCTGGAGCCCAGCGTTGAATGCTTCAAGACTCTATATTTCGTATCTTTGATGAGAGAAATTAAGGTCAACTTCTTGGCTACCTGACAAGGATCATTCAGATTTCATGATTTTAATGTATAGTTAGGACGCAGCTATGCCTTCGAAAAAGGAGCTGGGACGGTTTCTTTTTTTCGGGAGCTGTTTGATTGACGTTTGCAAGTTGCAATCTGTCAAGAAGTAGAGCGCTGTGCGCTTCCACTTCGGCCTTTTTAGGCTTGGATGAAGGCGCACGCTGCGTGAAGGAGGAGGTCATGGAAATTGCTGGAAGAGGAAAAGGCGTGGTCAAGGCGCTGCTGCTTGGCAGTGCCGCAACATTTGTTCTGGCGGTGGCGCCGATCGAACTAACCGAGTTCGACTACTCATACGCGGAGGCCGCCGGAGGACAGGGCAATGGTGGCGGAGGCGGCAGTTCTTCCGGGTCTGGAGGTGGCGGCTCCGGATCTGGCGGTAGCGGATCTGACGGCGGCGGCTCCGGGTCTGGAAGTGGCGGATCTGGCGGTGGCGGATCCGACGGTGGCGACTCCGGATCAGATGGGGACGACAGGGATAGAAACGCCCCTTCATCCGAGCGTAGAGGCCAAAATACTTCGGCCAAAAAGTCGGGCTCTTCTACCAAGGTGAGTCCAGGTGCGACTGTCGTGAAACCATCGGTGCGCGTCGCGCCCAAAACGGTTTCGAGCGGAAAAAAAACGGTAAAGCCCGTGGTTTCGGTCGCAGAGGATGACGACTCGGATCGTCCGAGCTGGGCTGGAGTTCCGGGTGGCAAGGATGGTTCCGGTGGCGGTGCGCCTGACACTTCGGGATCAACAAAGGGCGATCTCTTCGGGGATCTTTGGGTCATCCTGCGTGATGACAACGGCGTTCCGCTGCTTTCTCCCGAGGGCTGGGTCCAACCGCTTGACGAGTTTGGGGAACTGATCGACCTCGATGACGAGGGCCACCCTGTCGACGAGAGCCTGACGCTCGAAGTGGAAATGGGTCGTCTCAATGTTGGCCGGGCTCCGCCGCAGGTCCTCGATCGTCGTGCGGACGAGGTCATCACATTGATGGAGACGGCGACGGCTCTGGATACGGATGCCGCTGGTCGTTTGATGTTCGAAGTCGACGGGGTGTGGAAGACGATCGACTCCCCGCTGGAGAACCTTGCGATCTATGTCGCGTTGATGACCACGGGAACCATCGACGGAATCGATGATCTGCCGGGGGCCGATTTCGACTTCATGGTCGATGGCGTGTTCACGGTCGAAGATCTGCAGGCGTCGACGGTTTTCCTTGCTGCGGCCACGGACAAGACAGGTGAGTTCACCACCGATGAAATCGCCTATATCAACGCTTTCCTCGGAATCGAAACGGAGACCGTCGAAAAGGTGACCTACTCGGATATCGATTATTCCGAGTTCACCTATGACCGCGAAAGCGTCTATGGCGAGGTCTATACGGATGTTCTGGTTCTCCAAGGTGGTGTCTGGGTTCCGGAGAACGTGAACGTCTTTGAAGCGGTGTTCGGCGATGAAGCCATGACCGTTGGGGGATCGCTCGATGCATATACCACGGCCGCGGAAGATGCGCGGATGGTCGTGAACTTCGTGCACGAGTACGAAATCCCTGCCGAAGATCTCGAGAGTGTCTCGCATTGATCACTCGGCGGAGGTAGGCCGTTTCCAGGCTTGCCTCCACCCAACCGCATGCGTGCCGGCCACATGTTTGTGACCGGTATGCTCTTTTGGGGGGAGAAAGCAGTCCGGCTTTCAACAGCGGAGGAAAAGTCGGTCTGCTGGACCCGAACGGTCTCGGCGTAATGGGAAAGCTCATCCATCTCTTCGCCAAGCTGTGCGGCGATGAAGCGACTGATGGCCTCTGGAATGACCTCCCCCGACACCAACAGTCGGCCAGGATACCGGAACGCACAGAGCTGAAGGGCAAAGCCGAGGCGATTGCGTGCATGACGACGAGTCCGAATGACTTCGATGTCATGATCTGACAGCGTGTAGTGGTGGAGAATGATGGCTTCGTCTTGCGGGAGGTCGATCAGCGCTGCGCGTTGGCGCGCGGTCAGAATAGAGCGTCTTGGCATGTGGGATCGTCCTTGTTAGTCATTAGTCTGTTCGGGACAGATTCCGCATCAGCAAAATCAACAGCTTGCAGGCCAGAAACTCGAGGGGGTTCAATTGGGACAAAGCGCTGCGATTTACGCCAGGGTTTCCACTTCGGACCAATCCTGCGACCGCCAGGTGAAAGAACTGACCGCCTTCGCAGAAAGAGGTGGCTATGAAGTGATCGGGGTATTCAAGGAGACAGCCTCCGGAGCCTCTGCCAACCGTGCCGTCAGGAACCAAATTCTCAATCTGGCTCAAGCAAGGCAGATAGACGCCATCCTTGTCAGCGAATTGTCCCGTTGGGGGCGCTCCACCCAGGACCTGTTGGACACCTTGAATAGGTTGGCTGGCTGGAAAGTTTCGGTCGTTGCCATGAGCGGCATGACCTTTGAGTTGGATACGCCGCATGGCCCGATGATGGTGACAATGCTGGCAGGAATCGCCCAATTCGAACGCGATCTGCTCAGCGAGCGTGTCAAATCGGGTCTCGCAGCCGCCAGGGCGCGCGGCAAGAAGCTCGGACGTCAACTCGGCCAACGCCCGAAATCCGACAAGCTCGCACCAAAGGTCATCCAAGCTGTGGCCGAGGGCCGGTCATACCGATGGATCGCACGCGATCTCGGCATTAGCAAAAACACCGTTCTCGACATCATGAAGCGGCACCGAGAAAAGCCTTAGAGGGTTGATGAAAAAATCCATTCGCGATGCCCAACCGCACCGAATCCGTATCTGCGGCGGATCTCACGGCGAGAGGATTCATTCCGCCCGTGGCAACCACGGATCAGCCCGGCATTAGCGCTTGTCGAAAAGCCATCTTCAGCAGCCTGATAGGGTGTCGTTCTGCCCCGAACCGGAACAGAGCCCAGCGAGCAAAATCCTGGGCCGGCGTCCCGTGCGAGATCTGGATCTTTCACCTTCGTCGTCGTCCGGCCCAGCCGTCGCCGAGCCAAGCCGGGCATGTCGCCGCAGAAGTTGCGCGCATTTGTCGGTTGCGTGATGCAGTCGGTTGAGTGCAGGGTGAGGGCTCAGAAAACCAAATAATTTCATTATGTTAGGCTCATGGAGCAAACTGGTTCTGGACTTGTGTGCAGATCGGATGTGACCCAGTCAAATTTCATTAAATGATCTAAATCGGATTATATGGTGGACATGTGAGGCACGATTGATACGCTTGCCTTGGGTGAGTCGCTGGGAGGGATGTTTCATGAGTGGATCAGCTGTTGAAGGCAGTGCGGCGCTACGAAATGAGAGCGGCAACCCGAACGTTTTTGGTGCCCACTCCGAAATCAATCCGTGTGGGGGAGCCCTAAATTCTGCACCCCAATCCGGTTTGTGAGACGTTTGCGCCATGGAGGCCATCGCCTATCTCCCCAAGTGGACCGTGCATGAATGCGAAGTCATGGGTGGCGCCTATCACGTCGCAGCGACCTACGACGAGCAGCCCGAGCACTGCACGAGCTGTGGTTGCGGCGAGCGCCTCTACCGGCACGGCACGAGGCGACAGATATACATGGATGCCCCGGTGCACCGTCGAAAAACATTCATTCAAGTGAAGCGAGGGCGTTTTAGGTGCCGACGCTGCGGTGGGACCTTTATGCAGCCGTTGCCCGACATGGACGATGCCCACAGAATGACGGTCAGATGTCGAGATTACATAGCCGAGCAAAGCCTCATAAGACCAAACACCCACGTCGCCGATACCATCGGCGTCGACGAGAAAGTGGTGCGCCAGGTATTTCAGAAACACAGTGGAAATTTTGAGGCAGATCACCTTCGCGACCTACGCGCGCCCCGCATTCTCGGGATTGGTACACTACAGATTGGTCCAAGGCTCAGAGCCATTTTGACTGACGTTGAGGCCAGTGAGCCAATTGAAGTCTTGTCGAGCCGAAGTGGCAATAGCCTGGGTCAATTCTTGCGCCAGCTGCCCGGGCGGGAAAAGACAGAATTTGTCATCATCGAGATGTTTAAGCCGCACCGCGACGCCGTAAATGTCGCGATGCCGCAGGCTGCCGTCGTTGTCGACAAGGGCCACGCCATTAGATTCGTCGACGACCTTGTTGCGACCGGCAAAAGCTGTCGCGCGGAGCTTTCGAACAACAACAGCACTTTCAATGTAGAGGTTGCGCTTGATATTGCAGAAGCTTTCAAGGGTATCTGGAAACTTCGCACTGCCAAGACGGCGAAGGACGCGCTTGGCGACTGGCGAGGAAGTGTTCCCGAAGATTTGTATCGTCTGTTTCAACCGGCGATTTCAGCGACGAAGAAGCTTGAAGTTGAGATTCTGAATTATTTCGAGTTCAGGCGCCTTGCGCATGCTTCAAAGGAGACTTGGAAGCAAACCGCGAGATTTAAAACCTACATCAATACCGGACTTTCTTTCGATACCATCCGTCAGAAAGCGCTAATCGACAAAAAGCGTGGACGCAAGCCAGAGGTGGCTGTGCGCCGTAAATCTCAAAAATTAGGTATGATGGAGCAATGCGAATGCTGTGAAAGGCTTTTTGATCAGCGGATCGTTTCGACTCATCACATCGTTCCGTTGAGCGAAGGCGGCGGCGAGGAAGCCGATAACAGGCTAAGACTATGTCCCAACTGCCATAGACTCGAAGCGGAAAAGTGGTTCGGCGGCAACGGATATCTCAAGAAAAGTTCTGAGAGGGCAGTAGCGAAATAATTGGAGATTATTACCTCAGTTAAATTGGCCGCCATTTCTGTCCGGTCAGCAGAGGAGTCCGAAGAATGCATCCAATCAATCAAGTGGTGCGTAGGCGCCGCACTTCGCCGCCCCAGCTCAAAGGGGAGACGGCTTTCGCCATCTATCGTTCCGACAACTCTCCTGCAATCTTCCCCTGGATGTGGACGGTCTCTGAGGCTCGGAGTCGTCGCTATACACCGGATGGAATCGCGACGATGTTGACCCACATCAAGGTGCTTGAGTTGTGGGCAATCCATAGAAAGATCGATCTCTACCCCGTGATGATCTTGGGTGAATGCTTGTCTCTGGCGGAAATAAGGGACTTCGAACCTTTTCTCTCCTACCGTTTGGTCGATCTTCGCGAGGTATGCGAGATGCTGCCATGCGGCAAGGAAGCGTTTCTTGAGCGGTGTCTGAAAGAGCGGGCCGTAGAAAATGGCACTATTGTTCAGAGGAAAGTCACCATTCTGGCGTACCTCTCCTGGCTTGGGGAGTTTGGCAACAGGCTCATTAAGTTGAGGCGAACCGGGAACTCGGAACTCACCCAATTATCTTCCGCTGAGATTGACGAAATTATTGTTCGGCGATCAAGACTGTTGGAACCCTCAGTGCCGCTTGGGGGGAGACGCGGTAGATCGAGGACCGTTCCTGGTAGCTACGCGCATCTCTTTTCAAAAAGCCGTGTGCCCCAAAAGAAGAGCAACATTAAAGCCGGCATCAAGACAGACGATGTGCATCGCTTCTTCCGCTGGTTGGTAGCCTGCGATCCCACCGAACTCGGCAAAGATCCATGGGTCGCGCGTCGCAATTATGTGATCCTCAACGTTCTTGTCGAACTTGGAGCAAGAGCCGGTGAGCTTCTTCAGATGAAGGTGGAGGATTATAAGTCCCAGTATGCGAGATTGGACGTGGTTCGTCGCCACAACGATCCAGATTGTCCGCGCCTGCGCGAGCCGGTTGGAAAGACCCTCGACCGTCCTGTCAAGCTCAGCGACTTCCTTGTCGAACTGGTCCATGACTGGCTCGACCACCGAGAGGACATCGATGCTGAAACCCCGAAAGAACTTCGAAATCCGTTTCTTTTTCCGAGCCTTAACCGAAACCCGGGATACCGCGGCAAACCGCTGACCAAGTCCGGGCTGGACTATATTTTGAGGAAGGCAGCAAACGCTGCTGGCATTGAGAAGATGACCGCGCACCCGTTGCGCCACCGACAAGTGCAGGAAAAGGTAAAGCTCTTGAAGGAGCGTGGCGCTTCACACGAAGAACGCCGTAAGGCCCTCGTCTTTCTGTTTGGTTGGTCTGACAATAGCGAGATGATCCAAAGGTATCTTGGTAGCGCTTCGGAACTCGGGGCAGTCAAGTCCATGCGGACGATTTGGGCGGAGCGCGAGGTGATCTCAGACAAACTCGACGAACTATTCATTTCGACGCAAGACGCGGACCGGCCCGAGCATGTCGAACTCCTCGAGAAAAAGTTGAAGCTACTTGACGCGCAGGCGAAGGCAAGACGATGAACCGGCAGTCGGGAAGCGCCAAGAACACACCAGTCCTCCGACCGCTCAGTATCCGTCGGGCCGCCAATGGCGAGACCTTCGACATCGCGAGCGACTCTTGGCCGCTGACGACGACCGGCAAGAATGCCAGGTTCGATTTTTCATGGTGCAATGACGCACTAACACCCAACATGAAGGCGTACCTAAAAGAAGCCGTTGCGCTTCGGTTGCAGCGTTGCTCTGTCGGGACTGAGACAGGCAACCTAAGTGCAATAAGGCGTCTGCTCGAGTGGATAAGCGCCAAACACCGAAGACCCATCAATATGGTTATGCAAGCTGATGTGTCCCAATACCGGCTCAGCTTTCCTTGCTCGACAGACTGCAACATCAAATACGTTGTCGAGGCATGGCAAGAGTTGGAACAGCCGGGTTTCGAACTTGGCGCGCAGTTTGTGCTGGAGGAGATCCCGCAGGTTAAGGCTGACCAATTGCACATTCTAACGCTCGACCCCAACAAGGGGCCGCACCTCGAGGACGAGCTCGCAATGGTCGATCTGGTGCTTCAGGCCGAATATGACAAGAAAGACGAGGGAATATCCGCCGCCCAATACGTCTTGGTGCAGATTTTTCGGCTCTACGGACAGCGCCCGTCCATGGTCTCAAACCTGAAACTCGGGGACGTCCGCACGCCACGTCATCACAATGAGGATACCTCCATTCGATTTCCGCTCTTGAAACAACCAAAGGGTGAAGCCCTACGGTACGGGCCAAGGCGGCCGGCACCCATGCTATTCACCCATGCGCTGGAAGAGTACCTCGACGAACTCAACATGGGAGCTTCGGCCACAGAGTGGGATCTGGATTCCCCATTATTTCCCGCGAAAACAGATTCTTTCTCAATATCAAAGAAAAAGGGAGACCGGGTCAAGGCACTGAACTCCGAAGGGCAGAGGGCAGACGGCTTTCACGGTCACGCAACAAGGAATACCCTGTCAGACCGTTACAAGGCCATTCTGACGAGTCTAAAGATTGTCAGTCCGCGCACTGGAAAGCCCATGGTGTTTAACCCGGCCAGGGATCGGCATACCATTGCGACGATCATGGCGATGCGCGGGTGTTCGGCCGAAGAGATCGCCGCATGGCTTCACCATTCGGACGTTCACAGCTGTCAAGCGTATATCGAGTTGGCGTGGCAGCATCATCAGCTGATGTCAAGTTTCCTGGACGGAAAATTCGTCCATGAGGCAGGGTTGTTCCTCGGTGACGTCATCGAGGGCGATCCAGAAAGCTATCCCTCGCATGCGGTTATATCGGCGTCAGAGATCGATACCGCACCGAACATCGGCGCATGCGCGGATGGCGGTTGTGAGGCTCTGGAGGTGCTTGCAGCGCCATATGCATGCTTCCTCTGCAGGAACTTTCATCTTTCGATAAATGCCGATCTCGGCCCGTTAGTTTCCTTGCTTGTTGAGCGAAAGAAAGAAGCTAACCGCTGGGGCGACGACGAATACGGTCGTACTTTGAACCGTCACATCGCAGCCGTTCTCGCCGCCGAAAGGAGGCAGCGAGAGTGGGAATCAGCCAGGAAGACGCCCCGTGAGACATCCCTTTGAAACCAAGTCCCAACGTGCGATCAACCAATACATCGCGGGGGCAAAGGCCCTCCCTATCTTTGCTCCAGACGTTCCGGATGCGATTGATTGGCCCCAACTCACGTGGAATGTCACCGCGCTGGTGAAACGCGCGCGGGAAAGTTCTAACGAAACTATTCCTTTCCATCACGCACGATCAAGAACTCCGACGTCAAATGATGCGATGGCGGAACCGTTCGGTGATGTTGTGAAGGCATTCATCGCATACGAGCTTGATGAGAACAGCAGAAAACCTTGGAAGAGCCGTAAAACCAACGTCTACACGGAATATGCGCGGCCTATACGCTATTTGGACGTTGTGCTTCGGGATCGCGGCAAGCCAGGGCGCGTTGACCGTATTGCAAAGGAGGATTTAACCGCTGCGCTGGAGCATGCTGGGAAAACCCAAAAGCAGGCTGCAGCGCAGGCATTGCGCAAGTTCGCTCGTCAACTCGACAATGCCGGTATCACGAAAGACCTGGATAGCTGGCATCACCCAGCACTTTTGGAACGAAGCCATAGTAGGGCCAACAGAAGCCGCGTAAATCCGAAGAAGAGCCGAAAAAAAATTTCCAAAGCAGAGGTTTCCTGCCTCGCACGCGCTTACCGAAGTGCCGTGAGCGACAAAGACCGTTTCGCTATGTCAATCGTGGCGCTCCTCATGTGCACACCGAGTCGGAAAGAGGAGCCGTTCCTCCTTCCGGCGCAAGCCGAAATAGTGAAGAATCCTGGAGCTGATCGGTCGGACGAAGACATACCGTTCCATTTGCGTAGCACGTACAAATGCGGCCTGCGATGGTGGCCGTTAAAGGGCGGTCCTGCTCAGGTCAAGTTCGTTCCGAAAGAAATGATGCCCGTCGCGGTGGAAGCTCTCGAAACCATTCGAGAACTCACGCGAGAAGCACGTAACCTCGCTTCCTGGATGATGGAAAACCCCGGCCAAATTCGACTGCCGAGTGGACTTGAGCACGTCCCAGAAGCGAGGTTGATCACGATTTCTGAACTCAGCCAAATGCTTCTTGGCCCACGGAGTTGGCTTTCAAAGCGAGGTATCAAGGCAAAGGTTCGTCGAAATACGAAAGAGGGTTTCGGCGCACCAAACCTCTACAGTTGGGATGAAGTCCAGCAAGCCATGCTCAAAGAAACACCGCGTGGCTGGCCTGTGCTTAGTCGGGTCTCGGAGGTCAAATATTCGGATGCCCTTTGTGTTTCTTTTCTCAACCAGTTCGATGAGAGAAACGCGACGCGATCCTGGATGGTGAAGCCGATCGACACGGGTATCATAGATGACGTGCTGTCTGGCCAGCCCGAGGGTGTTCGAGAAAACGGAAAAATCCGTCCGGCAGTGCCATCGATCTTCGAGCGCATGGCCATCAGGCTGCCTGACGGTTCCATTCCAAAGATCACTACGCATCAGATTCGCCACTACCTGAACACGATAGCGCAACGCGCTCGTGTTCCCCAAGCACATATCGCGCACTGGTCGGGGCGTAGGCACGTTATGGAGAACGAAGACTACGACCATACCGATATGCTGTTTGAGGTCGAGCAGATCCTACGCGGCGAGGAATCGCAAGAACTGCCTGCCATCGCAGGGATCGTCGACGATTCTGACTTCGAAACCCTCGACTACCTCCGCGGCGATAGGAAAATGCAGCTGCATTCGACCGCCTACGGTTATTGCAATCGGCGCTTCATGGAGGAGCCTTGTGACCGGGCTGGAGCTTGTCGGACCTGCACTCGTCTTGTTTGTCTCGGCGGCTCAAAGCGCGCTGCAGATCAACTCCTGCGCGAGGCCGCGCGAGATGAGCGATCACTTGAGAACCTGAGATCGCGACAGTTAGAGGGTCGAACCGTCAACCAAAAAACCGTTGAGGCCGTAGAGCAAAGTTCTGCGCGAAGCCGCGCTATGGCCGAGGCTATAATGGATCCGAAAAATTCGGGGTTAGTCATTAGAAATTGCGAGTTCGGTCCACTACTCGATTTCTCCCACGCGGGCCGGATTATAGAGAAAAAACGTAAGGAGATTGTCTCGGAGGATCGCCCTGCGGGAGAACTGCAATGAAGCTAACAAGCCCAAATGTGGATGAGATTGTCAGGATCATCTGGAGTATGAAGGGAAAGATAACACGCGGAAGAATTCACAAACGGGTCGAAGCGAACGTCGTGAAGATCTCAGCGCGTCAGCTCTTTGCCCACCATTTGGTGAAATCAGCATACAAAAAAAAGCAGGCCGCATCGAAGGCGAAGGAAAAAACACGGCACATAGAAAAGGCCCCTGCCAACGCCGCTGAAGTCATCCACGCGCAGCGGATTAAGCTTGAGGAACTTGAAAACCGAATTTCGGCGCTCCTCCGCAATGCGGAGGCCAATGGAGTGAATCCTGCAAAGCTGGAAAAACAGTTGGACCCCATCGACTTCGGAAACACTTACAAGCGCCCTGCCTCGTAACGAGGAGAAGTGGTCCGGTAGATCTGGACGGGCTGCTAAGATGTTCCCAACGCTGATGACACCATGATTGTAGGTTCGAGCAAAAGCGTGCGCTCAGGCGTGAACATTTGGAGAACCGAGAAGGCCGGCATTCTTCTCCGATTCCGACAACTACCTGATCGATACGGATCGCGGGGTGATCGTGGATGTCGAGGGAACACGGTCGATCCGGCAGGCGGAGGTCGGGTCGACACGGACGATGCTGGACCGGGTGAAGGACAAGTTCGACATCGATCCGGACTGGCTGATCGCAGACACTGCCTACGGGTCCGGGCCGATGCTGGGTTGGCTCGTTGATCGCAAGATCGATCCCTACATCCCGGTCATCGATAAGGCCGGTCGCCCGGATGGCACCTGGACCCGCATCGACTTCGAATGGGATGCCGACAACGACCAGTACATCTGCCCCGAGGGGCATGCGCTGAAACAATTCCGTCGAAACTACTCGGACCCGAACCGCGGCCCGACCGGCAATGGCGTGGCCAAGTATCGGGCGCTCAAACTCACTTGCCAGAGTTGTCCTTCAAAGGCGCGTTGCTGCCCAAATGCGGACTTCCGATCCATCACGCGTGAAGAACACGAAGACGCCCGCCAGACAGCCCGCGATCTCGCGAAAACCGATCAGTACGAGATCGCGATGAAGCTGCGGAAGAAGGTCGAGATGCTGTTCGCGCACCTGAAGCGGATACTCGGTCTCAACCGGCTCCGATTACGCGGCCCAAACGGCGCAAATGACGAATTTCTCCTCGCCGCAACCGCCCAGAACCTCCGCAAACTGGCAAAGATCTTTCCTGCACCGCAGAAACCGCAAGCGGCCTGACAGGAAAGGCGCTTGCGCAAACCGCCAGCGCCCACTTTCTGCGTAAGCAACGCGATGTTTTTCCACAGAATCGGCGGTGAGCCGTCGTTCGCGGCATTGAGAACCAAGGTCGAGGATGCAGAATGACCTGCCGTTCGCCTATCCCGCTCCGATGATCGTAGGCTGAGCATTCCTCCCGTCCATGAGATCCAGACACTTCGCTATTGCAGCAATCAATAGGGCGAAATGAATGGTCCAAACCGTTCATTTGCCATTGGGTATACCTTCGGCGGCGTTGCCCGGAAGACGGCACCTTTTTAACATCTGCACTCGGTTCTTTCCCCAGAGGTAACCGCGAAAGATTTCGCTTGAAGCTACAGTTGCTGTAGATCCTATATTCCGGTTTGTCAGCAGAATCGGACATGGAGACGTCAATGTCGCTGGAAGAGCACTCGCGTAGTCACGACGAACACGGACAGCATCAGCAATCGCAAGAGCCACCCGCTCAGGGCGGATGCTGCGGGTCGTCTTGTGGGGATGTTGCGCCGGTTGGTGATGTTGGCGGATCGGGTCGAAGCTATCGCGTCAATGGGCTCGACTGCGCCGAAGAGGTGGCGATCCTGAACCGGGTTGTGGGTCCGCTGGTCGGGGGGGAGGAGCATCTTGCCTTCGACGTCATCAACGGGCGGATGATCGTGCTCGACAGCGCTGGCGCCTTCAGCGATGCGCAGATCGAAAAGGCCGTCGCCACGACAGGCATGAGCGCCAAACCCTGGGACGCCAACTCGGCAGAAGCCGATCAGGCCGCCCATTTCCGGCGGTTGCGCCTTTTCACCGGGTTGAGCGGTGGCTTCTGGGCCGCCGGGTTTGTCTATCACATCATCGAATCTGGTGCGATCGGGGCTGTCGGGCTCTTTTCCGGCCACGGCGAAACGCCGATGCCTGCGGTCGAGATCATCGCTTTCCTGATTTCGGTCGTTTTCGGCGTCTGGCTCGTGGCCCCAAAGGCCTGGTCCGCCGTGCGACGGATGGCACCGGACATGAATCTCCTGATGGTCGTGGCCGTTGCCGGGGCGATCGGCCTCGGGGAGTACTTCGAAGCTGCGACGGTCGCGGTGTTCTTCGCGCTGTCACTGACGCTTGAGAGCTGGAGTGTCGGCCGGGCCCGAAATGCCGTTTCGGCGCTTCTGGACCTCGCACCTCCAACGGCCCGCATCCGTTATGAAGACGGTTCGGAAGCAGACGTTCCGGCCGCGACGGTATCCGTGGGAGCGGCATTCGTTGTGCGTGGCGGTGACCGGATCCCTCTCGACGGCGACGTCTTAGAGGGGCGCGGAGATGTCGATCAGGCGCCCATCACGGGCGAAAGCGCCCTCGTGGCAAAAGAAACAGGCGATGAAGTCTATGCCGGCACGATCAACGGTGACGGCACATTGCTGGTACGATCCACAAAGGCGGCTGGCGACACTGTCCTGTCCAAGATCATTCGGATGGTCGGCGACGCCCATTCCAAGCGGGCCAATGTCGAACAATGGGTGACCAAATTCGCCCGGATCTACACGCCCGTCGTGATGGCTCTTGCGGTTCTGATCGCCGTTGTGCCGCCACTGGTTGCGGGCGGCGCGTGGGACTTCTGGTTCTACAATGCGCTGGTTCTGCTTGTGATAGCCTGTCCCTGCGCACTGGTCATTTCGACGCCGGTCTCCATTGTGGCGGCACTGGCATCGTCTGCCCGCAATGGCGTGTTGATCAAGGGCGGCGCTTATGTGGAAGCGCCCTCCCGGCTGACGGCGCTCGCGATGGACAAGACCGGGACGTTGACAATGGGCGAACCGGAAGTGTCGGGCCTCCATCCGCTCGGCAATTCATCCACGCAGGACCTTCTGGAAGCGGCCGTCGCTCTTGAGGCTCGGTCCTCACATCCGCTTGCCCGCGCGATCCTGGCGCATGGCGAAAGCGAGGGAATGTCACGCATCGCCGCAGAGGAGACCCGAACAGTTCCGGGCCGCGGCGTCGAGGGCGTGTGGCAAGGCGAAAAGATCTGGCTTGGCTCAGACGGCTTCGCCGCAAGGAAGGGACTGGGAGACATGATCCCGCGCGATCTGGTCGACCAGATCAAGGGCGATGGCAGCACGATGGTTGTTGTTGGAACCAATGATGGCCTCAAGGGTCTGATCGCTCTGCGCGACCGCATCCGGCCGGAAGCCAGGGGCATCGTGGAGAAGCTCCACGCGCAGGGGGTCAAATCCATTGTCATGCTGACCGGAGACAATGAGCGTGCCGCGCGCGCCGTTGCGAACGAGGTCGGGATCGACGAGGTCCATGCAGATCTCCTGCCGGACGAGAAGGTCTTTGCCATCGACAAGCTGACTGCCGAGCACGATGTCGTCGCAATGATCGGCGACGGCGTAAACGACGCGCCGGCGATGGCGCGTGCCCACTTCGCCATTGCCATGGGAGCCGTCGGATCCGACGCGGCCATCGAGACGGCCGACATCGCGCTGATGACCGACGATATCGGCAAGGTTCCGTGGCTTGTGGATCATTCCCGCCGCACGATGGGGATCATCCGGCAGAACATCGGCCTGTCCCTGGCAACCAAGGCCGTCTTCGTCGGCCTGACAGCCTTCGGAATGGCGTCCATGTGGGGGGCGATTGCCGCGGACGTTGGCGTATCGCTGCTGGTCGTCGCGAATGCGTTGCGGTTGCTGCAGACGAACCCTGATGTTTCGCAACATGAAAGCAGCAAGGTTGTGGGCACGCCCATGGCCGAAGCCGAGCTGACGTAAGGTCATTGATCTGAGCTCCGGACTTCAATAGCGTGGATCAAACAAGCCGCAAAAAACGGTATCGAGCAGTGATGAAAAACAGACTTCCGAGACGCCTGTTCATGTTGGGCGGCATTGCCGCTTCTCTGTCGGGCTGTGCAAGCAAGTTCCATTCCTACAACGGCCCGGAGGTAACCCGAGTTCGGCTCTACAAGTCACAGCGCCTGCTCGCTCTTGATGGCGCTGAGGGCGTCTTGCGTACCTATCCGGTCGGGCTGGGATTCGCTCCGACGGGTCACAAGCAGTTCGAAGGCGATGGGCGGACACCTGAAGGGTCCTATGTTGTCGACAAGCGAAATCCTGACAGCCTGTTCCACCTCTCCGTGGGGATATCCTATCCCAACGAGACAGATATCGCGTTGGCCGAAGCACAAGGGAAGTCCCCGGGCGGCGACATCTTCATTCACGGTGGGCCAAGGCGCGGAATCGATCCGATGAACAAACGCGACTGGACTGCAGGCTGCATCTCCGTCACCGATCGCCAGATCGAGGAGGTGTATGCCATGGTACAAAATGGAACACCGATCAATATCTATGCCTGAGCAGGTCGTTGAACCTGCTTTGACGGCAGCTGGTTCGAGGACACCCGGGTAGTCGTCCATTCGACGGGGGCAACGGGTCGATTGGGACCATCCTTTGTTGCCAGTCTCGGTTGCTCAGGCGTTCACCCCAACCAGACATCGAGGAACAGCATGATGACCAGACCGATGGCGAGACCCAGCGTCGCCTTGTTCTGATGGCCGCTTCGGTGCGTCTCGGGAATGATCTCGTGACTGATGACGTAGAGCATCGCACCAGCTGCAAATGCCAGCCCCCAGGGAAGCAGGGGTTCCGACAGTGTGATGATACCAGCGCCAAGAATACCGCCCAACGGTTCCACGAGACCGGTCAGGGCCGCAATGCCCCAGGCCCGGAACTTCGAGTATCCCTCCCCCAGTAGAGAGACCGCGACGGCGAGCCCTTCCGGGGCGTTCTGCAGGCCAATCCCGATGGCCAGAGGCATTCCGCCTTCGACGCCGCCCGAACCGAAGCCGACCCCGACAGCGAGGCCTTCGGGGAAATTGTGGATGGTGATGGCGATGATGAAGAGCCAGACGCGGCGAAGCGAAGCCGCCTCCGGGCCCTCCCGTCCCACCTTGAAATGCTCATGAGGCAAATGTTCGTTCATGAACGCAACGGCGCCCATGCCCAGGAGGATAGAAACACAGACGATCGCGGCAGGAGCGGCTCCGTTCTCGAATTGCAGTTCGGCCGCATCAAGTGCGGGAATGATCAGTGAGAAGAAGGACGCCGCCAACATGACACCGGCTGCAAAGCCGAGAGACATGTCGCGGGTGGCGCGAGACGGAACCCGCCCGAACAGCACGGGAACCGCGCCGACGGCCGTCAACGAACCGGCTGCGAGGCTTCCAAGAAACCCCAGCATAACGGGAGAAAGTGTATCCATGACTTGATGGGTCCCCTAATTCCACTCTGGGCCTATCGTCTTTGAGAATGACTCGCAACTACAATAGTTCCGCACCACTTGGTTTCTTGGGAAACACTGGATCAATTCCCCGGATAGGAAGCGAAGACCTCGGTCGATCCATCCTGTCGTATCAGGAACACGTCATAGGCATCGCGCCGTTTGCCAAAATCCATCCCCGGAGAGCCAAGCGGCATATCCGGCACAGCCAGACCGACGGCTTCCGGGCGATCCGTGAGCAGGCGCTGGATCTCGCGTGCGGGCACATGGCCCTCGATGACATAGCCATCGACAAGAGCGGTATGGCACGACACCATTTTCTGAGGGACGCCCTTGTCGAGCTTGAAGCGGACCAATGCCCCGCCAAACATGTCCTCGCCGGTGGGTGAGAACCCGTTCTCCTGCAAGTGTTCCATCCAGGCAAGGCAACAGCCACACCCATTGGTCTTGAAGACTTCGATCTCTGTCGCCTCGGCCGCGGCCTGAGTTGCTGTGGCGAGCAAGAACGCGAAGGCGAGTGGTTTGGCCAGGCGGGACATATGTCGGTTCCTTTCCGCTTGTGGTGTCCTGGTTTCGTGTCTTTCAGGTTGATATGGGGATCCGGGGTGGCCCGGCATGCCCGCCTATTCCTGCATTGCCCGGCGTATTTTTGGCACTGCGAACTCCCGTGGCTCGTGATAGTCGACCGTACTCACGAAACGTCCATTGGCATTGAACAGGAAGACGCTCGCTGTGTGGTTCATGGTGTAGTCGCCCCCATCGGGCGCAACCTTCTCGTATCTGACGCGAAACCCGCTGGCGGCCTCGGCGATCTTTTCGGGAGCACCAGTCCAGCCACGGATCACCGGGTGGAAGTACCCAACATATTCCGCCATTGCCTCGGTCGTGTCGCGTTCCGGATCGACGGTTATGAACACCACGTTCAACCGGTCCGCATCTTCTCCAAGAGCGTCGAGCCAATCGGAGATATCCGAAAGTGTTGTCGGGCAGACGTCCGGACAGAAGGTGAACCCGAAAAAGACCAGGCTTGGCTGCCCGATCAATGTCTCCGGCCCCACATTCTGGCCCTCGTGGTCGATCAGCCGAAACGCCATCGCTGTAAGCGAGTCCGGGCGTTGGCCTGGTTCTTGTCTGGCACTTGGTCCATCCTTCTGCCACCACCCGACGAACAGGGTAAGGGCGAGAACGCATATGGCCGCGGCGCCCGCGACAAGCGCCCTATGAGGCCTCATCACCCTCTGGGCCACGCGCGCCAACACCAAGGATCGGCACGTCGACCGTTACGTCACCACCGTCCGAGAACAGAAGCTGCAACGGATAACTCTCGCCCTTCTTCATCGGCGCCTGGAGCCGCATCAGCATGGCGTGCAACCCGCCGGGTTCCAGCGCGACGGTCGCGCCGGGACCAATCGTGATCTCGCCAGCCGGCTCCATCGAACTCACGCCTGCGCTATCGGTGCTTGTGCGGTGGATTTCCGGCATCATGGCAATCTCGGCCCGAAGGCCGGTCAGCGTGACCGGCTCGGACCCTGCATTGCGGATTTCCATATAGGCAACGCCCGGACGGCCTGTGCCGATCGACGCCCGCGACCAGGCGTTTTCGATCACGACTTCGTCCGATCCGGCAAAAACGATGAGTGGCGATATCGACCCGATGGCCAGTGCGGCCAGCGCAGCGAATAGGGGGCGGTTGTTCATGTGTTCCTCTTTCCGGGATTGCGCCTGCAGCATTCAGGACCCTGTTCGGTCAACTTCAGCTGCGACCAGCGCACGTAGCTCTGCTTCGCCGAACGGATCGAGCGGTTGGCCATTGACGAAGAATGTCGGCGTCTGCCGGATGCCAACTGCCTCTACATCCGCCTTGTCCTGGTTGAATACAGCCACCACGTCCGGCGCCTTCATTTGCGATACAGCCGCTTCGACATCGAGGCCGGCCGCCCCGGCGATGGCGCCAATCTTTTCGACTGACGGTGCGCCATGTGCAGCCCAGACATTCTGATTGACGAAGAGAGCCTCGAGCACCGGTTCGAAGACATCCTGCATACGGGCCGCCTCCAGAATCTTGATCGCGACCTCGGACGGATAGCCGTGAAACGGCGTGTATCGCAGGACCAGGCGAACGTCCTCGGGATATTGGGCCAGAATGTCTTTGACGATCGGGTGGAAGGCCCGGCATGCCTCGCAGGCGGGGTCGAGGAATTCGACGATCGTTACCGGTGCTTCCGCTGGGCCAAAGGTGGGCGAATATGGGCGCTCCAGTTTCTCCAGGATTGCCGGATCCACCGTGGCGCCACCGCCATTGCCCGTAGAACGCTGCGCCCACCAGGCGGCACCGCCGAAACCCGCGACAAGCACGGCCCCGGTCGAAAGAATGAGAGTTCGTCTGTTCATGTCATGTCTCCGGTCTGGCCGCGAACAGCAACCCTGTGATGGCTGCGAAAGCGGCGAATGATAATAGAGGGATCGGCACCCCGAGAAAGAGCTGGCTCTCACCGGTGCAGGATGGGCCGGAGGCAGTACAGGGCTGGATCGCCTCGGGAATGAGGCCGACAAAGAGGCCGAGGTGCCAAAGGGAGATGGCGCCCCCGATCAGCGCGAGGGACAGGGCGTAGGGGCGGATACCGAAATCGGCCCTCCAGGCGGCCATCCCCAGAACCACGGCCAGTGGAAACATGAACGCGCGCTGGTACCAACACAGGGCGCATGGCGCCTGCTCCAGAACCTCGCCGATGAACAGGACGAGGAGCGACGAAAAAAGCGCCAGCGCCCAGGCGAGATAAAGAGCCGTTTCACCGGTCAATCGTGCGGTCATTGTGCGATGTGCCTCCGAAGGTCAGCCAGAATGTTCTCGGCCGGTGTTCCGTATTGCCAGGATGTCACATAGCCCGCATCAGGCCCGAACAGGAACAGTTGGGAGGAATGGCTCATCGCATAGTCCTCTGGCGCCTTCGGGTCCCCGCTCCGCTCGTAGAAAACGTGAAAGCTGTTCGCCGTGCTGGATATCTGTTCCGGCGTGCCGGTCAGGCCGACGATGCCCACTCCGAAGAGCGGAACATATTCCGCCAATTCCATCGGCGTGTCACGTTCAGGATCGATTGAAACGAAGAGAGGCTGAACCGATGCCGCCGCATCGCCAAGGCCATCCATCACCGCGGCGACTTCGGACAGCGTCGTCGGGCAGACGTCCGGACAATTGGCGTATCCAAAGAATACGAGCATCCATCGGCCTGCAAAGTCCCGCTCCGTGCGCACCATTCCCTGATGGTCGGTCAGTTCGAACCTGGCTTTGAACGCGTTGCCGGCTGACATTTCATTGTGGTCGTCCTGTCCGGCATCCCAAAGGAAAAGAACCAGCCAGCCGATCGCCGCAAGTGCCACGAGCCCCCAGAGGCCTTTTCGAATTGTGGTCAGGTTCATGGAAACGTGTGGTCCGTTGTTGATTGAACGAACCGGTACAACCTCCACCCACTGTAGGTTCAAGCCAATTCCGAAAAACAATGGCCCGCGTCACAGCGATGTGAACATCCAGGACCCTTTGACTTGCCGTGTTCGAGAACCTACCAAGACTATAGGTTTTACGGAGGCGCACATGCTCTCAATTGGCACATTGGCAAAGAGGACCGGGACCAAGGTCCAGACAATCCGGTACTACGAGGAGATCGGATTGATGCCCGAACCGGGCAGGACCGCAGGTGGTCAGCGGCGGTATAGTGATGCCGAGCTGGACAGGCTCTCCTTCATTCGTCACGCACGGCAACTGGGCTTCCCTCTCGACGCGATCCGGGAGCTTCTGGCCCTGTCAGATTCGCCGACCCAGTCCTGCGAGGAAGCGGATACCATTGCCACCCGCCAGCTGAAACTGGTTGAGCAACGGATCGACCGATTGCAGGCCCTGCGTACCGAACTCAAACGCATGATCCATGAATGCAGCGGCGGCAATGCCGCCGACTGTCGAATTCTGGGGGTGCTGCGGGACCACTCGGAATGCCTGACCAACCACGACGAGATCGGGGCGTGAGACAGCTCCAACAGGTTCGGAATTGCGCCTCGAGGATGCAGAACAATACGCACCCGCCTGGCCAATTGCCTCGAAGCCCGCTCCGTCGAGATCTGTGTCATCCGGATCAACACCGCTCAACTCTGGATCGACCGTCATGTGGTTGATCGGCGAGGTTGATGCAGGAATGAGGGTGGATTGATCAGATAGCGGACCAGTTTCCGACAGAACGGCCGTTGCGGTTCGTCATGTTCTTCGGATTTCATGTTCCAATCGTCATGCTTCTCTCTATCTTCGATTGTGAATTTCCCTTGGTGACAAAGCGTCGTCGCCAGATCGATAGGAGAGGTACCGATGAGCTATACTGTGAACAGATTCTTCGCGGATGCGGATTTCGAGGACGTTGATGAGAAGGTTCGTTCTGCGCTGGCCGACAAGGGCTTCGGTGTCCTGACCGAAATCGACGTCAAGGCGACGATGAAGAAGAAGATCGACGCCGATCTCGATCCTTACAGGATCCTCGGCGCCTGCAATCCTCAAATGGCCTACAAGGCCATCGGGATGGAGCCGCGCGTGGGCGCCATGCTGCCATGCAACGTTATCCTTCGGGCTGTCGATGGCGGCGTTGAGGTCAGCGCCATTGACCCGGAAGCCTCCATGCAGGCCATCGACAATGCCGATCTCAAGCGGGTTGCCGGAGAGGTGCGAGAGCTCCTGAAAGGGGCTCTGGAAGCGATCTGAGCGACACCAGAAACTGAAGTTCCGATCTTTCTCAGACCCCGGCTACCGTGGGCCGATTGGTCATGTTTATTCCCGGGTACGACTGATGGCCGGACGTCAGGAACAACACTCTCTGTCGCTGGCGGACGAAACCTCATGGGCATCAAGAAGGTTCCAGAAAGCCCTTGAAGCTACAGTCACTGTAGCAATTACGTTGATTGGAGATAGCCAGAGGATAGAATCGATGACCAACGACATTCTCTTGAAGCCGACAAGGATACTGGATTTCAACGGCTCAACCATCAGGGACCTTGTTGATGCCCGTGGGTGGCGAGACTTGCCACAGGGTGACCGGATTGGGGCCGTATATGACTTCGTTCGCAACGAGATCCTGTTCGGCTACAATCGGTCAGACAGCATCTCCGCCAGCAAAGTCCTGGCCGATGGCTATGGGCAATGCAACACCAAGGGAACTCTTCTCATGGCGCTGCTTCGTTCAGTCGGGGTCAGGTGCCGGATCCACGGCTTCACGATTCACAAAGCCCTGCAACGCGGCGTCGTTCCCGAATTGCTGTACCCGATCGCTCCGGACGAAATCCTGCACTCCTGGATCGAGGTCGACACGGCCCGAGGTTGGAAAAACCTCGAAGGGTTCATTCTTGACCAAGGGTTTCTTGGGAGCCTTCAGGCGCGATTTGCAGACACCGAAAGCCTCTGTGGTTATGGCGTGGGAACCGAATGCCTGAGTGCGCCCCCCGTTCAATGGAACGGCAACGACACGTATATCCAGAAAAGCGGAATCGTTGCGGACCTTGGAACCTTCGACAGCCCCGACAGGTTCTACGAGGCGCACAAGCAGAACTTCGGCCCGATGCGTGGAGTGCTCTATCGGCAAGTCGTGCGCAATTGGATGAACGTGCGGGTGCAGGCAATTCGGAAGGGACGAGTGCCAACCTTCCGGGGAAAAACCGACCATGGTCACGATCGGCCGCAAGCTGCCAAAGGTTCATGTTCTTGAGGGACTGGAAGATCGGCCATCCAAGCGGTGTGGCGTATTTCCAGATCATCCTTTGACCATTGCCTCGCCTTCAAAATCAACGTCGCGCATCTGCACCTGCATAAATCCGACCGCCGATCTGCGGTCTTTTCTGGAAAGCCGCGGGAAGAGCGCCAACTTCTTCTTAGTTCGGTTCTCGACAAAACAATTCAGCGCGTTTGCCCTTGGAGAGATTGTCCGACGTCCACCCTTTGTTGTCGATCGCTGCGATTCGAAGCCTGGAACTTCGCAGTCGCAGCGAAGACCTGCAAGGTCGGCAATGCCGCCGCTGATGAAACTCGAAGCATTGAATTGAGTGGGCTCACTAATGCCGTTTTCCGCGGTGTCCACGAACGGCGACTGTGGGCCGCTCACGCCGGTTGAACGTCAGCAACGGCAGTGCAAACTTTTGCTCGAAGGAGAGTGCACATCTCCCTCACCAAGTGGCGAAATTCTTCAACCTTTCCGGTGATCGGAGTGCAACTTTTCACTCGAACCTACACTGATGCCATTCTCAAGCACGACGCCGAACGCTCTTATCCGCAAGAAAGGGTCGGCTTGGAATGATGACAGCCTGGCTGTACGAGCCGAAATAAACCCTGCGCTGCTCCCGCCACTACGGAAGGGCGTTCTGGAAACGCCGGACAGGACAAGTCGCCCGAAGCCACATCGAGGCAATGGTGCGCTTCCTAAAAGCTTTCGGCGAGCGCATATTGGTGCGAGTTCCTCAACCGCCGAACCGCCGAAATCCACATGGGGCTCGCACCCTTGAGCCACTGAAACGCACTCTGCGGCGCCGAGATCGTTCGTATGGCACAACATCCACGGAGAAGACCGAGTGCCATCATCAGGTGCGAGCTCAACAACAACGCGCTGGAAATATCGCGTGGCGGATCACCCCTCCTAAAAAAATCGGCCGCAAGCGGCCGAGCATCCCGGTCACGCTCCGATCCTTGACGTCTCCACGCGCCCGGGATGCCGCCCGGTTCAAATGTGTCGAGTCTCTTTAGGAATTGATGCGTGCCCATGCAGATAGGCGGAGTATTTCATTGGTTGGATCAAGTTGGCGAGAATCCAAGTGGGCACACATTGTCGAGACGAATGCTCATCGAGAGGCCAAAAATCTTCCCATACAATGCGGTAGCTCTGCGCGTTGAGTTCTATGATCCAAAGCGAGATAGTTTTCGAACCGCTTAGTCGCACAATGACTCGCATAATTACATCGAGGGTTTATCAACCTTGGAGGCGCGGTGATGCCGACGAGCCTCCGGAGTGTTGAGAGAGGTTCCACCTTTTCCGATGCTAAATCGGAATGCTTGGAGGCCGCTCAGGTAAGCAAGGGTCGAATTTCTAATGCTTCAGGAATAGTTATTCCTTTTCAAACAGATAGGGGAGAAAGCATCCCTAACACTGAGATGGTAGGTATAATCGAGGAAGGCCTCGTCAAGGGAGAGCGGTTCGATGGTGGGCGTCATCTCCTCCATCAACGCCCGGATCTGCCGGGACACTTTCGTGTAGATGTCGTGGCGCGGTTTCACCCAGACCGCCTCCGGGCAGAGTTTCTTCGCCTGAAAGGCCGGCATGGCCGAGCGCACCCCGTAGAGCCGCGCGATATAGCAGCAGGTCGAGACCACTCCGCGCTGCCCGCCGCCGACGATCACCGGCTTGTCGGCCAGCTCCGGCTCCATCGCCTTGTGGACAGAGGCGAAGAAGGCATCGCAATCCATATGGGCAATGGACAGCTCGAACAACTCCGGGTGAGACAGCACGCGCGGAGAGCCACAGGCCGGACAACGACGGCCGGTCTCGAAACTCTCAAGGCAATCTCGGCAAAGCGCGGACATGGCACTACAGTAGCGCTTCGCGGCCGATGCTACGAGAGCGAACCGCGCCGCTGCGCGGTGCCTCGGGGGGGGGAAAGGCGGAGCCTTACAGCTTGTCGCGCATGGAGTACCAGAGCATGGCCAGCACGAGCAGGGGCGAACGCAGCGCTGGTCCGCCGGGGAAGCGTTGCGTTGGCACGGCAGCCATGGCGTCGAAACGCTCGGCCTGTCCGGCGAGGGTCTCGGCGGCAATCTGTCCGGCCAGCGTGGCAAGTGCGAGCCCGTGGCCGGAATAGCCGGAGAAGCTGAGGATATTGCCGGCGAGCCGCTCGAAATGCGGCATCCGGTTCATGGTGATCGCCAGCGTGCCGCCCCAGGCATGGCTGAGCTTCACGCCTTTGAGCTGCGGGTAGATCTCCAGCAGCGGTTTCATCACCTTGGCGCGAATATCGGAGGGGAAGCGGTAGCCATAGCTCTCGCCGCCGCCGAAGATCAGCCGGTGATCGTCGGAGAAGCGGAAATAGTTCACCACGAACTTGCTGTCGGCCACGGCGTGGTTGTTGCGGATGAGGCTCTCCTGTTCCTCCGGCGACATCGGCTCCGTGGTTGCGATGAAATTGTTGATCGGCATGACGCGGGCGGCAACCCGCGGCTCCAGCCCGCCGAGATAGCCGTTGCAGGCGAGGATGACGTGATCGGCGATGATCTCGGCCCGCTCGGTCCTGATCTTCGCCGGGCTCCCCTCGATGATCTCCACCACCTTGGAGCCTTCGTGGATACGCGCGCCCTCCGCCACGGCCATGCGCGCCAGCCCGAGGGCGAATTGCAGCGGATCGATATGGCCCGAGCCCATATCCAACGTGCCGCCGTGATAGGCCGGCGAGCCGACCATGTGGCGCATCTCTTCACGATCCAGCGTGCGGATCAGGTCGTAGCCATATTCTTCCTGCAGTTTGCGCGCATAGGCCTGGGAATGCGGGACATAACGGGCGCGGTGATCGGCATGGACTATCCCGTCATGAAACGTCGCTTCGACCTCCGGGGCCCGCGACAGCTCCCGCACCAGCCCGACCGCCTCATTGCCGATCTCCCAGAGCCGCCGCGCGTCCTCTTTGCCCATCATCGCCTCGAGATCATCCTGCTCGATGCGCTGGCCCATGGTCGCGTGCCCGCCATTGCGCCCCGAGGCCCCAAACCCCACGCGCTGCGCCTCCAGGACGATGACATCATAGCCCCGCTGCCGCAGGTGCAGCGCCGCCGAGAGACCGGTATAGCCGGCCCCGATGACGCAGACATCCGCCCGAAGCGCGCCCTCTGCCGGAGCAAAAGGGGCGAGCGGCGTGGCGGTCTCGGCATGCCAGGAGGCGGGATATTCGCCGGGACGGTCATTCACGGTGAGCAGGTCGAGCGGGTGTGCCAAGTTGGAAGCCTTTGCAGGAGGAAGGAAGGGGGTTAGGCGCTATCGCTTTCGCCGTGATACTCTTGGGGGAGTGCGTGCGAAGGGGAGAGTATGGATATCACGGTGCTTGTCGGGACCACCAAGGGGGTCTTTCTTCTCGAATCGGGGCCGGAGCGGGAGAGCTGGTCGCTGCGTGGCCCGTTCTGCGATGGCTGGGGCATCAACCATGTGATCGGCGACCCGGAGAGCGGCCGGATCTGGGCGGCTGGCGGTGGCCAATGGACCGGTGCCGGGGTCTGGCGCTCTGAAGATCACGGTGCGAGCTGGGAGGTCAGCCAACTTGCCAATGGCGGGGCGAATGACTGGATCGCGGCGCATCCCGAAGAGGCGGCACAGTTCGGCATGGAGCCCGCCCCGCCGGCGCCCTTTGACGGACAGGTCGAGGCGCTCTGGTCGCTCGGGCAGGCGCATGGTGTGCTCTATGCCGGCGCCAAGCCGGCCACGCTTCTGGCCAGCCGGGATGGCGGCGAAAGCTGGGAAGAGGTGTCGGGTCTCTGCGCGCATGAGACGCGGGAGAGTTGGCAACCCGGCGCCGCAGGGCTCGTTCTGCACACGATTGTCAGCGACCCCGAGGCGGCCGAGCGGCTCTGGGTCGGCATCTCTGCGGCCGGTGTCTTTGCCACCGAGGATGGCGGGGCAAGCTGGGAGCGTCGGGTGCGGCTCTCCAACGAGGGCGGCGGGGCGGATCTCGCCTCCCATCCCGGCCATTCCCATGATCCGCTGGCTGAGGAGGGCACGATCGGCTTTTGCGTCCACAATATGGGGCGCGCCACGGACGGCACGCTCTATCAGCAGAACCATCACGGCGTGTTTCGAAGTGCCGATGGCGGGCGCAGCTGGCGCGACGTGACAGCGGGTCTGCCCTCCACCTTCGGTTTTCCGATTGCCGTGCATCCGCGCGATCCGCAGACCATCTGGACCCTGCCGCTCAATGGCGATTCCATCGGGCGTTACCCGCCGGAGGCGTCTGCGGCGGTCTGGCGCTCGCGCGATGGCGGCGAAAGCTGGGAGAAATGCCAGCATGGTTTGCCGAAGAAAGATTGCTTCTTCACCGTTTTGCGGCAGGCGATGGCGACGGATCGCGGCACGCCTGCCGGGGTCTATTTCGGCACCAATTCCGGTTCCGTCTTCGCTTCGTTCGACGAGGGGGACAGTTGGAACACCATCGCAGAGCACCTTCCGACCGTGCTCTGCGTTGAAGTGCTTGACCGGTCGACGTGAACTGAGGAGGACAACGCCCGATCCCGGGGGGGCGCAAACGGCCTTTGACTGGATCATGGCGGCTGGAGTTTTCATGCCGTTGTCTTGGGGCGACCGTTGAACATGAGTCCTTCCCGGGGGAGGGTCGGGCGCCGCCCGGCCAGAGGACGGGCGATGCCGGTTCAAACGGGGTTACTTGTAGAGCCCCGTCTCCTTGATCTCAGCCAGCGTCAGGTCGAGCGCTTTCACCGCGCGCTCGATCAGCATGTCCACGTCCGATTTGTCGAGAACCAGCGGTGGCGCGATGATCATCCGGTCGCCGACATGGCGCATGATCAGGTTGTTGCCGAAGCTGTGTCCGCGCGCGATCAGGCCGACCGTGCCTTTGGGGGCTTCAAAGGGCGCGCGCGCCGCCTTGTCCGGGGTCATCGCGAGCGAGGCCATGAAACCCTTGATCTTCGCCTCGCCAACCAGCGGATGATCGGCCAGCGCCTCCCATTTCTCCTTCAGATAGGGGCCGGTGACCGAGGCCACGTTCTCCACCATCTTCTCCTCTTCGATGATGCGCAGGTTTTCCAGCGCGACGGCGCAGGAGACCGGGTGGCCTGAATAGGTGTAGCCATGGTTGAAATCGCCCGCCCCGGCGACCGTATTCGCCACCTCGTCGCAGACGATGGAGGCGCCGATTGGCGCATAGCCGGAGGATAGCCCCTTGGCGACGGTCATGATGTCGGGGCGGATCTCGTAGGTCTGCGAGCCGAACATCTGGCCCGTCCGTCCGAAACCGCAGATCACCTCGTCGGCGATGAGCAGGATCTCGTGGGCGTCGCAGATTTTCTGGATTTCCGGCCAATAGCTCGCGGGCGGGATGATCACGCCACCCGCACCCTGGATCGGCTCGGCGATGAAGGCTGCAACGTTGTCCTCGCCCAACTCGGCGATCTTCGCCTCCAGCTCGCGGGCGCGCATCAGGCCGAATTCCTCCGGGCTCATCTCGCCGCCTTCGGCATACCAGTTCGGCTGGCCGATATGGACGATATCGGCAATCGGCAGCCCGCCCTGCGCGTGCATCGGCTGCATGCCGCCAAGCGAGGCCCCGGCCATGGTCGAGCCGTGATAGGCATTCTCGCGGCTGATGATCACCTTCTTCGTGGGCTTGCCCTTCGCGGCCCAGTAATGGCGCACGAGGCGGACATTGGTGTCGTTCGCGTCCGAGCCGCCGGAGGCATAGAAGACGTGGTTCAAGTCGCCCGGCGCCATCTCCGCGAGTTTCTGGCTCAGCGCGATGACCGGCACATGAGAGGTCTGGAAGAAGGTGTTGTAATAGGGCAGCTCGCGCATCTGACGGGCGGCGACATCGGCAATGCTGTCCCAGCCGTAGCCGATATTGACGCACCACAGCCCCGCCATCGCATCGAGGATCTGGTTGCCCTCGGTATCGGTCAGCGTCACGCCCTTGGCGGATTTGATGATCCGCGCGCCGGTCTCTGCCAGCTCGGCGCCCGCGGTGAAGGGGTGCATGTGGTGGGCCGAATCCAGCGCTTGCAGCTCGGCGGTGGGCGGATGGTTGGTGAGCATGTTCATGGGGCAGTCCTCTCTGTCAGGCGTTCAGCAACAGGTGCTGACGCTCCCAGGGCGAAATTTCACGTTTATATTCATCATGTTCAGCGTGTTTGATGTCCGAGTAGAGCTGGCAGAACTCGGCGCCGAGTACCTCGCGGACCTCGTGGTCCTCGTCGAAAAGCGCCAGCGCATCAGCCAAACCAGCCGGCAGGTTCGTATCGCTCTCATAGACCTCATGCCGCGCGATGGGACGGGGGGCGACCTTGTTCACCATGCCGAGATAGCCGCAGGCGAGGCTTGCCGCGATGGCGAGATAGGGGTTGGAATCGATCCCGATCACCCGGTTCTCGACCCGCCGCGCGATCGGTTTCGAAATGGGAATGCGCAGGCCGGTTGTCCGGTTGTCGCTGCCCCATTCGAGATTGGTCGGTGCGCTCATGCCTTCGGCGTTGAAGCGCCGGAAGGAATTCACATAGGGCGCCAGCAGCGGCACCACGGAGATCATGTATTTCTGGCTGCCGCCGATGAAATGGTGGAAGGCGTCGGTCGCCTCGCCTGCCGCATCGGAGAAGATATTGTTGCCGTCCAGATCGACGATGGATTGGTGAATATGCATCGCCGAGCCGGGTTCGTCCCGCATCGGCTTGGCCATGAAAGTGGCGAAGACACCGTTCTTCAGCGCCGCCTCGCGGATCGACCGCTTGAAATAGAAGACCTGGTCGGCCTGTTTCAGCGGGTCGCCATGCAGCAGGTTGATCTCGATCTGGCCGGCGCCGCCTTCCTGGATCACGGTGTCGATCTCCAGCCCCTGCGCCTCGGCATAGTCGTAGATCGTGTCGATCACCTCGCCATACTCATCCACCGCGACCATGGAATAGGCCTGCCGCGAGGCGCCCTTGCGCCCGGTCCGCCCCAGCGGCGGCTCGATGGCCTCGTTGGGGTCGGTGTTCGGCTTGGTGAGGTAGAACTCCAACTCCGGCGCAACGACCGGCTTCCAGCCCTTCTCGGCATAGAGCCCGAGCACACGCTTGAGCACATTGCGCGGCGAAATCGGCAACGGCTCGCCCTCGCGGGTCTCCATATCGCAGATCACCTGAAGCGTCGCGTCATCGGCCCAGGGCGCGGCCGAAGCCGTGGCCATGTCCGGGCGCAGGACAACGTCGCGCTCCAGCCACTGGTCCTCGATCTCCATATCAACATATTCGCCCGAGATCGTCTGGTAGAAGAGCGAGACCGGCAGGAAGAATGTCTCTTGCGGGTCGAACTTGTGGCTGGGCATCGCCTTGCCGCGCGACATGCCGACCGTATCCGGGATAATCGCCTCGACCTCTTCCAGCCGCCGTTCGCCCAGATAGTCGAGAAACGCCTCGGGCAGTTCGGTGATCCAGCTTTTGCGGTGGCGCGACATGGCTGTGTTCCTGCGAATTTGCGGAGTTTTGGCGGGCGAGGTCTCGTCGCCGGACTGTTGCTCGAAAGTTATGATCAAATTCTGAGGGCTGTCAATCGGCGCCGGGCAGGGTCGCGGTTTTCTCCGTTTCCTGCATGGATTCGCGAATCTGATCGAGCCCTTGGGCGATATCCTGTTCGATAGCTGCCTGAGTTTTGAGCGCATCGCCTGCCACGAGTGCATCCAGAGCGACATGGTGTTGATCGGGAAGATTCGAGGTGCCGTAACGTCCGCAGACAATGCGCAGCGAGGGGCCGACCCGGAGCCAGAGCCCCTTGGCGAGCGTCTCCAGAACCTCTGCATCGGCCCGCGCATAGAGGCAAAAATGAAAACGATAATTCTGTTCGAGATAGCCGCGCACATGGCCTCTTTCGATGGCGTCATCGACACGCCGGTCAATGGTCTTCAGCTCCGAAATCAACCTGGAATCCGCGTTTTCTGCCGCCCTGCGGGCCAGTTCCGGTTCGATGGAGAGCCTTGCAAAAGCGATTTGTTCCAAGTGGCTGGCCGTCAGGGCGGGCACAGTCAGCCGCCGGTTGCCGCGGGCGTCAAGGGCCCCTTCCGCGGTCAACCGCCGGATCGCCTCGCGCACTGGCGTCATGCCGGCGCCGAGCCGTTCGCGCAGCCCCATGATGGTCAACGGCTCGCCGGGTTCGACTTCGCCGAACAGGATCATGTCCCGCAGGCGGCGGTAGATTGCCTGATGCTCGGGTGTCTTTGCCTCTTGCGCGGTCACAGTCATTGCCTTTTTCTTGATCGCGGTGTCCCGAAGCGGTGAGTTCAGGAAAACGCAGGGCTTGCATTCTTCTTCATTCTTGGGAAGCATGCTGACAAACGCAAGGTTTGATCAAATAAAATCGCTGGCAATGCCCGGCAAACAACAGGGGATGACTCAATGAAACGGAAAATAGCGATCCTGTCGCTCACGGTCTCGGCTTTTGCCTGTGCCGCGGTGGCTGACGAGGTGCGGGTCTATAACTGGTCCGATTACATCGACGAGGAACTGCTGGAGAAGTTCGAGAGCGAGACGGGCATCAAGCTGATCTACGACGTTTTCGACTCCAACGACGTGCTGGAGACCAAGATGCTGGCCGGTGGCTCGGGCTACGATGTGGTCGTTCCCTCCGGCACTTTCCTGCAACGGCAGATCACGGCCGGCGTTTTCCAGAAGCTGGACAAGTCCAAACTGCCCAATCTTGAGAACATGTGGGATGTGGTCGCCGAAAGGACCAGCCAGTACGACCCGGGCAACGAGTATTCCATCAACTACATGTGGGGCACCACCGGCATCGGCGTGAACGTTGCCAAGGTGAAGGAAGCCCTGGGCGAGGACGCACCCATCGACTCCTGGTCACTGGTCTTCGACCCGGCGAACCTGGAGAAGCTGTCTGATTGCGGCGTGTATTTCCTGGACGCGGGTGACGAGATGATCCCGGCCGCGCTGAAATATATCGGTGAGGATCCCGACAGCTTCGACCCTGACCTGATTGCCAAGGCCGGAGAGGCCTTCATGGAGGTTCGTCCCTATATCACCAAGTTCCACAGCTCCGAATATATCAACGCGCTGGCCAATGGTGATATTTGCGTGGCCGTTGGCTGGTCCGGTGATATTCTTCAGGCGCGCGATCGTGCCGACGAGGCCGATAATGGCGTCGAGATCGCCTATCACGCGCCGAAGGAAGGCGCCCAGATGTGGTTCGACCAGATGGCCATCCCGGCTGACGCGCCGAACCCGGATGCCGCCCATACCTTCCTTAACTTCATCATGGATGCCCAGAACATGGCGGCGGCGTCGAACTACGTCTACTACGCCAATGGCAACGAGGCATCGCAGGAGTTCCTGGTCGAGGACGTGAGCGGCGATCCGGCAATCTACCCGGACGCGGCAACGCTCGAGAACCTCTACACGACACGGCCGTACCCCTCCAAGGTGCAGCGCGTGGTGACCCGGCTCTGGACCAAGATCAAGTCCGGCGCCTGATGCGATAGCGGCCCCGCGGTGCATCCGCGGGGCTTCTCCCTCTCGGAAGGAAGCCCATGTCCGATCCCGTTTCCGCGACGCCATCCGTCTTCGCCCCTTGGGCCGATCCGTCCGAGACGCCGCTGATCCATTTTCAGAATGTCACCAAGCGGTTTGGTGATTTTACAGCGATCGACGACCTGACGATCGACATCTACGAGAAGGAGTTCTTTGCCCTTCTCGGCCCGTCCGGTTGCGGCAAGACCACGCTGATGCGGATGCTCGCGGGCTTCGAAACGCCGAGCGAGGGGGTGATCAACCTTGCAGGCAAGAACATCGTCCCGGTGCCGCCGAACAAGCGGCCGGTCAACATGATGTTCCAGTCTTACGCACTTTTCCCGCATCTGACCGTGGCTCAGAACATCGCCTTCGGGCTGGAGCGCTCGAAGATGCCCAAGGACAAGGTCGGCGCGCGGGTCGACGAGATGCTCAAGCTCGTCCAACTTGAGAAATTCGGCGGTCGCAAGCCGCACCAGATCTCCGGCGGCCAGCGCCAGCGCGTGGCGCTCGCGCGCAGCCTTGCCAAGGCGCCGAAGCTGCTGCTGCTGGACGAACCGCTCGGCGCGCTCGACAAGAAGCTGCGCATCGAGACCCAGTTCGAGCTTATGGAGATCCAGGAAACGACCGGTACGACCTTCGTCATCGTCACCCATGACCAGGAAGAGGCGATGACTGTCGCCTCCCGCATCGCCGTGATGGATCACGGACGCATGGTGCAGGTGGACACGCCGGACCGGATCTACGAGACGCCGAACTCGGTCTACGTGGCCGATTTCATTGGTGATGTGAACCTGATCGAGGGCAATGCGGCCTCCCATCACAAGGATGGCAAGATCGAGATCCACTGGCGCGAGGGCGAGCCGCCCGTTGTCGGAACGCCGATGGTGCCGGTTCAGGACGGCACCCGCTGCACCTTCGCCATTCGGCCCGAGAAGGTCCATATCTCGAAGGAGCACCCGGAGGGGAAGGCCAATATCGTCCATGGCAAGATCCTCGACATCGCCTATCTCGGCAATATCTCGACCTATCATGTCGAGCTGCCAAACGGTCATGTGGTCAAGGCCCAGACCTCGAACAACCAGCGGATCGAGCGGCGGAAATACACCTGGGACGACGAGGTCTGGCTCTGGTGGTCGGAGACCGCCGGCGTCGTGTTGACGGCGTGAGGGCAGGATCATGAGACCTGGCCGCACGCTCCTCATCCTCGTTCCCTATCTCTGGCTGCTGGCGCTGTTCCTCGTGCCCTTCGGGATCGTCTTCAAGATCTCGCTCTCGGACACAGCACTCGCCATTCCGCCCTATATGCCGACGCTGGACCTCTCCGCGGGCTGGTCCGGCTTCACGGAGTTCCTCTCCGAACTGGATTTCGAGAATTACGTCTTCCTGACCGAAGACGACCTCTATCTGAAAGCCTATCTCTCCAGCCTCTCCATTGCGCTGACCTCGACGGTTTTGACGCTACTCGTCGGCTTCCCCATCGCCTATGGCATGGCGAACGCTCCGGAACACTGGCGCCCGGCGCTGATGATGCTGGTGATCCTGCCCTTCTGGACCTCTTTCCTGATCCGCGTCTACGCCTGGATGGGGATCCTCTCCAACGAGGGGTTCCTGAACCAGTTCCTGCTCTGGACCGGGATCATCGCTGAGCCGTTGCAGATCATGAACACCAACAAGGCGGTCTATATCGGCATCGTTTATACCTACCTGCCCTTCATGGTCCTGCCGATCTACGCGACGCTGGAGAAGCTCGACGGATCGCTGCTGGAGGCGGCCGAGGATCTCGGCTGCGGTCGGACGGAAGCCTTCTGGCGCGTGACTTTCCCGCTGGCGCGGCCCGGCATGGTGGCCGGTTCTTTCCTCGTCTTCATCCCCGCACTTGGCGAGTTCGTCATCCCGTCGCTGCTCGGCGGTTCCTCGACCCTGATGATCGGAAAGGTGCTCTGGGAGGAATTCTTCTCCAACCGTGACTGGCCGGTGGCCTCTGCGGTGGCCGTGGTGTTGCTGCTGATCCTGATAATCCCGATAGTGCTCTTCCAGCGCAACCAGCAGAAGCAGCAGGAGGCGGAACAGTGAGGAAATTCACCTGGTTCAACGCCGTCTCGCTGACCCTCGGCTTCGCCTTCCTCTACATCCCGATGCTGATCCTGATCATCTTCTCCTTCAACAGCTCCAAGCTGGTGACGGTCTGGGCCGGCTTCTCGACCAAGTGGTATGGCGAGTTGCTGCAGAACGAGGCCTTCCTCGATGCCGCCTGGGTCACGATCAAAGTCGCCGTGCTCTCCTCCTCTGCCGCAACCGTGCTCGGGACCATGGCGGCTTATGTCCTTGTCCGTGGTGGCCGCTTCGGCGGGCGCACGCTTTTCTCCGGCATGATCTATGCTCCGCTAGTCATGCCCGAAGTCATTACCGGCTTGTCGCTGCTGCTGCTCTTCATCGCCATCGGGCTGGATCGCGGCGTCTTCACCATCGTGCTCGCGCATACGACCTTTTCCATGTGCTATGTCTCGGTCGTCGTCTCCTCGCGGCTGGTCTCGTTCGACCGTTCCGTCGAGGAGGCCGCGCTCGATCTCGGCTGCACCCCCTTCGAGGCCTTCCGGCTCGTCACCCTGCCGATCATCTTCCCGGCGGTGATATCTGGATGGTTGCTGGCCTTCACCCTCTCGCTGGACGATCTCGTCATCGCCTCCTTCACCGCCGGCCCCTCCTCGACAACCCTGCCGATCAAGATCTTCTCTTCTGTGCGGCTCGGCGTCTCGCCGGAGATTAACGCGCTTTCCACGATCATGATTGCCATCGTCGCCATCGGCGTCATCGCCGCCTCGCTGGTCACCAAACAGGCCATTGCCCGGCGCAACCGCGAGGAAAAGGAAGCAATCCAGGCGTGACGCGGATCTACGAGCCCTACGCCTATGGCGACGGTCCGGTCGCCGAGAGTTACTGGCCGGGCACCGTTTCCGCGCGCGCCTCATGGTCCCGCCTCGACGGCGAGGCCCGCACCGATATCGCGATCATCGGTGGTGGCTATACCGGCCTCATGGCGGCGCTCCATCTCGCCGAAACCGGTGCGGATGTGGCGCTTCTGGAAACCAACAGCCCCGGCTGGGGCGCCTCCGGGCGCAATGGCGGTTTCTGCTGCCTCGGCGGCTCGGCGCTTGATGCCACCGACCTGCTCAAGCGCCACGGCGAGGCCGAGACCCGCCTCTACTACGATGCCGAGCGTGAAGCCGTCGCCCTTGTCCGGGACACGCTCACGCGGCTCGGCATCGATGCGGACACCCATTCGCGGGGCGAAACCATGCTGGCCCATCGCGCCGAGGCCATTCCGGCGTTGAAAGCCGCCGCCCGCCACATGCGCGCCTATCACGGCGCCACCTGCGAAATCCTCTCCCGCGGCGAGCTTGCCGCGCAGGGGATGGCCTCGCCCGAATTCCACGGTGCGGTCACGACCCCGATCGGTTTCGCCCTCAACCCGCTGAAATACGCGCTCGGCCTCGCTGCCGCCGCAGAGGCCGCCGGTGCCCACCTCTTCGCCCAGAGCCCGGCCCGATCCATCCGTCCGGACGGTTCAGGCTGGCGTATCCAAACCCCTACCGGCACGCTTACAGCGCGCAAGCTGATCCTCGCCACCAACGGCTACAGCGCCGAGGACCTGCCGCCCTGGCTCGCGGCGCGCTACATGCCGCTGCAATCCAACATCATCGTCACACGTCCCCTCAGCGAGGAGGAGCGCGCCGAGCAAGGCTGGACCACCCGCCAGATGTGCTTCGACAGCCGCAACCTGCTGCATTATTTCCGCCTGCTGCCGGACAATCGCATGCTCTTCGGCATGCGTGGCGCAATCCGTTCCACGCCGGACGCGATGGCCGAGATCCGAGGCCGGACCCGCACTGATTTCGAGCGCTTCTTTCCCGCCTGGAAACGGGTCGAGACCACGCATTTCTGGTCCGGCTTCGTCGCCCTCTCCCGCGACCGGACCCCGTTTGTCGGCCCGATCCCCGGAATGGACGGCGTGTTCGCCGGGCTCTGCTTTCACGGAAATGGTGTCGCCATGGGGAGCCATGCCGGCGCGATCCTCGCCGAACTTGCCCTCGGCCAGACGCCGAGCCGCCCCTGGCCCGAGTTGATGGCGCGCGCGCTAAAGCGCTTCCCCTTCGGCCGGTTCCGGCGCTTTTTGCTGCGCCCCGTCCTCGCTGCCCGTGCGCGCCGCGACGAAGGCTGAGGGGCGTCATCACCCCGGTGTCGAAGCCGGCTGACACGGCGTGAATGCGGGGCGCCTGCTGTGTCCGGGGAGGTGCGCCGGATCAACACACTTACCCCGGTCGCGCCCGACGGTTATAGGGACGCGGTGGCGCTCGAAGACCCTTATGCGGTCTCGGCAGCGTGGTAGACGGCCGGGGGCGGGGTCTATTCAGGCCGACGCGCCCGAGGCCCGGGCGCTCTGGCGCCGCGAGATACTGAAAGATCGAGAGGACATCGCATGATTCCCACCCAAGCCCAGGAACAGGCCCTGATCGACGCTGTGCGCGCCGCTGCGAAGGCCGAAATCCTGCCGCGTTTCCGCAATCTTGGCGCCGAGGGCGCCGATGCCAAGACCCATGCCGACGACCTCGTCACCGAGGCCGATCGCCGCTCGGAACTGGCGATCACCGCCGCCGTTGCCGATATCCTGCCCGGCGCGGCCGTGGTTGGCGAGGAGGCGGTTGCGGCGGATCCTTCGGTGCTTTCCCGCATTGGCGAGGCCGAGACCTGTGTCATCATCGATCCCGTGGACGGTACCTGGAATTTCGCCAAGGGCCTGGCCACCTTTGGCGTCCTGCTTGCGGTCACTCATGAGGGCCAGACCGTTTTCAGCCTGCTCTATGACCCGATGGGCGATGACTGGATCCTGGCGCGGCGCGGTGGTGGCACCTGGTTCTGCGATGCGAACGGGCGCCGCGAGAAGCTCGACATCTCGGCCACGCCGGAACCCAACACTGCGTTCGGCTGTCCCTGGCTCGTTCCGGAGGAGATCCGCCCGCGTTTTCTTCAGGATCTGATCCCGTTTGGGCGGGTCCGCGATCTCGGCTGTGCCTGCCATGATTATCGCATGATGTGCCTCGGCCACGGTCGGTTTGCCTTTGCCATCAAGCTGATGCCCTGGGACCACGCTGCGGGTGTGCTTGCGGTTCAGGAGGCAGGTGGTCATGTCGGGCTGCTCGACGGACGAGATTACGCTCCGACGCTGACCAGCGGCTACATGGTCTCGGCGCGAGATGCGGCGACGCTTGCCCAGATGCGTGAGAGATTTGGCTGGATGGCCGGGTGAAGGCGTGGCGCGGCGAAACGGACGGCGGTTGCGGCGGTCTGCGGCCGGGATGCCTAGCCTGAGGCGCAACGTCCACAACCGGTTCGTCGCACAGCGCGGTCACCTAACCCCGGGGCGCTCCCGCCCGTCGTCGACGCATCAAAGATGCGCTCCTCCCGTTGGGGGTGGCCGCGCGCCTGCGGCGCGCGGCGGGCAGGCCCGGCTCAGGCCTTGGGTTTGGGGCGCAGGACGTGCGGGATTTCGGGATCGTACAGCGCAGAATCCGGGAAGTCGTGATCCTCGAAGACACGCCCGACAAAGACCAATGCCGTGCGGGTCAGCTTCTCGGCACGCACCTTGTCGCGGATATCCGACAGCGTGCCACGCACGTACATCTCGTCCGGCCAGCCGACACGATAGGCGACGATGACGGGGCAATCGGGGCCGTAAATCGGCGAGAGTTGCCGTTCGATCTCCAGCAGGTTGCGCACCGAGAGGTGGATGGCGAGCGTCGCGCCGGAGGCACCGAGAGTGGCGAGGTCTTCGCCCTCGGGCATGCCAGTCGACTTCATCGAGGTGCGGGTCAGGATGACCGATTGCGCCACTTCCGGCACGGTCAGTTCCTGCCCCATCCCAGCGGCGGCGGCGCAATAGGCCGGCACGCCGGGGGTGATGTCATAGGGGATGCCAAGCGCGCGCAGGCGGCGGACCTGTTCGGCGATGGCGCCGTAGAGCGAGGGGTCGCCGGAATGGACCCGGGCCACGTCCTCGCCGCGTTCATGCGCCGCCGCAATCTCGGCGATGATGTCGTCGAGGTCGAGCGGGGCGGTGTCGATGACGCGAGCGTCTTCCGGCGCACCGGCCACGACCTCCGCCGGAACCAGCGAGCCGGCATAGAGGCAGACCGGGCAGGCGCCGATCAGGCGCTGGGCCTTGAGGGTGAGAAGCTCCGGATCGCCCGGACCGGCGCCGATGAAATGAACGGTCATTGGGTTTCTCCGTCGATACGTTTCGCATAGCCGCGCGGGGTGTAGATCCATTCGCCTTCCGCACCGGCCGAGATATCGCCGCTGGTGATGCGGCGGGACGCGGAGGAGCCGATCAGCACGATGGTCATCATGTCGACCTCATCCACCTCCAGCGCGTCGAGACGGCGCAGGGTGAGCCGCTCCTCGGGGCGTCCCAGCGAGGTGGCCAGCAGGACCGGCGTGTCGGCCGGGCGGTGCTGGAGCAGGATCTCGCGGGCCTCGGCCAGCAGCGTGCGGCGGCGGCGCGAGACCGGGTTGTAGAAGGCGATGACGAAATCGCCCTGGGCGGCGGCGTGGAGCCGCTGGACGATGGTGTCGCGCGGGGTCAGCAGGTCCGAAAGCGAGATGGCGCAGAAATCATGTCCGAGCAGCGCGCCGGCGCGGGCCGAGGCGGCCTGCAACGCGGAGATGCCCGGCGCGTGGATCAGGGCGACCCGCTTGGCGGCATCGGAGACACCGCCGGCCTCGGCCTCGCGGTCCAGCAATTCCATGACCAGCGCGCCCATGGCGAAGATGCCGCCATCGCCGGAGCAGATCAGGGCGACCTTGCGCCCCTCCCCGGCGGCTTCCAGCGCGTAGCGGCAACGGGCCTCCTCCTCGCCAAGCGCGAAGTCGCGGCGCATGCGGCCGCGTGCTTGCGGGCCGAGCAGGTCGATATAGAAGCCGTAACCGACAAGCTCGTCGGCCTCCGAGATCAGGCGGGTGGCTTCGGGCGTGCGCCAGTCCGGCTGGCCGGGGCCGATGCCGATCACGGAGAGTTGGCCGCGTGGGGTGCCTTCCGCGCCAGTTCCGGCGATGCGGGCGACGGCGCAGGTCGCATCTGCTGATTTGACCTTCTCGACGAGTAGTTCGCCCTCCGGTCCGGCGGCGGCGAGGGCTGCACCTTCGGCAACGCCGTGACAGCCGACTTCAGCGAAGACGACGTCGGACGGGTTGGCAAGCCGCGCCGCTTCTTCTTCGAGCCGTGCGGCCGGGTGGAAGCGGGCAGGCACGCCGAGATGGCGGGCCAGCGCGTGGATGGCGGCTTCGTCCGACTTGAGGTCGATGGAATGGATGGCCGCGATCTCGCCGGCGGAGATCCCGGCTTCGGCGAGGGTTTTGCCGACAAGCCCGATGAGCTGATCCGGATCGCAGCCGCGCGCGCAGCCGACGCCAAGCGCCAGCGCGGTGCGGCGGTAGATCAGCGGTGCTGTACCAGGGACCGAGAGGACGAGCGGGGCTTCCGGGTCGGTGGGAAGACGGTCGACGGCGCCAGCCGCTTCGAGCGGGGCGAGCCACGCGGCGTCCGGGCCGGAAAGCTGGCCTTTCGTGCCGGAGAGGAGGGCGGCCATGACCGGCTTCGCCTCCTCCGCGTTCTCCAGCCGCCAGCCTTCGGGCGGCTCATCCAGCGCCACGCCGAGCGAGACATCGCCTGCCGTGGTGACGGCAGCCTTGGTCCCGAGCACCTCTGCGATGCGGCGGGCCAGCGCGTTGGCGCCGCGATGGCCGCCAAGCAACGGAACGACCGCCGAGCCGTCTTCGGCCAGCGCCAGAACCGGCGGCTCAGACCGCTTGTCGCCCAGATGCGGGGCGAGGATGCGGATGAGGATGCCGGCAGAGGCGATGCCGATCACCGGGTGGCCGGCGAGGAAGAGCGATGTCAGATGCGGCGCAACCTCGTTGAAATCCGTCCCGCGGATGTCGAGACGGGCGCCGAGCGCGGCGGCGACCTTCTCTCCGAGCGGCGCGGCGGAGGGCAGCAGGCAGAGGACGACCGGGGTCAGGTCAGACATGGGCGTCCTTTCCCGGCACGACGATCATTGAGAAATAGGGTGCCGTGTCGGGGGCTTCCGAGAGCGGGCAAACATGTTGCTGCGGCAGGGAGGCGTGGGACACGAAGACAGCGCGCTCGGCCATGCCGAGACGTTCGAGCACGGCGCGGGTGCGGCCAAAGTGGCGGCCGAGTTTCATGATCGCGGCGGCGTTGGCGGCTTTCAGGTGCTGCTCCAGTTCCGGCTCGTCCAGTGTCGCCGGGACCACGGTCAGCACCTCTTCGCGGGCGATGAGCGGCTGGCGGGCGACCGCCGTCACTGCGCCCAGCGAGGAGACGCCGGGAACGATCTCGGCCTGGAAGCGCTCGGAGAGGCGCGAGAAGAGATACATGAAGGAGCCGTAGAAGAACGGGTCGCCCTCGCAGAGCACGACGACATCCTCGCCCGCGTCCAGTGCGGCGGCGATGGTCTCGGCGGCTTCGTCATAGACATCCTGCGCGGGGAAACGCTCGGTGCGCATCGGGATGACGATGGGGATCTCGCGCGCGCCGTCGGGGATGTAGCGCGCGACGATGGCGCGGGCGAAGCTCTCGCCACTGTCGGGGGCCGGGTAGGCGATGACCCTGGCGGATGTGAGCAGGCGATGCGCCTTCAGCGTCAGCAGTTCCGGGTCGCCGGGGCCGACGCCCAGGCCGTAGAGGGTTCCGCTCATTTGGTGAGACTCCATTGCGTTACGGGCATCGCCGGTCTCCAGCCATGCAGGCGGCCGACAGGGGCGGCGCGGGAGATGGCGATGCGAATGAGGGAGCCGCCATGCTTCATGTGCAGGGCGGTGAGGAGGGATTCGGATTCGAGCGTGACGGCATTGGCGACCAGACGCCCATGCGCGGGCAGCGCGGCGAGCGCGGCCTCGGCCGTCTTCTCGGAGAGCCCGCCGCCAATGAAGATCGCATCCGGCTCGGGGAGGCCGTCCAGCGCGTCAGGCGCGCGACCGGGGCGCAAATCCAGGCGCGGCGCGCCGAGGCGGACGGAGTTGGCCGCCGCCATGCCGAGATGCTTGTGCGAGATATCGATGCCGATGGCGCGCATGTCCCGGGCGGCGCGCATCCATTCGACGGCAACGGAGCCGCAGCCCGTGCCGATATCCCAGAGCATCTGGCCCCGCCTTGGCGCCAGAGCCGAGAGGGTCAGGGCGCGGATCTCCCGCTTGGTCATCTTGCCGTCATTGACGAAGGCGTCATCGGGCAGGCCGGTGCGCGGGGCGATGCGCGCGCCGTCCGCGCCGAAACACTCGATCGCGAGGACGTGGAAGTCCGGCGCGCTGCCGCTCCACTCTGCGGCGATGCCCTCGGAACGGCTCTCCTGCGGCCCGCCCATCGCGCCGAGCACGGTCAGGCGGCTGGAACCAAGCCCCGCTTCGGTCAGCAGTTCGGCGATCCTGGCGGGCGTGCCGCCATCGGCGGTCAGAACCAGCAGGCGTTGGCCATGGGCGAAGAACGGGATGGCCTGTTCGGCGGGGCGTCCGTGGACGGTCAGCGTCTCGACATCGGCCAGCGACCATTTCATCCGCACGGCGGCGAGCTGAAAAGCGGAAAGCTGCGGGTGGAAGAGCACTGCGTCCGGGCCAAAGCGGCGCAGGAAGAGCGCGCCGGCGGAATACCAGAGCGGGTCCCCGGTTACCAGCACGGCGACCTTGCGGCCGCACAGCCGCTCCAGTTCTTCGGCCAGTTCGCGGAAGGGCGAGGGCCATTCGAGCCGCTCTGCCGCCAGATGCGGGACCAGCGACTGGTGCCGCGCGCCGCCGACGACGATCTCCGCCGCCTCCAGCCGGGCCCGGGCCGAGGGGGCGAGCCCCTCCCAGCCATCCTCGCCTATGCCGATCACGTCGAGCCAGGGCGCAGTCATGTTCCGTCTCCCGTCAGACCGAGGGTCAGCGCATTTACCGCCGCCGCCGCCATGGCGGAGCCGCCGCGCCGGCCCAGGACCGTGGCGAAGGGCACGCCGTGATCGATCTCGGCCAGCGCCTGCTTGCTCTCCGCCGCGCCGACGAAGCCGACGGGGAAGCCGAGGATCACGGCCGGTTTCGGCCAGCCCTCTTCGAGACGCTCCAGCAGGTGGAAAAGCGCCGTGGGCGCGTTGCCGATGGCAACGATGCTGCCTTCGATGCGTTCGCCCCAAAGCTCGACCGCCGCCGCCGAGCGGGTCGTGCCCAGCAGTTTTGCAAGGTCGGGCACGGTGGGGTCGTTCAGTGTCACAACCGGGGCCGTGCCGTCCGGCAAGGCGCGCGCGATGATGCCGCGCGCGACCATCTCGCTGTCGCAGAAGATCGGCGCGCCCCCCGCGAGGGCCGCGCGCCCGGCCTCGACCGCGCCCCGGGTGACGCGCAGGTCTTCGACCACATCGACCATGCCGCAGGCATGGATCAGCCGGATGGCCATTTTCCGCGCCGTCAGAGGCAACGCGGAGAGATCGGCCTCGGCCTCGATGGTCGCGAAGCTCTGGGCGTAGATCGCCTTCGGATCGCGCTCGTACTCCAGGGTCATTCGTCCTTCAGGTGCTTGCGCACGCTTTCCGGGCCCATCGGGTGATCGGCATGGGGATAGGCCGGGTGGCTGTGGCCGTGGTCATGCGAATGTCCGTGATCATGGTGGTGGTGATGTCCGTGGCCATGGTCATGATCATGGCTGTGCCCGTGATCGTGGTGATGACCGGCATCGAGCCGGCAGGCGCCGGTGCAGAACGTGTCGCAAAGCTGGCAATCCTCGACATTGGAGCCCGGAGCGCTCGCCCCTTGCCCCTCGACATGGTGGTGATGGCTCTCCTGCGGGGCGCCAACCTCGGCTTCAAAGCCGAGCACCTGCGTGCGGTATTTGCACAGCCCGCAATTCATGTCGTTCTTGCCCTCGAGGATCTCGGTGATCCGTTCGGCGAAGGTCTCCAGCACCAACGGGTGGTCGTTGAGGTAGTCAGCCTTGATCCACTGGGCTTCGGGATGGGCCTCGGCGACCATGTCCGTGAAGCCGTAGATCCGGTCGATCAGGACACCGGTGAAGAGGAAATAGGGAAAGACGATATAGCGCTTGAAGCCGAGCTTGGCGGCCTGTTCCAGCGCCGGCTCGACCAACGGGAAGGTGACGCCGGAATAGCCGACCTCGCACCAGCCGAAGCCCATGCCTTCCCAGAGCATCCGGGCAATCTTGGAGACATTGGCATTGGCATCCGGATCGGACGCGCCCCGACCGATCACGACAAGGCAGGTCTCGTGCAGCGGCACCTCACCTTGCTCTTTGTTGGCCTTGGCGACGGCGGTTTCCACACGCTCGGCGGCGGCGGCGATCATCTTCGCATCGACGCCGAGATCGCGGCCGTAATCGACCTGGATCCCGTGCTCTGCGCCATAGGCGTTGAGCACCGAGGGGATATCGTTCTTGGCATGCATGGCGGCGAAGAGCATGCCCGGCACGGCAAGGATACGGTCGCAACCGGCTTCCCGCAGGTTGTCCAGACCGACGCGGATCACCGGGTTGGCGAATTCGAGATAGCCGTAATCGACCATCCAGTCCTGCGGCAGCAACGCGGGGAGTTTCTCGGCCAGCACCGCGAACTGATCCACGGCGGCCTGGGAGCGCGAGCCATGCCCGCACAGCATCACACCGATCTTGCTCATGCGCGGGTCTCCCCGAGGCGGGTTTTGCGGAAAACGTACATGGCCTGGCTCCTTCGCTTGCCCTGCCGGGGCAATACGGGGCCAGTGCGGGGGCTGCAAGCGCCCGCCATGACGACGATCAGTCGCTCCCCCGGTTTGGGTCGGAGCTTCCTCTCTCCCGTTCAGCCTTCCGGCATCGTCTGCGGGAGACGTATCAGCAGGCAGGCAGGGTCGCAAGACAGAGTGGCGAGGATGGCGCAGCCAGAATGTCCCGAAAACCCGCTTTGCCGACCTAACAGCGACTCGATTGCGCAGGCAAAGAGTAGCTCAAAGGATAATGGTGGTTCCGTTTGGAGCCTTGCCTTTCTATCGAAGGATGGCCCTGGGTCCTCAGAGTCAGGCACCCGGCATGGCTAATTTGCGGTTCATCTGGCCAGAGGGCTCGTGCATCTCGTCTTCGACAAACTCAAATCCGTACCGTTCATAGAATGGACGCCCAATGGCGTTGTTGCGAAACACCTCGACTCTCAACGGGCCTTTGAGGGCGACTGCGTGGTCGACCATAGCGCGGCCAAGCCCCTTGCCGTGCTTCGACGGGTCCAGGAACAAGCCGCCGATCTGGTTTCCCAGTAGCGCAATGAACCCGATGATCGCTCCATCTTCCTCCAAGACGAAGGTTTCGGTCATCGGCATGTAGATGTCCCGGATCTCTTGTTCGGATTGCGCGACAAAGCTTTCGCTCAGAAATGGGTGAGCAACCGCATTGGCGCGTTTCCAGACGGCCATCACAGCTTCAAGATCGTCTGTTCTATACGCTCGGATCGCTTCGTGGATGTCGTTCATGACCAAATCTCCTTCGTGTCGCTTGGCATCCCTCGGCTTGACGCACTGCGTCAGCCCGATTGGCTTTCCAGCCGCCATGTCAGGTTTGCCTTCACAGTCGGCCATTCGCTTGCGATGATCGAGTAGACGGCCGTGTCGCGGATCGAACCATTGGCCATGATCATGTTGGAGCGCAATATACCGTCAAGCTTCGCCCCCAAACGCTCGATGGCACGCCGACTTTGGACGTTCACGAAATGGGTTCGAAACTCGACACAGATACAGTCCAGTGTCTCGAACGCGTGCTGCAACAACAGCAACTTGCATTCGGTGTTGAGCGGCGTTCTCTGGACGGATCTCCGGTACCATGTCGATCCTATTTCAACGCGCCGATTGGGGGCGTCGATGTTCATGTAGGTCGTCATTCCGACAGCCTTGCCGGTCGATGTGTCGATCACGGCAAAGGGCACCATGGTCTTGAGCGCCAACCGCCGATCTATTTCGGCTTCCATTCCCGCAGCATCTGGGACCGTGGTGTACCACAACCGATGCAACTCACCGTCAGCGGTCGCCTCGGCGAGATCGGCACGGTGTGTCTGCGACAATGGAACCAGCGAAACAAATGTCCCGTCGGTGGAAAAAGGTTCAGGCCAAACGCTCATGCACATCTCCAACACTCGATCGACACGGATTCAGACTCCAGAATCCGAAGCCAGGCAAGTTGGGTTTTGAAACGGCTTGCCGAGCCTCCATAACTTCGAGCACCTCGCTGCGGTTCGCCACGTCTTTCTTGAACCTTCTGTACAGGGCGATGCTCGCGTCCGTCTCCAACTCGGCATTTTGTCAGGCCGTACGCTTCCGTGAAAGCCCGCCATGCGCGGTCAGCGGACCTTGCGGCAGCATCATGATTGGTCGACAGTGAACGGCATCTGTCGAAAGCGATCAGAGGACGGTTTTTCTTCGTCGAGGATGTCGCTGCTCTCCTGACGGGCTTCTCTATGCCCCGTACCCCGATATCTTGCGTTCCGAAGTCGGCGCAACCAAACTGATCGGCTCGGCGCTGACTGTCTTCGTGCAGCCGCTCATCACATATGCCCGATTGACAAAGCTTGCCCTCTGCGCCCACAAGGACGCATCTTCGGTTCCCCGGACGGAGTCAAGCGCCAGGGGACGTAATAGGGAACACGGTGCGGCGTACCCATCAGGGACCAAAACCGTGGCTGCCCCCGCAACTGTAAGCGGTGAGTGCGGTCGAACAAGCCACTGGGGAAATCCCCGGGAAGGCCGGCCAAGCTGAGACCCGCGAGCCAGGAGACCTGCCGAGGAGACCTGTGGGCACGCCCGCAGGGCATTCCACCGGACGCCGGGGTGAGCGTCTGGCGCGAAGCGGTCCTGGTGCAGTCCACCCTCTTCGAGCCAAAACCCCGTCCGTCCTTTCAGATCCGCCGCATTGCGGCATTTTGAGAGGCGACGTTATGTACGTACGTAACTTCCTGCTGGCAAGTTTCGCCAGCCTTGGCTTGGCAACCGTCGCTTCGGCGCATTTCCAACTTGCCTACACGGTTGACACGATGATCGAGCGGCCCGGTGATGTTCCGGTCAAGCTGATCTTCTGGCATCCTTTCGAGAACGGTCATGTGATGGACATGGGCGAACCGCTCGAATTCTACGCCGTGCATCGCGGCGAGAAGATCGACCTTATGGAGACATTGTCTCCCATGACGTTCAAAGGGGCGAGCAACGAAGCCGCGGCCTTTGACGCCTCCGTTCCGGTCAAGCGTTCGGGCGATTACGTGCTCGTGCTGGTTCCCTCGCCCTATTACGAAGAGAGCGAGGACATCTATATCCAGCAGATCACCAAGGCCTATTTGAACCGCAACACCATGCCCACAGATTGGGACAAGCCGCAGGGGCTCGCCACAGAGATCCTGCCGCTGAACAAGCCGACCAATGTGCTGGCCGGCTCCAGCTTCACCGGTCGGGTGCTTTCGGAGGGCAAGCCTGTCGCTGGCGCGGAGATCGAGGTTGAGTTCATGGCCGCCGAGCCGGATATGGAGGCCAACGTCCCAGGTGAAATGACTGCGCAGCCGACGCCAGCCGGCGCCATCGTCGCCCTGTCGGACGAGACCGGCTATTTCACTTTCGGCATTCCGAAAGCCGGATACTGGGGTTTCGCGGCGCTCGGAGCCGGGCCCGAGACCGAGTATGAGGGCAAGGAACTGAGCCAGGATGCGGTGATCTGGATCCGCGCCTGGGACATCGAGTGAGGAGCGGCGCCCGTGCATATCGTTGACGGAGCCCTGTCCAACCCTGTCGTGATCGGCGGTGCTGTGCTCGCCATCGGCGGTCTGGCGCAGGGCCTGCGCCACCTGCCGATGGAGAAAATCCCCGCGGCCGGTGTTCTTTCGGCCACGTTTTTCGTGGCCTCGCTGATCCATGTGCCGATTGGGCCGTCCTCGGTGCACCTGATCATGAATGGTCTTGCTGGGCTCGTGCTCGGCTGGGCCGCCTTTCCGGCGCTGTTTGTCGGGTTGCTGCTACAAGCGGTGTTTTTTGGCTTCGGCGGGCTGACTGTGCTTGGCGTCAACACGCTGGTCATCGCCGCGCCCGCAGTGATGGTCGGGCTGCTGCTCGGGCCGCGCGTACAGGCGGGCAGCCAGAGATCCGCCGCGGTCTGGGCCGCGATTGGCGGCGGTGCTGCCATTGCCCTGACAACCGCTTTCGTTGCGGCTGCCCTTGCGCTGACCGGCGACGAGTTTCTTCCCGCCGCTAAACTGGTCTTCGTGGCGCATATCCCGGTCATGGTCGTCGAGGCTTTGCTGACCGGAGCCGCCGTCTATCTCGCCAAGCAGGTCAAGCCTGAGCTGTTCGACAACCTGCAGGAAGTTCCCCAATGATCCGTACCCTGTTTCTTGCGGTGGCCATCGCGGCGGCGCCGCTTCCGGCGCTGGCCCACAAGGTCATCATGGGAGTCTTTGCCTCGGGCGATCAGATCGAGGGCGAGCTGGGCTTCTCCGGAGGCGACGCGCCTGCGGGGCAGCTGGTCGAGGTGTTCGACGGCGACGGCAACAAGCTCGGCGAGGCGGTGACCGATGTTGACGGCTTCTTCCTGTTCACGCCCGAGCAGGCCGTGATCCATGTCTTCAAGGCAGATATGGGCGCTGGGCATGTGGCCGAGGTCGAGATGGCGGCCGAGGAAGTGACCGAGATCGTCGCCAAGGGGGCGGGCGCGACGCCCGGCGCTGCGGCGACCATCGGATGGTCGGGCAATGAGGGCAATGTGCAGCCACTTGTTCCTGCCGCTGGAGGCACATCGACGGAAACGCCGGCAATCCCAACCGACCCGACAGAGGCGATACCGGCCGTCATTCCCCAGGTCACCGTCGCGTCTCTGACATCTGAGGAGGTCGAGGCAATTGCCAAGGCCGTCCGGGACGAGATGCGCCCGCTGCGAAAGTCCATCGATTCCTACAAGGAAAAGAACGATCTTCAGACGATCCTCGGCGGGATTGGCTATATCGTCGGGGTGTTCGGCGTCGGCTTCTACATCGCGGCGCGCCGCAAGCTGAAAGGCACCGCATGAGCCCTGTCATCTCCACCCTCGACAAGCCGCTGACCGCAACCGGCGCCAACCGCCAGTTGAGCTGGCTCGGCCGGATCGACCCGCGCGCGCGGATCGTCGCGGCGGCGGCGTTCGCGGTGGTCGTGGTCGCCTGCGAGAGCTTCCTCGCGCTCGGCGCGGCCGTCGGCGTAGCATTTGCATTGCTCTCGGTTTCGCGGCTACCGGCGGTGCGAACGATGAAACGCGTTGCTGCGATGGACAGTTTCATCCTCTTCATCCTGGCGCTTCTGCCATTCACGGTCCCGGGCGAGCCGATCTTCACGCTCTGGGGCTTTCCGGCCTCCTGGGAAGGGCTGTGGCAGGCCATCGAGATTGCGCTCAAGGCCAATGCCATCGTGCTTGCGTTGATGGCGCTGGTTTCGACCATGGAGCCGGTGACGCTCGGGCACGCGCTGCACTCGCTGAAGGTGCCAGAGGCGCTGGTGCATCTTCTGATGTTCACGGTGCGCTATATCGACGTGCTGCGGGAGGAATACCTCCGCCTGCGCCAGGCGATGAAAGCGCGCGGTTTCCGCCCCGGCACGAACTGGCACTCCTATCGCAGCTTCGGCTTCCTCGTCGGCATGATGCTGGTGCGCTCGCTGGAGCGCTCGGAGCGCATCCTCGGCGCAATGAAATGCCGCGGCTTCACCGGGCGCATCCCGCTCCTGGGCCGAATGGCCTGGCGCCCTGCGGATGCGGTTTTTGTGGCCGGTTTCGCATTGATGCTGGTCGGGTTGGCAGCAATGGAGCTGTCCAATGGCGCTGCTTGAACTCACGGGGATCCATTTCGCCTACCCACATCACGCGCCTGTCCTGAACGGGGCATCGTTGGCGCTGGAGTCGGGCGAGCGGCTCTGCATCACAGGCCATAACGGCGCCGGCAAATCGACACTGCTTCGCATTGCGGTGGGGTTGCTCAAACCCTCGTCGGGGCGGGTCCTGGCCTTTGGCCAGGAGCGCCGGGTCGAGGCGGATTTCCACGATGTGCGACGCCGGGCGGGCTTCGTCTTCCAGGACCCGGATGACCAGCTTTTCTGTCCCACCGTGGCGGAGGATATCGCCTTCGGTCCGCTCAATCTCGGAGCCAACCGGGGTGAGGCAATGGAGATTGTCGACAGGACATTGGGGCAACTCGGGTTGATGCATTTGCGCGACCGGATCACCCACAAGCTGTCGGGGGGCGAGAAGCGGCTGGTGACGCTGGCGACGGTGCTGGCGATGGAACCGGAACTGCTGCTGCTCGACGAGCCAACCAACGCGCTGGACGAGGAGAACGAGGCCCGGCTGGTCGATATCCTGCTGGGCCTGCCACAGGCGATGGTGATCGTCAGCCACAACCCGCATTTTCGCCTCAGGCTGGGGACCCGCGTCCTGCGCCTGCAGGACGGAAAGTTGCTACCTCCTGAGTCGAATTGCCCCCACGCCCTCACCCCGCAATAAGGCTGAGGCTTACGAACGGACCGAACCGATTTCCCACCGCGCGCGCAGCGCGCGGCCCTGCCCGCCCGGGTGAACGCATCTTCGATGCGGCACAAACGGGTGGGACGCCGCCTCCGTCCTGACCAAACGGTAGGTTCTCTACAAAGGGGCTTCAAACAGGTGTCACCAGCGCTTGTCCTCCGAGGCGCCACTGGATGAGGGGGCTTGCCGCACGAGACGCGACACGAGTCGCGGCCGCATACGCAGAGCGTGCCGCTCCGTCTTGGGCCGGCAGTGTTCGAACTGGGGATCATCGACCGCGGGATGTCCCTCAATCCGATCTACTCCACCCTGATTCTCGGACAGGATGATGGGAAGGTCTCGCTCGATTCAACCCGGCTCGAGGGCAGGACGGATCACTTGACCGTCTCGGCCACGCATACTTTCACGATGAGCAATCCCGTTGTCATCGCAGGGACGATCGCCTTCCTGAAAGAGGGGCGACTTTGCCACGAGCTGACATGGTCCGCAGCGTCGAGGGCAGTCGTTCAACCCGATGCGGACTCCGCCTGCGGGCTTCGGGATTGTCCCCGACGCAGTGTCAGGTCACTGCGCCGACCAGCCAGGGCAGGAATTCGTTGTCGCCGAAGCCGAGCTCTTCGCTCTTGCTGCGCTCGCCCGAAGCCATCGCCAGAAAACGCTCGAAGATGCGTTGGCCCATCTCCTCGGTGCTCACGCCTTTCGAGATTACCTCGCCGCAATCGACATCCATGTCGTCGGACATGCGCTCATAAAGCGCCGAATTGGTCGCCAGTTTCAACGAAGGCGCTGGCTTGTAGCCGAAGACCGAGCCGCGTCCGGTGGTGAAGCAGACGATATTGGCGCCCGAGGCGACCTGTCCCGTGACCGAGGCGGGATCATAGCCGGGGCTGTCCATGAAGACGAAACCGGGCGTGGTGACCTTCTCGGCATATTCATAGACGCCGACGAGATTGGTCGAGCCGCCTTTGGCCGAAGAGCCGAGCGATTTCTCGAGAATCGTCGTCAACCCGCCGGCCTTGTTGCCGGGGCTGGGATTGTTGTCCATCGAACCGCCATTGCGCTCCATATAGGCCTTCCACCACTCGATCCGTTCGAGCAGCTTCGCCGCCACCTCCGGACGCACGGCGCGGCGGGTCAGCAGGTGCTCGGCGCCGAAGATCTCCGGTGTCTCGGCAAGGATCGCGGTGCCGCCATGACGGACGACGAGGTCGGCGGCATGGCCGAGCGAGGGGTTGGCGGTGATGCCGGAATAGCCGTCCGAGCCGCCGCATTGCAGGGCGACCGAGAGATGTTCGGCGCCGACCAACTCGCGCTCGGCAGCGTTTGCCGCGGGCAACATCGCCTCGATGCGGGCGATGCCGTCCTCGACCGTCTTGCGCGTGCCGCCCGATTCCTGGATCACCATCCGGTGGAACCCGGCGCTTTCGGACAAGCCATAGGTTTCCATCAACAGCGAGACCTGCGCCATCTCGCAGCCCAGCCCGACCATCAGCACGCCGGCGAAATTCGGGTGGGTCGCATAGCCGGCGAGCGTGCGCATGAACATGCGGTAGCCTTCGCCGCCCATGACCTGGCCGCAACCGGTCGAATGGACGAAAGCCGTCACGCCGTCGACATTGGGATAGTCGGCAAGCTTCTCGGGGGTGAAATGCGCGGCCATCATGCGCGCCACCGTGGCCGAGCAGTTCACCGTGCTGATCACCGCGATGTAATTGCGGGTCCCGACTCCGCCGCCCGGGCGACGGTAGCCGCGGAACTGCGCGCGTTCTTCCGGCACGACAAAGTCGGTCGGCTTCGCACCGGCGCAAGGCTCGTGATTGCGCTCGAAATCGCCGCGATAGGTGCAGTTCTGAACGTGGATATGGTCGCCCGGGGCGATGGCTTGCCCGGCAAAACCAATCACCTGGCCGTATTTACGGATCGCCTCGCCTTCCGAGATTCCGGTCGCCGCCACCTTGTGGCCCATAGGGATCTCTGACGCTGCTGTCAGGCCCGGCGCAATCGCCTCTTCCGCCGCGATGGCCCGCAGGGCCACCAGGACGTTGTCGCTGTCGTTGAGGCGGAGGGTCGGGGAATTATGGTGTGTCATGGCGTACCTGCTAGCTGCTTGCCGCGCAGCATAGCGACCCGCTTTCTGTCTACAATCCGTAAAAAACATATCTCGAAGCTTTGCATGGCGGCATTGAATACTTTGCATGGAAAATGATTTACTTGTTGAATGTTTCAAGTTTTGAAGTAAATGGACGCGAGCAACAGGAGAGCCGAATGCCGAATCCGAGGGACTGTATCTTTGGCGAAGAGATTCACCGCATTCCTCAGGAAGTGCGGATCATCTTCGGCAACTTTGTCCTCACCCATGCACTCGAGGAACAGATCGATTGCTTTCAGTCTCGCCTGCCGCTGACCAAACCGGAACGCCACATGCTGGTGCATCTCGGCGTACCGCAGCGGATGGGGAAGATGGCCGAGGATCTCAACACACTGCCCTCGAAAGTAACCGCCGTGGCCGACCTGCTTGAAGAAAAGAAGTTGGTGCAGCGCGAGCGCGACCCTGAGGACCGACGGGCCTGGCGCCTGCGGCTGACCGATGACGGCGAACGAACGCGCCGGGAACTGATGGAAACAACTGTCGCCAAATTCCGCGAGATAACGGGTTTGACGGAAACCGAAATGGAACACCTTGCCGGTCTCATGGACAGGATCGCGGAGCGAATCCTTGAGAACGGTTTCCCCAAGGGACTGACGTTATGAAAACTCGCAATATTCTCGCCATTGCCTTTTCGGCACTGGTCGCGGCGGGCATTGCCGCACTCGCGCAGACCAGCCTCGACAAGGAGCCCGTGCCGGAAGACATGGCGCTCAAACCGGTCAAGCTGATGGTCGTCGAGGCCGAGACCCGCAGGCTGGAGCGGCAATTTTTCGGCAAGGTCGCGGCACGCCGGACGGTCGATCTCGCCTTTCAGGTCGCCGGTCAGATCCAACGATTCCCGGTCACCGAGGGCAGCGAGATCAAGCAGGGCAACCTGATTGCGGAGCTGGACCTGCGCCCCTTCGAACTGGCGCTGGAGATCGCGAAGCTGCAGAAGGATCAGGCGGAGCGCACCGTCGAACGCCTGCAAAAGCTCAAGGGCAGCACAGTCGGCCAGGTTGCGATCGATGATGCGGACACGGCTGCAAAGGTGGCCGAGATCGCGGTCGAGAACGCGGAAATCGCGCTGGAAGATGCCACGCTATTGGCGCCTTTCGATGCGCTGGTCGCCTCCCGCAGTGTCGAGAGTTTCACCACGATCAGCGCCGGCACGCCGGTCGTGCGCCTGCATGACATGTCGGAAATCCGGGTCGAGATCGATGTCCCGGAGGTGCTCGTGCAGAAGGCGAATATCGCCGACGATGTGGATGTCGTCGCGCGCTTTCCCACATCGGACAAGGAGTATCGGATGTCGGTGCGGGAGCTGACCGCGGAGACGTCTTCCATCGGCCAGACCTATCGCGCCACGTTCGGCATGGCCCCGCCCGAGGGGCTGACGCTGCTGCCGGGCTCCTCGGTCAGCGTGCGCGTTGCGCTGAACCGCGAGGGGGGGCGGGTCATCATCCCGGCATCAGCGGTCATGATCGACTCGGACGGCTCCACCCATGTCATCCTCTTCGAGCCGAAAGGTGCCGCCGAGGGTCACTTGACGCGTGTTCCGGTCGCGATCGCGCCGACCGAGACGGGCGAGGTCGAGGTGACCTCCGGGCTCGGGATCGGTGCCGAGATCGTCATGGCCGGTGTCGCCGCGCTGGAAGACGGAATGCTCGCGCGCCGTTTCAACGGTTTCGGAAACTGAGGACAGCGACATGACCATTGCACGCGCCTCCATCGAGCGGCCGATTTACACATGGCTGGTGATCCTGGGCTGCCTTCTCGGCGGGCTCTGGGGGTTCAGCTCCATCGGCCGGCTCGAAGATCCGGCTTTCACCATCAAGAACGCGGTTATCGTCACCTATTACCCCGGCGCCTCGGCGGAACAGGTGGCGACCGAGGTCTCCGAACCCATCGAGTCGGAGATCCAGAAGATGGGCGAGGTCGACGTCATCACCTCGATGAACCGTCCGGGCTATTCGCTGATCGAGGTCGAGATGAAATCGACCTATGACGGCGATGAGCTGCCGCAGATCTGGACCGACCTGCGCAACCGCGTCGACGACGCCTCGCTCCCGGATGGCGTCAGCACGCCTTACGTGAATGACAGTTTCGGTGATGTTTTCGGCCTGTTCTACGCGATCACGGCCGAGGGCTACTCGGATGCCGAGAAGCACGAACTCTCGACCTTCCTGCGCCGCGAGTTGCTGGCCGTGGAGGGCGTGGCGGATGTCGAGGTCTCCGGGCTGCCCGACGAAGCGATCTTCGTCGAGCCGGACATGCGTCAGGCCGTCAACCAGAACATCTCTCCGGCGGCGCTCGGCGCGGCCATCGCCACGGCGGATTCGGTCTCCGATCCCGGTGCGGTGGAGAATTCGCCGACCCGCACGATCATCCAGCGTCCGCAGGGCGACGACACGGTCTCGGCCATTGCAGGGCTGACGGTGGGCGTTGGCGGCGAGGTGCTCAATCTCTACGACATTGCCGATGTCTATCGCGCGCGGCAGGACAATCCAGACCTGATTATCCGGCATAATGGGCAAGACGCCTTCACGCTCGGGGTCGCGGGGCTCGCGAGCGAGAATATCGTCGCTGTCGGCGAGCGGGTGGATGCGCGCCTGGCCGAGTTGGACGCGGAAATCCCATTCGGCGTCGAGCTGTCGCCGATCTATCAGCAGCATGTGGTCGTGGACCAGTCGGTCAATGACTTCCTTGAGAGCCTGGCGCTGTCCGTGGGCATCGTCGTCGTGGTGCTGGCGCTGGCGATGGGGTGGCGCGCGGCCATTGTCGTCGGCGCGACGCTGCTGCTGACCGTGGTCGGCACAGTCTTCTTCATGAACATGTTCGCCATCGAATTGGAACGGATCTCGCTCGGCGCGCTGATCATCGCCATGGGCATGTTGGTGGACAACGCCATCGTGGTTGCCGAGGGAATGCAGGTGGCGATGCTGCATGGCCGCAAGGGGCCCGCAGCGGCGGACGAGGCGACGAAGAAGACGCAGGTTCCATTGCTCGGTGCGACGGTTATCGGCATCATGGCCTTTGCCGGCATTGGCACCAGCCCGGATGCCACGGGCGAGTTCCTCTTCTCGCTCTTCGCGGTGATCGGCATCTCTCTGATGCTCTCCTGGATACTGGCGATCACGGTCACGCCCTATCTCGGCAACAAGCTTTTCCGCGAGGTCGACGAAGGCGATCACGATGCCTATGGCGGCCCGCTCTTCCGGCTCTTCGGTTGGATGCTCGGGGTGGCGCTACGGCTGCGCTGGCTGGTCGTTGTCGGTCTGATCGGAATTACCGCGGTCTGTTTCAACGCCTTCGCGAACCTGCCGCAGCAGTTCTTCCCGGACAGCAACACCCCGCTCTTCTTCGTCCATTACAAGCTGCCGCAGGGCAATTCGATCGAGACCACATCGCAGCAGATGGAGATGGTCGAAGAGTGGCTGGAAACCCGCGAGGAGGTTGTCTCGGTGACGAGTTTTGTCGGCCAGGGCGCCTCGCGCTTCATGCTGACCTATTCGGCGGAGAACCAGAACCCGACCTATGGCCACCTGATCGTGCGCACGCATGACCTCGACGAGATCCCTGCGCTCAAGGCTGATCTTGATCGCTTTGGCGCCGAAGCGCTGCCGGAGGGCGAGTTCCGAACCAAACGGTTGGTCTTTGGCCCGGGCGGCGGGGCGGATATCGAGGTCCGGCTGTCGGGCAATGACCCGAAAGTGCTGCGGGATCTGGCGGCGGATGCGATGGCGATCATAGATCAGGAGACCGACGATATCCTGCGCATGCGTACGGATTGGCGCGAACAGGAACTGGTCCTGCGACCGATCTATTCGACCGATCGCGCCCAGGCCGCTGGCATCACGCGGGACGACATCTCGGAGACGCTGCTCTACGCGACCGACGGCGCGCGCGCCGGCACTTATCGCGAGGGCGAGCGCCTGATACCGATCATCGTGCGTGAGCCGCGCGATTCCGGGCTGACACTGATGGACCAGGTGATCTATTCCAGCGCGGCCGGTACCTTCCTGCCGTTGGAACAGGTGATCGACGGGTTCGAGTTCATTCCCGAGAACACGTTGGTGCACCGTCGGGATCGGCAGCTGACGGTCACGGTCGGCGCCGATATCCGGGACGGGGTGACCCCCGCTGGGGTGCATGGCGAGATCCGCGCTGCCATCGAGGCAATGGAGCTGCCAATCGGCTACAAGATGGATTGGGGCGGCGAATTCGAGAGCTCCTCGGACGCCCAGGCCGCGCTCGGCACCCAGCTGCCGGTATCGTTCCTGATCATGGTTCTGATCTCGATCCTGCTTTTCAATGCGATCCGCCAGCCGCTGGTGATCTGGTTGCTGGTGCCGATGTCGGTGAACGGCGTTGTGATCGGGCTCGGCATGACCGGGCTGCCCTTCAGCTTCACGGCGCTTCTGGGCCTGCTGTCGCTCTCGGGGATGTTGATCAAGAACGGCATTGTGCTGGTCGAGGAAATCGATCTGCTGCGTGCCGAGGGGCAGGACCTGAAGCCGGCGATTATCCGCGCCTCCACCTCGCGTGTGCGGCCGGTGGTGCTGGCGGCGGCGACGACGATCTTTGGCATGATCCCGCTTCTGGGCGACGCCTTCTTCGTCTCCATGGCGGTGACGATCATGGGCGGCCTCGCCTTCGCAACCATCCTGACCCTCGTTGCGGCCCCGACGCTCTACTACATCTTCTTCCGGCGCAGCGAGATCCGGGAGAAGCGGGCGGAGGTAGCTCGCCAGGCCAAGCTGGCGTCGCAACCGGCATGATCTGGTGGCTGCGGGCGGAACAGCTGTTGGCAAGTCCGGGATGGATCTCTCTGTAGAGTGGAGACAGGATCCACTCCGGCTTTGCCATTGATCCCTGGAAAGCGGTCCAAACGGATCATTACTTCGGACCGGTCTCCACGAAGAAATAGACCCATTCGCCTTTGAAATCCGGTGATTGCGCGCGCGCCTCCGTCACGCGCTCCGTCAGGAAGGCGAGATAGGGCGCGGCGGGTTCCATGATCGGGCGCAGGCCCTCGTAAAGCGGTTCAGAGCCAGCGAAGGCCACGACGATCTCCTGCGCGAAAGGCGGCGCGATGAAGCTGCGCAGGAAGGGGCGGTCGCTCCGCTCGATCCCGGAGGTCAGGCGGCTCGCGGGAGGTTCCTGACGGAGTGGGACAGTCTCGTTGGGCTGCAGGTGAATGACATTCCCGGCAGCGTCGAAATAGTCGATATAGACCACCGCCTCATAATCCGGCGTGACGAGTTCCAGCTCCAGCGGGTCGCCCTCGCGGAACGCATAGGCCCGGACATGGGTGTTCTCGCCTATGACGCGCGGGTTGGTCCGCTGGTCATCCGATTGCGGCAGGCCGACCGCGGCGATCCCCGCCAGGGCGCCACATTGCGGCGCGGGCAAGAGCCGCATCTCGTCGGCCACCCGGATCGAGCTGCCCATCTGCGCCTGTAGCGCGGCAAGAAGCGGGCCACGCAGCCCGTCTTCCGGGATGTGGCCACGCAGTTCCAGCGTCCCGGTTTCGGGCCGGAACTCGGTCTGCACCCGCGCGCAGGGGATGTCGGTCAGGAGCGCGGCCAGCCCGTCGCGCAACTGCTTTCCCTCGCCCTGCGCGAGCGCCTCGGGTTGCATGAAAGCCTGGATTGCGCTCATGGAGATAGGATCCGCTTCGCTCTCCGCCCCGGCCTGCCAGGCGAGCGCGGCGGTCAGGCGGGGCGCGGTTTCGCTGGCGTCGGTTTCGGTGGCGGCGGGCGTGTCGGCTGCGCTTGCGGCGACGGTCGCGCCGGATGGCGCGAGATCCGGAAGCGCAGCGGAGGGCGGGGCAGATCCTTGTGCCTTCTGTGGAGAAGCGGCGACCGGGGAGACTGGCGCGGCTGACGGCGGTTCGAAACGGACCGGGATCGGACGGCTTTGATCTGTCGTAACGGGTGTGGCCGAGGGACGGCGCGTAGACGCGGGCATGGTCCTCGGCTGCTGCGGCTCCGAGGGGGTCGGCTGCTCGGCTTGGGCGAGGAGTGCCTGTGCCGTCGGACGCGCCGGGACCGCCGCTGCGCCCCCCGTCGGGAGGGCGGCCCCCGAAAGCGGAACCGGTGTCGTCTCTGCGAGACGGTGCGCTGTATCGTCGAGTGCGGCGGTCGGCTCTACCTTTGGGTCGTTGCTCAAGGCCTTGGCAGCGGTCGGGCGGGTCTCGGGAACGTTGCCCTGTGCAAACGACTGCGCGGCGACAGCGACCGTGTCAGCAGGCGAGGTTACGGCGGAGGGGCGTGCGGGCATGGCTTGCGCGGGCGCCTGTGCTCCCTTTGCGCTGACGGCCGCTTGCGATTTGCCCGCAGGCGCTTGCTCTGCGAGAGAGAGCGCGTTGGCAACGCCCGGAGCGGCGGCCTGCGCCAGGGGCGATTGCGGCGTCAGCTGTGCAGAGCTTGGCGCGCTGGCGTCGGCGCGGGTGCGTCTTGGGGCGTCCTGATCGAGCGCGAGCCCATCGGTTGGCTGGTCATTCGCGCGGGTTGCATCCGGCGCTTCAGCTTCGGCACGGGCGCGCCGGACCGGTTCCGCGTCCAGCACGACTGCCGTTGGCGGCGGCTCCTGCTGGGTGATCTCGTCGGGGCGGACCGACAGAACCAGCCCCGCCAGCCCCGCCGCGTGCAACGCGAGCGATGCGGTTCCGGCGAGGGCCCAGGCCGACGCGCGCGCCATCACGGCGCTCCGGGCGTGACGACCAGCACAAGGTCGCGGGCGCCAAGCGCCTCGATCCGCGCCACGAGAGGAAGCATGTCGCGCAGCTCGGCGTCGCGATGGGCGTTGACCCGGATCAGCCGGTCGGGGCGCTCCGCGAGGATCGCGGCGAGCCTGTCGAGCAGGGCAGGGGCGTCTATTTCGGTTCCGTTGAGCGCCAATACCCCATCGGCAGCGATGGCGACGGTTTCGCCGCCGCCGGGCAAGGCAGCGCCGGAACGGCTCTGCGCTGGGTCGAGCTGGAAGGGCGCGGTGGCATCCATGCGCCCGGCCAGCATCGAGAAGACAAGCAGGAAAAAGACCACGTCGATCAGCGCGATGATCGGCTCGGGCTGGTCGCGGCGCGGGCGGCGGGCAAGTTTCATGGCGCCTCCCCCATCCGCACGATCCGGAGCCGCTCGATCCCGGCCTGGGTCGTGATTTCGAGCAGCGAGACGAGGTCCTGGTTGCTGGCTTCACCGGAGGGCAGGAGCACGACCGAGAGCGCCGGATCCGCGTCGCGCCGGCTGAGTAGCAGCTCGGCGAGGGCGGCCGGTCCGATGGGCTGGCCGCGCAGCAGGGCTTGCCCGGACGGGTCGAGGCGGATCAGCAGCGTTGAGGCGTTGGCAGCGGAGCCGGCACTTGCGGCGGCAGGGGCATTGGCCGGCGCGGCCAGGGGGATCATGCGCAGGTTGAGCCAGGTCGAGGTGACCATGAAGAAGACGAGCAGGATCATCAGCACGTCGATCATCGGCACCAGCCGGATCACCGCGCCTGCCTGCCTTGTCCTCGTCAGCTTCATCCTCTGTCTCCCCCGGTCCGGCCGGTCAGCGTGCCTCCAGCGACAACAGGCGGCCGATGGCAACCTCCATCGCCACCCCGACCCGGTCCAGCCGCGTTCCCAACAGGTTCGCGGCGACAGCGGCGGGAATGGCGACAACAAGACCGACGGCGGTGGTCAGGAGGGCCTGCCAGATGCCGCCGGCGAGGATCGAGGCATTGGCCGCGCCTTCGGCGAGCGCCAGCTGCTGGAAAGCCTCGATCATGCCAAGCACCGTGCCGAGCAGCCCGAGCAACGGGGCGATCATGCCGACCAGCTCCAATGTCCGGATATACCGGCCGAGCTGGTCAAGCGTGCGGTTTCCGCGCCATTCCAGCTCCGTTTCCAGCGCGTCGCGGGATCGCCCCGCCAGCGCCCCGTCCATCGCCGCCGCGAGAAGGGTGTCGACCGGTCCGCTCCCGGATTTTGCCTTTGACAGGGCCTCCTCGCGAGCGCCCGCCTCCCAATCAGTCAGCGCGGCCTCGCGGGTCTGCGCACCGGCTAGGGCACCCCGCAATTCGAGCAGCTTGACCACGATCAGCGCAAGGCTCGCCACCGAGAGCACCAGCAGCAGCCCGACAATCGGCCCGCCGCGTGCAAGCATCGCCACGATCTCACTCATGGCGCTATTTCACGAATCCGGCTGGCGTCTTCGAGGACAGGTCCATGAAGTCGAAGCAATCCACCGGATCGGCATTCTGCGGCTTGCAGGCCGTCATCTCGTGCAGAAGAATCTCGGAGATGTTCTCGCAGGCGATGTCGGGGATCTCGAAGAGCTTCAGCGTCGTCCGCGCAATCGGCAGCGGTGCGGCGTCAATGCTCAGGAGTTGGTCGATCACGCCGGTGCCGTCGAGAATGGCCAGCGACATCTCGAAACCTTCCAGCGTCTGACCGCTCTGGTTTCGGAACAGGAAGAAGGCGCGGCAGCCGCCCGTTTCCCCCTGTTCGAACTTGTTGAGCTCGACCCCGAGCCGTCCCTCCTCCGCCATACCGGGGAATACCGGAAGCAACGCCGCCAGAAGAAGGGCGCGCCCGCTTCGTGCCGCCGAAAACCGTCTCGTCATGTCAAAAACCTCCCTGACGCCTGCGCCTAGCAAGCGGTACAGTCCCCGTTGCGGTCAAGAGAAGAAATGGTCCGGCATCGGGTGTCGCTTGAAATGAAGTGTAGATTTGTCCAACACTTCTGGTAACGTTAGGACAGTGATCGGTGCATTTTTGATCTTTTCTGCCGGTATTATTTTGATCGGAGTTTCCCATTTTGCCCTTGGAACTTAACAGTTTCGCAGATGACGCTCCCAGCGGAGAGAATCTCGAGTACGACCCCGTTTTCACGGAGCTGGAGATCACGGCTCAGCCGGGTCAGGAACGCCAGATGGGCGCCGAGATCGTTGCCGCCGAGGAGCCTGACTATGGCGATATCATCGCCAAGGCGCGCGAAGTGCTCTCGCGGAGTCACGACTTGCGCGCGGCGGTGTATCTGGCTCATGCCGAACTGCGGCGGAACGGATTTCCCGGTTTTGCGGAAGTCACGGGCTATATCCGCGCCTGCCTGACCGAGTACTGGGACAGCTGCCATCCGCAGCTTGACGAAGATGATGACAACGACCCGACGATGCGGGTCAACGCCATGCGCGGGCTGGCGGCGCCGGAGACGATCCTGCACGCGCTGCGACTTGCGCCGATGGCGAAGAGCAATGCCTTCGGGATGATGACGCTGCGCCAGCGGCTGATCCTCGACGGCGAGATGGAAGCGCATGAAGACGAGGCCGCGCCGGATTCGGGAGCCTTCTCTGCTGCCTTTCAGGACATGAATGCCGAGACCCGGGACGAGATCTTTGGTGCCGTGACGCAGGCCGTCGAGGATGTCGCGGCAATCGATGCGGTGTTCGACGAGAAGATCCCGACGCTGGGACCGGACCTGACAGCATTGAGAAAGATGCTGGGGCGCATTGCCTCGGTTATCGCGGCGGAGACCGGTGTCAGCGCCGATCCCGTCGAGGAAGACGGCACGGACGCAGAGGGCGCAGCGTCGCCTGTGGCGGCGGCGCCGGTCTCTGCGCCCGGGGCGATCAGCTCGGGCAAGGACGTGATCTTCGCGCTCGACAAGATCATCGAGTATTATGATCGCAACGAACCGTCCAACCCGGTGCCGCTTCTGCTGAAGCGGGCGCGCCGGCTTGTGGGGGCGGACTTTCTTACCATTCTCAATGATCTGGCTCCTCTGGGCCTCGATAATGTCAAGCTCGTTGGCGGCATCGGGGACGCAGAGGAGTAAAACAACAAGGCAGGTCCGCCCCGGCCGGAGGCGGACCGGATTTGAAGGGAGACACTCATGTCAAGTTCACAGAAGTTCATTGCCCGAAACAGGGCACCAAGGGTCCAGATCGAGTATGATGTCGAGCTCTACGGTGCCGAGAAGAAGGTCCAGCTGCCCTTCGTGATGGGCGTGATGGCCGATCTGGCGGGCAAGTCCGAGGTGGAACAGCCCGGCGTGGACGATCGGAAGTTCCTTGAGATCGATGTCGACAATTTCGACGCCCGGATGAAGGCGATGAAACCGCGCGCAGCCTTTGCCGTGCCGAACACGTTGACGGGCGAGGGCAATCTTTCGGTCGACCTGAGCTTCGAAAGCATGGACGAGTTCTCGCCGGCCGCGATCGCAGAGAAGGTCGAACCGCTGCGCGAGCTTCTGGAAGCGCGCAAGGAACTGGCCAACCTGATGACCTACATGGACGGCAAGCCCGGCGCCGAGGACCTGATGTCCAAGGTCATGGCCGATCCCGCATTGATGAAATCGCTCGCTGCGCAAGCCGCGCCGAGTGAAGACGATTCCAGCGAGGGGGAGGAGTAATCCATGGCTGAAGAAGCCCTTGAATCCGCTGCTGGCGGTGCTGCTGCCGAAGCGACGGAATCCGATTTCGCATCCCTTCTGAAACAGGAGTTCCGTCCGCGCACCGATGCCGCGCAATCGGCGGTAGAGAACGCGGTAAAGACGCTGGCGCAGCAGGCGCTGGCGAATGCCAATGTCATCTCCGACGACGTGCTGAATTCGCTGGAATCGATCATCGCCCAGATCGACAAGAAGCTGACCGAACAGGTCAACCTGATCATCCACCACGACGAATACCAGAAGCTTGAGAGCGCCTGGCGGGGCCTGCATCACCTGGTCAACAATACCGAGACCGACGAGATGCTGAAGATCCGGGTCATGCCGATCTCCAAGAAGGAACTGCACAAGACCCTGCGCAAGTACAAGGGGACGGCCTGGGACCAGTCGCCGATCTTCAAGAAGCTCTACGAAGAAGAATATGGTGTCTTCGGTGGCGAGCCTTATGGCTGCCTTGTCGGTGATTATCATTTCAACCACAGCCCGCCCGATGTCGAGCTGCTGGGCGAGATGGCCAAGATCTCTGCGGCGATCCATGCCCCCTTCATCACCGGGGCCGACCCGTCGCTGATGCAGTTCGAGACCTGGCAGGAGCTCAACAACCCGCGCGACCTGACCAAGGTCTTCACCACGCCGGAATATGCCGCCTGGCGCAGCCTGCGAGAGAGCGAGGATTCCAAGTATCTTGGCCTCACCATGCCGCGTTTCCTGGCCCGTCAGCCCTATGGTTCCAAGGGCGACCCGGTGGACGAGTTCGACTTCGAGGAAGAGACCGGCAATGCCGAGTCGGAATATTTCTCGTGGGCCAACTCCGCCTATGCGATGGCGGCGAACATCACCAGGTCCTTCAAGATGTATGGCTGGTGCTCGCGCATTCGCGGCGTGGAATCGGGCGGTACGGTGGAAGGTCTGCCGACCCACACCTTCCCGACGGCCGATGGCGGGGTGGACATGAAATGTCCCACCGAGATCTCGATCCCCGAGCGGCGCGAGGCGGAACTGTCCAAGAACGGGATGCTGCCGCTGATCCATCGTAAGAACTCGGATCTCGCGGCGTTCATCGGCGCGCAATCGCTACATGCCCCGGCCGAATATGACGATCCGGACGCCACGGCGAATGCGAACCTTGCCGCGCGGCTGCCCTATCTCTTCGCCACATGCCGCTTCGCGCATTACCTGAAGAAGATGGTCCACGACAAGATCGGCTCCTTCAAGAGCCGGGACGACATGCAGGTCTGGTTGCAGAAATGGATCAACCAGTATGTTGATTACAACCCCGCCCATTCCAGCGAAGATACCAAGGCGATGAAGCCGCTGACGGCGGCCGAGGTCGTGGTGCAGGAAGTCGAGGGCAATCCCGGGTACTACACGTCGCAGTTCTTTCTGCGGCCCCATTACCAGCTCGAGGGCCTGACGGTGTCCCTCCGGCTGGTCTCGAAGTTGCCCTCCGAGAAGGGCGCGTAATTCCACGGCCGGGCGTCTTTTGCCGGGCGCCCGGCTATCACGTAACGGGGTCGATTTGCCCCAACTACTTTAAGGAGAAAGCGTTATGGCTGTTGACATGTTCCTCGATCTCGAGGGCGAAATCGCAGGTGAATCTAAGGACGATTCCCACAAGGACGAAATCGATGTTCTGGCGTGGTCCTGGGGCATGTCCCAGTCCGGCAGCTTCCATGTCGGTGGTGGCGGCGGTGCCGGCAAGGCGAATTTCCAGGACATCTCGGTGACCAAGTGGATCGACAAGTCCTCTCCGATCCTGATGTTGTATTGCGCCAATGGCGACCATTTCAAAAAGGCCCAGCTGACCGTCCGCAAGGCCGGTAAGGATCCGCTTGAATACCTGATCATCAAGATGAACAAGGTTATGGTCACGGCGGTCAGTACGGGTGGATCCGGAGGCGAAGACAAGCTGACCGAAAACGTCGTGCTGAACTTCGCCGAAGCCGAAGTCTACTATTCCGAACAGAAAGACGACGGTACCGAAGGCGACAAGCCGGAATTCAAGTGGAACATTGCCGGTAACGTACAGATGTAAGCAGATTGCTTTCCAAGACAATTGCCTCACCGGACCCAATCCGGTGGGGCAGCGCGAATTTGCATCAGAGTGGAGCTTTTCATGTCCAGCCGCGCCCATGAGCTTCTGCTCGCCAATGATCTTTCCGGTGCTCTCGACGCGCTCCAGGATGCCGTGCGCGCCAATCCGGCGGATTCAAAGCTGCGGATCTTCCTGTTCCAGCTTCTCTGTGTCACCGGCGACTGGAAACGCGCGATCAACCAGCTCAAGCTCTCGGCGACGATGGACGAGGCGGCGCTCGAGATGGCCAAGGCCTATCGCGAGGTGATCCGCTGCGAGGTGTTCCGCGAGGCGGTCTTTACCGGCGAGCGCGAGCCGCTTGTCTTCGGCGAGCCGCAGGAATGGGTCGCATTGCTGATGGAGGCGCTGAAGCTGCTTGCGGGCGGCAAGGCTGCCGAGGCGGCAGATCTGCGCGCCCGCGCCTTCGAGGCCGCGCCCGCCATGGGCGGCGAGATCAACGACACCCGCTTCGAGTGGGTTGCGGATGCGGATATGCGGCTGGGGCCGGTTCTGGAGGCGGTGGTCAATGGCCGCTATTTCTGGATGCCCTTCGCGGCAATCTCCGAGATACATGTCGACGAGCCGACGGACCTGCGCGACGCGGTCTGGACCGGCGCGCGGATTACGCTGCAGAATGGCGGCGAGGTGACGGCTTTCATCCCGACACGTTACCCGGGCACCTGCGAAAGCGGCGATGGCGCCGCGATGCTGGCAAAGCGGACGGACTGGATTGATGCCGGCGCAGAGACCTTTACCGGGATTGGCCAACGGCTGCTGGCGACCGAGGCCGAAGATGTGGCGCTGATGGATCTGCGCAGCCTCAAGATGGATGAGGCCACCCCGCCTTCCGAGACCTGATTAATGGCCGACAAGACGATAGACGACCGATTGCAGCCTTCGCTGCTGGACCGGTTGACGGATGACGCTCCGGGGACGCAGTCCGAGTCCCGCGACGCACGGGTGATCGATATCCGCCGGCTGCGCGGCATCCTGCGCCGCGATCTCGCCTGGCTGCTCAACACCAACAACAACGAGGCCTGGATCGACCGCGAGGCATATCCACATGCCTTTACGTCCGTGCTGAATTACGGCGTCTCGCCGGCGGCGGGCGGGGCGACGAACGAGCGCCGGGTCGAGATGATCCGCGTCGCGCTGATCGAGGCCGTGCGCCAGTTCGAGCCGCGCTTGCGGCCGGAATCGATCGACGTGCGGCTGCGCCAGGACGAGGATAGCGGTCCGATGACGATCTTCTTCGACATTCAGGGCGACATGTGGGCCCAGCCTTTTCCAATGGAGCTCTATCTGCGCTCCGAGGTCGACCTGATGACCGGCTGGCTGGACCTGGAAGAGCGGGGCTGAGCGCATGGACACACGCCTTCTGCGCCATTACGAATCCGAGCTCGCCTATCTGCGCGAGATGGGCGAGGAGTTCGCCAATGCCTATCCCAAGATCGCCGCGCGACTTGGGCTGGAGGGGCTGGAGGTGCTCGACCCCTATGTCGAGCGGTTGCTCGAAGGCTCGGCCTTCCTCTCGGCGCGGGTTCAGCTCGAACTGGAGCTGCAATATCCGCAGCTCACCAGCCACCTGCTGGAGATCGTCTACCCGCATTACCTCGCGCCGACGCCCTCGATGATGGTGTCCCAGCTTCATCCGGACATGGAGAATGCCGATCTGGTTGATGGCTACACCATCGAGCGGGGCACGCAGCTGCGGTCTGCCTCGCCGGATGGCGCCTCCTCTCCATGCGTTTTCCGCACCGGCGCCGACCTGACTCTCTGGCCGATCATCGTGGCGGAGGCGGAATATATCGACGGGCGCGGCGAGTTGGTTGCGGCGGGTGTGGCCGGAGCGACAGAGGCCCGCGCGGGCATTCGCATGCGCCTGCGTCGCCATGGCGGGGCGCCGTTGGCCGAACTGGCGAAGCTCGACGCGCTGACCTTCTTCCTTGGCGGGCAGGGGGGCGCGGGCTGGAAGCTGCTGGAGCTGCTCTGCACCGAGACGACCGGGCTCGTGGCCCGTTCCACCGACCGGCGTGCCGACTGGGTCGAACCGCTCCGGGGCGCGCTCAACCATCGTGGCTTCGACCGCGAGGAGGCGCTGCTGCCAACCCCGCGTCGCTCCTTCGACGGCTACCGGCTGCTGCAGGAATATTTCGCCATGCCGCAGCGCTTTTTCTTCACCGAATTGACCGGCCTGGCGCCGGCGCTGATGCGGGCCACGGGCGATGATGTCGACATATACATCCTGCTGCGCGACGGCCTGCCGGAGATCGCGCCCGCGATCAAGCCGGAGGCGTTCCACCTCAATTGCGTCCCGGCGGTGAACCTCTTCGAGAAGCGCTGCGACCGTGTCCACGTGACCCGCGGCGATTTCGAGCAGCATGTCGTGCCGGACCGCACCGCGCCGCTCGATTACGAGATCCACTCCGTCCAGAGCGTGACCGCCATCGGCACGGAAGGCGATCTCGACGTGCCCTTCGAGCCGTTCTACTCGGTCGATGACCTGACGCCGCTGGGAGACAGCGGCAAGTGTTTCTACACCGTTTCGCGCAAGATGCGGCAGCGCAACGAACGCGAGCGGCTGCGGGGCGGGCGGACGAACTATCTCGGCTCCGAGGCCTATGTCTCGCTGGTCGATGGCGACAACGCGCCCTATCGCTCCGATGTCAGCCAGCTCGCCGTGCGGGCCGTGGTGACCAACCGGGACCTGCCGCTGCTGCTCTCGTCCGGCGCGCCGGATCTTTTCCACCTGCCCGAAGGCGGCCCGGTGGCGCATGTCACGACCCCCGTGTCGCCAACCCGCCCGCGCCCGACCTTCGCGCAGGGCGACACGGCCTGGCGGCTGATCTCGCATCTGGGACTGAACTACCTCTCCATCGCCGACAGCGAAGGCGGGGCGGGGGCGGCCGCGCTGCGGGAGATGATCGGGCTCTACGCCCCCGACGGCGATCGCGCGGTGCGGCGCCAGCTCGAAGGCATCACCACCGTTTCCTCCCGCCCCATCGTGCGGCGGATGAGCGACGGGATGCTTTCCACGGCGGTGCGCGGGCTCGAGGTGCGGATCGATGTTGACGAGAGCTTCTTCGAGGGCGTCTCGGTCTATCTTCTCGGCGCGGTGCTGGAGCGTTTCCTGCGCGGGCATGCGACGATCAACTCATTCACAGAAACGGCTCTGGTGAGCCAGCAGCGAGGGGAGCTGAAGCGATGGCGACCGGCGACGGGCCACGGCAGGATCATCTGAGATGGTTCGCCGGGCTCGAAGCAAAGCCCGGCGCGCATCACATCTGGCTGGCGATGCGGCTGATCGATGCCGCGCGCGACGGCCAGCACGGGCTCGGCGCGACGCGGCGCCCGTCCGAGGACGGCATGCGCTTCGGACAGGTGCCGTCGCTGGCCTTCCCGCCTGTGACGCTGACTGGCTTCAAGCCGGGCGAGGCAGGCGCGCCGGATCGGCTTACCAACCGGTTCTTCGGTTTCTTCGGCCCGTCCGGACCATTGCCGCTGCACCTGACCGAATATGCGCATGGCCGCCAGGCCAATGAGCGCGACGGCACGTTCGTCGCCTTCGCGGATATGCTCACGCACCGCATGGCGACGCTGCTCTTTCGCGCCTGGAAAACCGGCCAGCCGGCGGCTGATCTCGACCGGGGCGCGGGCGGGCCACTGGAAAGCGTGGTGGCGGCGCTCTCGGGGCTGCATGGCACGCATCTGCGCGACCGCGACACGATGCCGGATCTCGCGAAGCGGCATTTCGCCGGCCATCTCGCGCCGGGTCCGCGCACACCGGAGGCGCTTGTGTCCATGCTTTCGGCGTTCTTTGACGCCGAGGTGCATATGGAGGAGTTCGTCGGCGACTGGCTGGAGCTGGAGCCGGAGGATCACTGGCAGCTCGGTGGGCCGGTCGGGCTCGGTCAGGGCAGCGTGGTCGGCGACCGGGTCTGGAGCCGGGCGGCCAAGTTTCGCCTGCGCATCGGGCCACTGGACCGGGAGGAGTATGAGCGGCTTCTGCCCGGCGGGGCCTCGCTCGAGCGGATGGCGGACATCGTGCGCAACTATGTGGGCGAGCTGCTGGACTGGGATGTGAACCTGGTGCTGCGCGCCGAGGAGGTTCCGGCCGCACAGCTCGGGGCGGACACGCAGCTCGGTCTGACAAGCTGGATCGGCGACCGGGCGGGGATGGGCGATGCGGATGAGCTGCATGTGAGCCCGCAGAGGGATATTCGACCGGCGGCCTGATGGCTGCCGGGGCAATTTTGAGGGAAGGGACGTTTCATGTCGGAGATCAGCAGGGTCGCGTTGTTCGGGAAGCTCAATGAGCCGGGGTACAAGGCAGTCGAAGGGGCGACAGTCTTTTGCAAGATGCGTGGGAACCCTTACGTGGAGATTGTCCATTGGCTGGCCCAGATCGTCCAGCTGCCCGACAGCGACATCCACCGGATCATGCAGCATTACGACCTCGATCCGTCGCGGCTGGCCGCCGACATGCAGAAGGCGCTGGACGCGTTGCCGCGTGGGGCGAGCTCGATTTCCGATCTCTCGGCGCATCTGGAGAACGCGATGGAGCGGGCCTGGGTCTATGGGTCGCTGATGTATAACTCCAGCCAGGTCCGGACCGGCCACCTGGTCCTCGGCATGGTCAAGACCTCCGAGCTGCGCCACGTCCTGCACGGCATCTCCGGCGAGTTCCGCAAGGTGGGACCGGACGATCTCTCCGACAATTTCAACACCGTGGTCGACGGCTCTCCCGAAGACCGGTTGCGGCCGCAGGACGGCTCGGTGACCGGCGGCGGCGCCGTGCCCGGCGAGGCCTCCGGTGCGATGGCACCGGCCCAGATGGGCAAGGAGGAGGCGCTGGAGCAGTTCTGCACCGACATGACCGCGCAGGCGCGCGACGGCAAGATGGACCCGATTGTCGGGCGCGATGACGAGATCCGCCAGATCGTCGATATCCTGATGCGCCGGCGTCAGAACAACCCGATCCTGACCGGCGAGGCCGGGGTCGGCAAGACGGCCGTGGTCGAGGGCTTTGCCCAGCGGATCGCGCGCGGGGATGTGCCGCCGACGATGAAGGATGCGCGGCTCTTGTCGCTCGATGTCGGCCTGCTGCAGGCGGGCGCGTCGATGAAGGGCGAGTTCGAGAACCGGCTGCGCTCGGTGATCGACGAGGTGCAGGCAAGCACTGTCCCGATCATCATGTTCGTCGATGAGACCCATACACTTGTCGGAGCGGGCGGTGCGGCCGGTACAGGGGACGCGGCAAACCTGCTCAAGCCCGCACTGGCGCGCGGCACGCTGCGCACCATCGGTGCGACGACCTGGGCCGAATACAAGAAGCATATCGAGAAGGATCCGGCGCTGACCCGGCGTTTCCAGGTCGTCCAGGTGGACGAGCCCGACGTGAAGAAGGGCGTTCTGATGATGCGCGGCATCGCCTCGATGCTGGAGAAGCACCACAAGGTGCAGGTGCTCGACGAAGGGATCGAAGCGGCGGTGACGCTTTCGGCGCGCTATATCCCGGCCCGCCAGCTTCCCGACAAGTCCGTCTCCGTGCTCGACACGGCCTGCGCGCGGGTGGCGGTGAGCCAGCATGCGGTGCCGGCGGAGGTCGATGACTGCCGCAAGCGGATCGATGCGCTGACCACGGAGCTGGAGATCATCGACCGCGACGAGAGCGCCGGTTACGACGTGGATGACCGTCGCGAGGCGATCTCGGCACTCAAATCCGAGGAAGAGGCGCGGCTGGTGGAGCTGGACGCCCGTTGGGAGCGCGAGAAGAGCGTGGTCGACGGGATCCTGGAACTCAGGGCGAAGCTCCGCGCCGGTGGGATGCCCGTCGACGAGACTGTCGAAGATGTGGCGGAGACCGCCGATGAAGAGGCCGCAGAGGACGCGGCCGGGAATGCCGCCGCGAAAGGTGAAGAGCGCTCCGCGCTCATGGCCGAACTGCGGGCGAAGAATGCCGAGCTGGTCGAAATTCAGGGCGAGCATCCGCTGATCCTGCCGATCGTGGACTCGCAGGCGGTGGCCTCCGTCATCGGCGACTGGACCGGCATTCCGGTCGGCCGCATGGTGCGCGACGAGATCCAGACCGTCCTGAACCTCGAAGATCATCTCGGCAAGCGGGTGATCGGACAGGATCACGCGATGGCGATGATCTCCAAGCGCATCCAGACCAGCCGTGCGGGGCTCGACAATCCGTCCAAACCTATCGGTGTCTTCATGCTCGCCGGCACCTCCGGCGTCGGCAAGACAGAGACCGCGCTGGCGCTGGCCGAAGTGCTCTATGGCGGCGAGCAGAACGTCATCACCATCAACATGTCCGAATATCAGGAGGCGCATACGGTCTCCTCGCTCAAGGGCGCGCCTCCGGGCTATGTCGGCTATGGCGAGGGCGGTGTGCTGACAGAAGCGGTGCGGCGCAAACCCTATTCTGTGGTGCTGCTCGACGAAGTCGAGAAGGCACACCCGGATGTGCATGAGCTGTTCTTCCAGGTTTTCGACAAGGGCCATATGGAGGATGGCGAGGGCCGCTCCATCGACTTCCGCAACACGCTGATCCTGCTGACATCCAATGCCGGATCGGACCTGATCATGGATATGTGCGCCGATCCGGACCTGATGCCGGAGCCGGAGGGAATCGCCAAGGCGCTGCGCGAGCCGCTGCTGAAGATATTCCCCGCAGCTTTGCTGGGCCGCTTGGTGACCATCCCCTATTTCCCGCTCTCTCCGGAGATGATCGGCAAGATCACTGTGCTGCAACTCAACCGCATCAAGAAGCGGGTCGAGGAGAGCCACGGCGTGCCCTTCACCTATACCGATGCTGTGGTCGACACGATCGTCGAACGCTGCCAGGAGCTGGAATCGGGCGGTCGGATGATCGACGCCATCGTGACCAACACGATGCTGCCGGAGGTCTCGGCCGAGTTCCTGCGCCGGATGATGCAGGAGGAGTCGATCAAAGGCGTCAATGTTGACGCTGCGGAGGGCGATTTCACGTATGATTTCGGCTGATTGGCGTAAACACGGGCAAGGCGTGTTTGGTAGAATGGTCCGGTCGTGGTTAGACTGGGCCATATTGAGAGATTGGATTTGCCATGCTTATTAACCCCGCCATGATCCAGGAATTCCCGATACGCATGGAATGTGGTGCGTACTCCGATCCGCTCGTCCTTGTCGCGGCGCGGATCGACGAGGGGTTCAACAAGCCATCGCTGGCCCAGATCGAGTTCATCGCCGACACGCCGAATATCAATCTCGACGATCTGCTCGGGGAGAGGGTTACCCTGACCTTCAAGTTGCCTAGCGGCCCGGACCGGGTCGGGGAAGGGACCCGGGAGCGGGAACACACCGGAATCTGTACCGGCGTACGGCTGATCGGAACGATCGATGGTGCGGCGCATTATTCGGCGGAGCTGCGGCCGACGATGTGGTTTCTCTCGCTCAATCAAGACTGCCGGATCTTCCAGGAAATGACGGCGCGGGACATCATCAAGGAGATCCTCCAGGACTATGGCGTCGAGATCGACGACAAGCTGTCGGACACCTTCCCGAACCGTATCATCTGTGTTCAGTACCGCGAAAGCGACCTCGACTTCATCCACCGGCTGATGGAGGAGGAGGGGATCCACTATTTCTTCACCCATTCGGGCGGAAGTGTGAAGATGGTGCTGCATGACGATTCAACGGGGCATTCGTCGGTGCCATGCGAGTCGGAGATCGCCTTCCTCGAAAAGGACAGTTCGGAGACGCACCGCCTCGAGCACATCTTCGAGTGGCGCAAGCAGCACACCGCGACCACCGGCAAGTACACATACACGGACTACAATTTCGAGACCCCGAACGCCACTCTTCAGGAGCATAAGGCATTGGCCAAGGGCACGCACACGCTCAGGGACCTCGAGATCTACGATCACCCGGGCCATTACCGCCATTCGGGCGATGGCGAACGCTATTCGCGGATCCGAATGGAGGAGCGCGCGATCCACTACCAGACATGGGCCGGGGCGGGAATCGTTTCCAATCTCGAGGTTGGCGGGGTGATGTCGATCTCCGGTCATACTGCAACCGAAGACAGCGAGAAATTCGTCGTCCGTGACGCTACGCACATGTTCCGTCTCAACGACCGTGAACTGGGCAAACTTGCGGTCACACGGTTCCCGGACGGGTCGATGCGCGAACAGTTGAGCGAGCAGGACCCTTACCACGCGCGCTTTTCGGTCATTCCCAAGGATGAAAAGTTCCGCCCAGAGGCAAAGACACCCTGGCCGGAGATTGCCGGTGTGCACACCGCGCTGGTCACCGGGCCATCGGGCGAGGAAATCCACACCGACGAGTACGGCCGCATTCGGATCCAGTTCCACTGGGACCGGCTGGGCGCCAAGGACGAGCATTCGACCTGCTGGGTGCGCTGCATGATGCCCTGGACCGGAAAGTCCTGGGGGATGATAGCGATCCCGCGCATCGGCCAGGAGGTCGTGGTGCAGTTCGAAGAGGGCGACCCGGACCGGCCGCTGGTCGTGGGCATGCTCTACAATGCCGACACGATGCCGCCCTATGATTTGCCCGCCAACAAGACCCAGAGCGGCATCAAGACGCGTTCTTCGAAGGAAGGAACTTCGAGTAATTTCAACGAACTGCGCTTCGAGGACAAGAAGGGCGCCGAGGAGGTCTATTTCCACGCCGAGAAGGATTTCAATCAGGTCGTGGAGAATGACGCCACCGTAACCATCGGTTTTGACGACAAGGACAAAGGCGATCTTACGCAGAAGGTCTATCACGACAAGACCGAGGAAATCGGCAATGATTCAACGATCAAGATCGGCTATGGCGAGGGCGGAAAGTCACCGGGCGACCTTGTTCATGAGGTCTTCAACGACCGAACCGAAAAGATAGGCAACCATTTCACGACCACCGTCGAGAAAGGCAATCACGAAATGGAGGTCTCCATGGGAGACCAGACGAACACGGTTAAGATGGGAAACCAGGAAAACACGGTATCGATGGGAAACCTGAAGAACACCGTGAAGATGGGCAACTTCACCGAAGAAATCTCGATGGGCAACCACACGACCAAGGTGAACCTGGGCAAGACCGAACATACGGCGATGCAGTCCATCGAGTTCAAGGTGGGAGCGAATTCGATCAAGATCGACCAGATGGGCGTGACCATCAAGGGGATCATGGTCAAGATTGAAGGCACCGCGATGCTCGATGCCAAGGCGCCGATGACGACCGTCAAGGGGGATGGAATGCTGATCCTCAAGGGCGGCATCATGATGATCAACTAGGGGTGCGGAATGTCGGGTCGATTTGAGGGGCTGAACAAGATCCCGCAGGAGCCGGCAGCACGGTTGCTGGCAGGGACGAATCTGAAACTGGAGGCCGAGCTTGCCGGCCCGGCCACGGCCGGTGTTGCCGACGTGCTTGCGGAGCTTGAGGCGGCCGGCGCGCTGGTCGACATGCTCAAGCTTCTGGCCGCGAGCCTGCCGCCACGGGAAAGCGCCTGGTGGGCTTGCCTGGCGGGGCGTGACGTGATCGGACCGCAGGCAGAGCCTTCGCCGTCTCTGGCGGCGGCCGAGGCCTGGGTGTTCCGCCCCGGCGAGGAGACGCGCAAAGCGGCTTTCCGTGCCGCCGAGGCGGCGGATCCGATGGATGACACGGCCATGTGCGCCACCATCGTGGTCTATGCGGACGGCACGCTGGGGCCGGATGATCTCAAGGAATACCCGGCGCCGCAGGGCGCGCTGCAGGCCATGGCTTTCGGCATTAATCTCAAGGCGGTGGACGCGATGGGGGACGATTTCGACGGACCCATGAATTTCGTGATCGACCGCGCCCTCGACATCGCACGCGGCGGCAATGGCCGGATCGCGCGCCCGACCGAGAGCAGCGAGGAGAGCGCCGGATGAGCGTGATGGTGCATTTCCAGTCTTCCGGCGCGATTCCGGGCGACGGGCGGCCGGTCCCGATGGTCGGCAGCTCGATGACCATCGGCCGGGGGCCGGGCAATGACCTTGTCCTGCCGGATCCGGAGCGGGTCGTTTCTTCGCATCACTGCGCCATCGAGGACCAGAACGGCAATGTCGTCGTGATCGACCTCTCGACCAACGGCACCTTCCTCAACTATGGCAAGATCCCTCTCGGCAAGGTTCCTACCCCGCTCAATGATGGCGACATCCTGAGCATTGGAAATTACGAACTGGCGGTTCGGATTTCCGCCGCCGCCGCGCCTGGTCCGCAAATCCTCGACCCGGCCGGCCAGCAGGCCGTCGCACCGGTTGGCGCACGGCCCGATACCGGCCTCTCCGACCTGCTCGATGCGCCGTCTTCCGGTGGCGGACACGACGTGATCAATGATCTTCTCGGCGAAGGGCCTGTCGGTCCGAGCGGAATCAAACGGCCGGAGCTGGGCGAGGACGGGTTGCTGCCGCCGCTGGGTGGTGACGACGACGCGGAGGATGACCTGCTCGGCCCCGGGCCGGACCCGGATTCGCTGCTGGGCGGGAGCCAGTCGGTGCATAACCGTTCGGTCGAGGATCACATGCCGCTGCCGCAGGTCTCCAGCGCGGCTATCCCGGATGACTGGGACCTCGATCTGCCCGCAAGCCCGCTTGCCCGCGACAGCATCGCCCCGCCCGAGGACCCGTTCGTGGAGCCGACGGAAGCCGCACCGTCTGCGCCCACCGCGCCCACGGAGGAGATCGGTTCGGGGAGCGCATTCATCCCGGACGATCTCGACATCGGGGTCGATGAGGCGCCCGCTGCGGAGACCGGAAGCGGGGACGAGAGCGATCCCTTTTCCGTCGATCTTGCGCCGGCGGACACGGCGGAGGCCTCCGTCAGCGCTCCCCCCGAGCCCGCCCCCGCCCCCCAAACGCCATCCTCCGTCCCGTCGGCCCCGACGGCCCCGACTGTTCCGTCGGCCCCGACGGGCGGAGCGGATGTCGGGGCGGCGCTGGAGGCGCTGCTGAAAGCGGCCGGAGCCGGGGAGTTGGACCTTGCCGGCGAGGCGCCCGAGGAGACCGCGGCGCGGCTTGGCGCGGTTCTGCGCATCGTGATTCACGGAATGCGCGAGATCCTGATGACGCGCAGCGCCATCAAGTCCGAGTTCCGCATGGACCAGACCCGGATTTCTGCTTCCGGCAACAACCCGTTGAAATTCTCCGTGACGCCGGAACAGGCGGTGGAAGTGATGATCCGCCCGCCGCAGCGTGGCTACCTATCCGCGGAATCCGCCGCCGAGGAGGCGCTGCGGGACATCAAGGCCCATGAGGTCGCGACGATGACCGGCATGGAGGCCGCGCTCAAGGGCGTGCTGGAGCGGCTCTCTCCGCAGGAGTTGGAGGGGAAGATCACCGGCTCCGGAGGACTGGGCGGCATGCTCAAGGGCAAGAAAGCGCGCTACTGGGAAACCTATGAACGCATCTATGCCGATGTGGCCGATGCCGCTGAGAACGATTTTCACGAGCTGTTCAGCCGGGAATTCACCCGCGCCTACCAGGAACAGCTCGAAAAGCTGAAGGACGGAAGATGACGAAAGATTGGGGCCACTGATGTCCTGGGAGAGCAAGGTACTCTGGAGCGAGGGGCTGTTCCTTCAGCCGCATCACTTCCAGCAGGCGGATCGCTACATGGAAGCGCAGCTCGGCGGTCTGGCCGGGCGGATCGCGCCCTATGCCTGGGGCGTGAGCGCGCTGGAGATCGACCGCGAGGTGCTGAAGGTGGGGCAGTTCGCCATCCGCAGCGCCTCGGGTGTCACGCCGGATGGCGCCGTCTTCCGCGTGCCGGAGACGGAGGATCATCCGCCTGCGCTGGAGGTTCCCTCGACGATCAAGGATTGCGTGGTCTATCTCAGCCTGCCGCAGCGGCGGCAGGGCGCGCTGGAGGTCGATATGACCGGGGCCGAGCTGTCGGCGGCCCGGTTACGCGCCTCCGAACTGGACGTGACCGACACGATGGGGTCGGGGCGCAAGCCCGCCACGCTGGGGGTCGGCAAGCTCAGGCTGCAATTCGCGCTGGAGGTGGACGATCTGGCGGATCGGCTGGTGATTCCGATTGCGCGGATCATCGAGGTGAAGTCGGATCAGGAAGTGGTGCTCGACACCGGCTTCGTTCCATCCGCAATGGATCTGCGGGCGGCCCAGCCGTTGCACGGCTTCCTCGGCGAATTGGAGGGGTTGCTCAATCACCGCGCAACAGCGCTGGCCGCGCGGCTGACGCAAGGCGGCACCAAGGGGTCCGCTGAGATCCAGGATTTCCTGCTCCTGCAAACGATCAACCGCGCCTTGCCACGCGTCCAGCACATGTTGGCGATCGAGAATGTTCACCCGGAGAGCTTCTTTCGCGAATGCGTCTCCCTGACCGGCGAGTTGGCCACCTTCATCGACCCGAAGATGCGCCCCCCCGCCTTCCCGCCCTACCAGCATCATGACCTGACCGGCAGTTTCGCCCCGGTGATCCGTGCACTCCGGACCTATCTCTCCGCCGTGCTGGAGCAGAACGCGGTGTCGATCCCGCTGGAGCCGCGCAAATACGGCATCTCGGTGGGTGTGATTGCCGACCGCAAGCTGATCACCACCGCCGGGTTCGTCCTCGCTGTCACCTCCGAAGCGCCGGCCGAGAATGTGCGCCGTCATTTTGCCGGACAGTCCAAGATCGGACCGGTCGAGGAAATCCGGCAACTGGTCAACTCCGCCTTGCCGGGGATCACCCTGCGTCCGCTCCCGGTCGCGCCGCGCCAGATCCCCTACACGGCCGGCTCGGTCTATTTCGAGCTCGACCCCGAGAGCCCCTATTGGGGCAAGATGACGACCTCTGGTGGCATCGCGGTTCATGTCTCCGGCTCCTATCCGGGGCTGAAGATGGAACTCTGGGCGATCCGGCAGGGTTGAGGAAAGGAACGGGAGGAACATGGCCAGCGACGATCCGTTCTCCGAAAGCGGAGATGACGAACGCACGGTGATCCGGCCCAATCCGGGCGGGCGACGGCCGGTGGCCACGCCCCAAGCGCCAACGCAACCGGCGGCGCAGCCGGGCATTGCGCCACAACAGCCCGCGCCGCCGCCGCCGCCAGCGGGCGGAGCGCCGGGCTATGGCGTGCCCGCGGGCGGCAGCCCGCAACCCGTTCGCGCCTCAGGCGAGGCCGCGCTGTTGCCGCTGGCCGCCACCGGGATCAACAAACTCGTCGCGTGCGCCGCGCCGCTTTTTGCGCTGACCTCCCGCATTTCCAACCGTGCCCAACATGCCGACCCCGACGGGCTGCGCCAGAAGGTCATCGGCGAAGTGCGTGAATTCGAGAGCCGGGCGCATCAGGCGGGCTGCTCGGACCAGGAGGTCAAGGTCGCTCGCTACGCCATCTGTGCCACGCTGGACGATGTCGTGCTCAACACGCCCTGGGGTGAGCATTCGTCCTGGTCGGTGCAGTCCATGGTGGCGACCTTCCACCGTGAGGTGGTCGGGGGGGACCGGTTCTTCGACCTGCTGGCGCGGCTGGAACAGGATCCAGCCAACAATATCGACCTGCTGGAATTCCTGTATATGTGCCTCTCGCTCGGCTTTGAGGGCCGGCTACGCGTCGAACAGGGCGGGCCGCAACGGCATCTGGAAGTGCGCTCCGGGCTGGCGCGGATCATCCGCAGCCAGCGCGGTGCCGTCGAACGCGAGATCTCGCCGCGCTGGAAGGGTCTGGAGGTGGCGCACAAGGTCCTGTCGATCTGGCGTCCGGTCTGGATTGCGCTGAGCGTCGCCGCGCTGCTGCTGACGGCGGGCTTCTTCGGGCTGAGCTGGGCGCTTGGCGGCGACACGGACCGGCTCGCGGGGCAGTTTTCCGTCCTGGAGACGGGAGCGCCACCCTCCATCGCCATCAAGGCGCCGCCCCCGCCGCCGCCCCCCGCGCCGGTGGTCAACGTGCCGGAGAAGTTCAAGGAATTCCTCTCTGCCGAGATCAAGGACGGGCTCGTCGAGGTCCTGAGCGATGGCAACACGATTGTCATCCGCATCAAGGGTTCGGGCATGTTCGCACCCGCGTCACCGATCCTGACGGAGAAATTCGTCTCGCCGGTCAATCGCGTCGCCGAAGCGCTGAATGACGAGCCGGGACCGGTCGTCGTGGTCGGACATTCGGATTCGATTCCGATCAAGTCGGCGCGCTTTTCCTCCAACATGGAGCTGTCTCTGGCGCGTGCGCGGACAGTCGAGAAGATGATTTCAGAGGCGTTCGATGAAAAGGGACGGGTTTCGGCAGAGGGCCGCGCGGACAAGGAGCCGCTGGCCTCGAATGACACCAAGGAAGGGCGGGCGCAAAACCGCCGGATCGAGGTCCTGCTGGTGAGGAACCAAAACTGATGGCTGTTCTGCGTTTCTTTACCTCGGCCTATTTCGTCATCCTGATGGTGGCGACGGCGCTGTCGTTGTGTTTCTGGTTCTTCAGTCCCTGGATCGGAACCGAGACCTGGCAGCCCTTCGCGGGCTATCTCTGGCGCGGGGTGGTGCTGGGCGTCATCTGGTTCATCGCCCTGCTGTGGATCCTGATCCTCGCCATCCGTCGGGCAAAGCGCGACGAGAAGATGACCGAGGAGATCGTCGAGGCGGTCGAGACGGATGCCGATGACGAGCTGGTCAAGGAGGAGCTGGAGGAGCTCAAGGAGAAGCTGCGCGGCGGGCTCAAGCAGCTGCGCAAATCGAAACTGGGGCGCAAGCACCTTTATGAGCTGCCCTGGTATGTGATGATCGGCCCGCCGGGCGCGGGCAAGACCACGGCCATCGTCAATTCCGGCCTGCGGTTCCCGCTGGACGGCGAGGAGGGCGTGCAGAGCTTTGGTGGCGTTGGCGGTACGCGGAACTGCGACTGGTGGTTCACCGAAGATGCCGTGTTGCTCGACACGGCCGGGCGTTACACGACGCAGGAGAGCAATGCCGAGGCCGACAATGCCGCCTGGATCGGCTTCCTCAAGATGCTGCGGAAATACCGCAAGCGGCAGCCTATCAACGGCGCCATCGTCGCGATCTCGCTGCAGGATCTTTCGTTGCAGGACGAGACCACCCGCGCCGGCCACGCCGCCGCCATTCGCCGCCGCCTCGGCGAGCTGCGCGAGGAACTGGGGGTGCGTTTCCCGGTCTATGTGCTCTTCACCAAGTCGGACCTGATCGCGGGCTTCACCGAGAGCTTCGAGCCGCTGGGCAAGGAGGAACGCGAGCAGGTCTGGGGCTTCACGCTGCCGCTGGACAAGAGCAAGGGCGCACGCTCGCCCGTGGCCGAGTTCGAAACCGAGTTTTCCGCGCTGATGGAACGGCTCAACGGCCAACTTGTCGACCGGATGCAGGCCGAGACGGACCCCGCCCGGCGCGGGCTTGTCTCGGGCTTTCCGGGGCAGGTCTCGTCGGTACGGCAGGTCGCGCAGGATTTCCTTGCCGAGGTCTTTGTCGATAGCAAATACGAGCAGCGCCACATCCTGCGCGGCGTCTATTTCACCTCCGGCACCCAAGAAGGGAACCCCATCGACCGGCTGATGCTGGGCATGGCCGAAACCTTCGGCATCGGTCGGCAGGCCATGGGCTCCGGCAAGGGCACCGGGCGCAGCTATTTCCTCACCCGCCTGTTCGAGAGCGTCATCTTTCCCGAGGCCGGGCTGGTTTCCATCGACGACAAGGTCGCTCGCCGTTACCGCTGGTCGCGGCGGCTGGCGATTCTCGCGGCGGTGCTCGTTGTGGCCGGTATCGGCGGGCTCTGGGCGCGCTCCTATCTAGGCAACAAGGCGATGCTGGCTGACGCGGCGATCCGTGTGGATGCCTATACCGAGGCTGCCGCCGTCATCCCGCCAAGCCCGGTCGGCGATACGGATTTCCCCGGCATCGTGCCGGCGTTGAACATCCTGCGCGACATGCCGCTCAACCCGGCAACGCAGGATGTCTCCCGCCCGACCCGGCTCGGCTTCGGGTTATGGCAGGGCGACCTCGTGTCCAATTCCACCGGCCAGACCTATCGCGCGGCGCTCAACCAGCACCTGCTGCCGCGCATCCTGCTCCGGCTCGACGAGCAGATGCAGTCTTCGATGAGCGACCCCGACCGACTCTACGAGGCGCTCAAGGTCTATCTCATGGTTGGCCAGCAAGGACCGCTGAACAAGGACCAGGTCCTCGACTGGATGGCACAGGACTGGGAGCAGTTCTATTCCGGCGCCGCGCGGGAAGTGCTGCGCGCCGACCTGATAGGCCATCTGGAGGCGCTGCTCGACCAGCCGATGCGCAAGGTCGAATTGAATGGACACCTGATCGAGACGGTGCGCGGTGTCATCAAGGCGATGCCGCAATCGGACCGGATCTATACCGGCATTATCAACTCGGCGGAGGTCCGCGCCTTGCCCAAGTGGCGGCTGACCGATGGCAACCCGATGATCGGGCGGGCGATGAAGCGCTCCTCCGGCGCCGCGCTCGGCGACGGGATCGACGGGATCTTCACCCGATGCTCCTTCCATGATGTCTTCGTGCCCGAGGCGCTGAAGGTCAACGAACAGCTCGCCAGCGAAGCCTTTGTGCTCGGAGCGGAGGCCGAGGAGCAGTCCGAAACCTTCAAGATCGAGACCACGGCTGGCGTTTTCCAGCTCTATTTCACCGACATGATCGGTCGGTACGAGGCGATCCTCGCCGATCTGGACATCATCCCGCTCGACTCGGTCGAGCGCGCGGTGGAGGTGACAAATGTGCTCTCCAGCCCGTCCTCGCCGATCGCCAACGTGCTTGAAGCGGTGGCCAACGAAACGCGACTGACCGAGGAATGTGTGGTTGCGGGGGAGGCGGAAGCTTCCGCCGTGGGCGATGCCGGGGGGACGGCGCTTGGACGGCTGGCCGAGATGGAACTGCGCAGTCGGCTCGGACATCGGCAGCGCATCCTGAAGGAGGCGGTCGAGGAGAGCTTCAGTGCCGCGACCGGTGCCGATCCGCGCCCGCTGGGGGCGCAGGTCGAGCAGCGCTTTGCCGGGCTTCACGAGATGACGGCACGACCCGAAGGGCAACCCTCGGAACTGGACGAATATCTCAACCTGCTCAAGGAGGTCTATCTGGAGCTCAACAAGCTGAGCATCGGCGGCGGCGCGGGCCAGATGCTCGCAAGCCCTGTTGTGCAGCGCTTCCAGCAGGCCGCCTCGCTCAAGCCGGACCCGCTCAAGCGCTGGTCCACCCAGATCACAACCAGCTCTTCCGGCATTGGCCGCAAGGGCGTGCGCACGAACCTCAACGATGAATGGGTCTCCAAGGTCGCACCGCTCTGCCAACAGGCACTGGCCAATCGCTACCCGTTTGACCGCCGCGCCCGGGCCGATGTCGCGCAGCAGGACTTTGCCAAGCTTTTCAGCCCCGGCGGGCTGATCGACGGTTTCTTCACAACCCACCTGGCCGAATTCGTCGACCAGCAGGTCAATCCCTGGGCCTTCCGCCCTGGCACCGGCGAGGATCTTGGTATCTCGCCGGCGGTGTTGCAACAATTCCAGCATGCCGCGCTGATCCGGGACACCTTCTTCGCCTCTGGCCAGCTTGGTGTGTCGCTGCAAATCACGCCGCAGGCGCTGGACCCGGCTGCGCGTGAGATGCTGCTGGAGCTGCATGGCGCCAAGCTGCGCGCGATCCGTGGCGGGCGACCGACCCCGGCCAATATCACCTGGCCGGGCTCGGTGGGGCTGGCACGGCTGACCGTGGCGCCGCCGGGCAATGGCGAGAGCGAGATCAGCCGGGACGGGCCCTGGGCCATGTTCCGCCTGCTCGATACGGGCCAGATCCGCGGCACTCCCGCACCGGACCGCAAACGCCTGATCTTCCGCGTTGGCGGCCGGCAGGTGGTGCTGGTGATGCAGCTCGGTTCCGTCAACAACCCGTTCGGCCTTCCGGCACTGGGCGAGTTCAAGTGCCCGACCTCGTTCTGATGGCGGGTGCGGCGCTCCTCGGCCCTTTCGGGGCCTTCGGGAAGATGCCCTCGCTGGGGGATTTCTTCCGTCTCGACGTGCCCCCGGGCTTCACTTCGACCTGGGATGGATGGTTGAGCGGAGTGTTGCCGGTCGCGCGCACGCAGCTCGGGCCGCGCTGGCAGGATTGCTACTACAACGCCCCGATCTGGCGTTTCTCGCTGGCACCCGGGCTGGTGGGGCGGCACGCGGTTGTCGGGGTGATGATGCCGTCGGTCGACCGTGTCGGGCGCGCGTTCCCGCTCTCGCTGGTCGCGCCGGTTTCGCAGGCTGGGCCGGAGATGCATATGGCGATGGCGAAGGGCTTCGAGGCGCTCGAGACGGTGGCGCTTGCGGCGTTGGAATTCAGCATGACGCAGGCTGACCTGCGTGACCGGCTGGAAGTGCTGTCGGGCGAATTCGAGGCGATGTCGGCTCCGACACCCGAGATCCCAGAGGCGTTTTCCGCCGCTGGAGCGGCGGGCTTCTGGAGCGCTCTGGACGGGGAGCGCGTGGACTACATGGCGACCCGGGACCTACCCGATGCCGGGACCTTTTGCGCCATGCTCGACAGGGCCGACCCGCGCTGGCGGGCGGAGGTGGAGGCGTGAGGCGGGTCCGGCATAACGCGGTCACCCATCTCGGCCATGTCCGCAAGATCAACGAGGATTCGATCCTGTCCCTGCCCGAGCGCGATCTCTGGGCGGTGTCGGACGGGATGGGCGGCCATGCGGCGGGTGATTTTGCCAGCCAGACGGTGGTCGAGGCGCTGATCACGGCGCCGGAGAATGGTAATCCGGCGGAGCGGATGCGCGCCGTCCGGCTGGCGCTGCTCACTGCGCATGACCGGGTCGTCGCCCATGCCAGCGAGCTGGGCGCGGGCACAATTGGCGCGACCGTGGTCGTGCTTCTGCTGGCAGAGGCGCATTTCATGGCCTTCTGGGCCGGAGACAGCCGTCTTTACCGGGTGCGAGACGGCCAGATCGAGATCCTGACCCATGATCATTCGGTCGTGGGCGAGATGGTCGAGGCCGGCAAGATGAGCTGGGATGAGGCCGAAGCGCATCCGCAATCCAACGTGATCACGCGCGCGGTGGGCGTGGGCGATGTGCTGGAGCTGGACAAGGTTCGCGGAGATCTCAGGGCGGGGGACCGCTTCCTGCTCTGCTCGGACGGGTTGAACAAGTATATCGGCCTCGCGGAGATGGGCGCTTTCCTGAGTGGCACACCCATAGAGACGGTCAGTCAGACCCTGGTCCAGACCGCGCTTGATCGGGGCGGAGCGGACAATATCTCGGTGGTCGTGGTCGACGCGCTTTGACATCGGGTCCGCGCGCCGATTTTCAAAAGCCGATGTTGGGCGCGGAACGCGGTCCCCTCAGGCACCACGCAGTCCGAACAGAGAGAGTATTCCGCCGCGACGATTCTGTGTGCGAGCCTTGCGCGCCGCCGAATGCCGCGCCGTTCGGCCGGGAGCCTCAGGGTTTCGCCAGGGTCAGAACTCGGCTGTCCAGTGAGGCGCCGGTGGCGTCCACCCCGTTCAGGGCTTCTGCATAGCCGGCCACGCTCTCTGTTGTCGGGCGCAGCGCGTCGAAGAGCGGCGAATCGGCATGCAGCACCAGCAGCTTGCTCTTGCCCAGCAGGCTGTCATCGACAAGGAAGGCGATCTTGTCCGGCGCGCCTTCCGAGACCGGATAGGCCACCCGGACACGCATCTCCCCGCTTTGCCCGCCACGCAGATCGGCGACCGAATTGCCGGGGCGGTTCATGTTTGGCAGCAGGTGGAAGACGCTCCCGGTCACGTCGATGATCGAGACATAGAGGAAGCCATCCTGCATTTCCGCAGGCAGGATCAGGTCGATCACCGGGTTCTCGCCGACGAAGTATCGTCCGGATGCGTTTGTCTGACCGGTCTCGCCGAAAGAGAAATCAATGCCAACACCGTCCGAGGGCAGCGCCGGCAGGCTCGCCTTGGCTTCACAGAGGGCGGGGTTGAGGATTTCGGTTTCGATGCGGATATCGCGCCCTTCGGCTGCAACCTCCAGCCGGTCAAACAGCTCCAGGCGGTTTTCGCTCGCGGGCAGGGCACCGGTGACATGGATCGTGTCACCGATCCCGTAGCCGTCGGTGGGGGCCTCGGCCAGCGCCAGCGGACCGCAGGCGGCGAAATCGGTCAGGATCGGCTCCAGCGCGTCCAGCGGCAGGAGCGGCGGATCATAAGCGATATTGCCCTCGACGCGCATCCCGTCGGGCGGGGCGGCGGCGAGCCAGGCCGTGAAGCCGTCGCGGACTTCCGCCACGCCCGTCCGCCCAGCCAGCGAGACGAGATTGTCCTCGACCCGCAGCGAATAGACATCCAGCATCTCGGCCCGTTCCAATGTCGCGTCCACGGCCTCCTGCCAGCCGGAGGCAATGTCGCCACGGGCCAGCGCGAGATCCTGTGAACCGCCCCGGTCCTCGGCGATTGCGGTGAACCGGTCGAGCATCTGCTGCGAGGGCACAACGCCGGACAGGACCGGACCACCGATCTGGCCACGTTCGACCGTCAGAACGAAGGGATCGGCCAGCGGCAGGCGGGCGCCGAAGAGCCCGCCGAACCAGGCTGCCGCGCCGCCACCGGCAAGCAGCAGCACGAGAAGGATCGGAAGGAGGGGCGAGCGCCCGGATTTCTCAGGCGCGGGTTTTGGCGGCGGGGTCTTCTCGGCCTTCGACGTGGCGGCAGGACGGATCACGGTGCCCTCCTCCTCCGCCGGCACGTTCAGCAGCGCGGCCATGGTGTCATCGACCTCGCCGCCGCTCTGGATCCTGTCGATCTCGGCCATGATCTCGCGACAGGTCTGGAAACGATGCGCAGGATCAGGCGCGGTCATTCGGGCGAGCAGCCCGGCCAGCGGTTCGGGGACATCCGAGAGGTCCAGCGGTTCTTTCTTGCGTTCGAGCACCTCCAGCAGGTTGGTGCCGGATCTCGGGCTCTCGCCCCGGAAGGTCGCCAGCAAGGTGGCGCCGAGAGAATAGATGTCGGAGCGGGCGTCGGTTTGCCCGCCAAGTTGCTCGGGCGCGGCATAGGAGAACTTGCCGGCAAATTCGCTGCCGACAATGGTGTGGGCGCCGGGATTGGCATCCTTGGCGATGCCGAAATCGATGATCACGGCCTTGGCGGGATTGCCGCTCTTGAGGATGATATTGTCCGGCGAGAGGTCGCGATGCACGATGCGGCGTTCATGCGCGGCCGACAGCCCCTGGCTGACCCGCCGCCCCACGGTGATCAGTTCGTCGGCCGGCATGCCGCCCGACTTCATCTTCGCTTCCAGCGAGGGACCGTCGACGAAATCCATCACGAGATAGATATGGCCGTCGGCGGTCCGGTGGTTTTCCGAATAGCCAACCACGGCATCGTGGCGGATATCGCGCATCTCCTCCTCGCGCCGCATCAGCACGAGGAAATCCTCGTTCCCGGCGAATTCCGCCTTCAGCACCTTGAGCGCAACAAGCCGCCCCGAGATCTCGTTGCGCGCACGGAAGACCTCCGAGGTGCCCCCCCGGCCCAGAACGGCCTCGATGCGGAACGTGTTGTTGAGCAGGTCTCCGACCTTAAAGGTCGTCTCGCCGGTCGCCATAGATTTCCGCGCCTCCCTGCGCAAACCCGCCCACCCCGGACGGGCGAAAAGGGATCAGCTGATCAGCTGGAACTCGACGCGGCGGTTCTCATCTGCGGTCGGGTCGGACGCGTTGACCGGGTGTTCTTCCCCGGCGCCGATGGCGATCAGCCGATCCTCGGCGATGCCGCAGGAACCGACAAGAAACCGTTTCACCTCGGAGGCACGCAGCATCGACAGGTTGCTGTTATAGCTTTCGCTTCCCTTGGAGTCAGTGTGGCCGACGATGCGGAAAACCTCCTCCTCCATGTTCTGCATCGCTTCGCAGAGCGCGGTCAGTTTCGGCTTCTCATTCTCGCGCAGCAGGGCGGAGTCGAAGTCGAAGGAAATGAGGATATTGATCTCCGTGCCGGCGGCGACGGGCGTGTAGACCGCGGCTTGGGTCGTGGCGGGTTCTGACGTGACGGCGGCTTCGCTGCTGGCCTGCGTGCTGCCGCCGCCATTGCTGGCAGGCGCGATCACAAGCCCGCGAGTCTTTTGCTCCTCGAAGAGCTGCTGAAGCTCCTGGGCGGACTTCTGGGAGGCATCCACGCCTTGGGCAAGGACAGGGAAGGTCAGCCCGAAAACGGCGATAACCGACGCCGTCACCGTAATAATCTTGCGGCTCATGTGAGACTCCAATGACATTCGATAACTGACGATAGCCTACAGCAGGCTTTCCTTCGCGGCAACGCAGAAGGCGGCCGGGGAAGTGCTGTTCGGACCGGGCAATCCGGGCTTGCCTGATTGACGCCGGGAGAGTTTACTCCGGGGCGAAGTTATTGATCCAAATGAAACAGGTTGACCGAATGAGATTGATTCCGGCGATCATCATCGCTGTTGCGCTCCTGATTGCCCCGGTCCTCTGGATCGTGCTGCCCCGGGCCCTCGACATTGGGCGCAAGCCGGTGCTTGGGCCGGATGCCGATGCGAGCAGTATCGCGGCGGCGGTCGAGGATGTGATCATCGAGAACCTTAACCAGGAAAACCAGGTTATCCTGTTGCAGGAGAGCGTCGAGGCGCTGCGTGACACGGTCGAAAAGCTGTCGACACGGGTGCAGAAGCTGGAGGCGGAGGTCGCGCAGGCCATGGTCTTTGGCGGACGGACGCAAGGGGGCGGAACCGGCGGCACAGGCGGCAGCCAGGACCCGATCGGCGAGATCGAAGGCAGCGAATACACCGAGGTTGTGCTGATCTTCGACCGGACCAATTTCAACAAGCCGCTATCGGTCGCCGGCTCCAGCTTCATTGTCGAGTTGCTGGGCAAGCCGCGCGAAGTTCTTTCGGACAATTGCCAGCCGATGACGAACCCGAAGCTCAAGGCGATGTTGCGCACGGAGCAGGTCGGGCCGGTGCGGGTGACGATGCTGGAGCCGGCGTTGAAATCCCTCCATACGGTGTTCGAGAATATCAAGCGGGCCGATCCCAAGCTGCACGACCTGATCAACACCGCCGGGGCGCTCTGCGTGCGCCAGATCCGGGGTACGAGCGGGCGCTATTCGAACCACGCCTTCGGGCTGGCGGTCGATCTCAACGTCAACGGGCAGCTGGACAATTTCACTGACGGCAAGACCCAGCTCGGTCTGACCATCATCGCCGATTTCTTTCACGAGGAAGGCTGGATCTGGGGGGCGGGCTTTCGCCGCGAGGACAGCATGCATTTCGAGGTCAGCAAGGAAAAGCTGCTGGAATGGCGCGCGGCTGGCCTGATCTAGGCAGCACGCGGTTGGGAGTTTCGAACGTGTTGAAGAAGTTTCTATTTCTGGTTCTGACACTCGCGCCCTTGCAGGCGGTGGCTGCGGCTGACCGCGTTGCGCTGGTGATCGGGATGGGCGGATACGAGAATGTCGAGGCGCTGGACAACCCGGTGAATGACGCGGCGGCGGTGGCCGACACGCTGGAGGGGATCGGTTTCAAGGTCACCGAACTGATCGATGCGCCGCTACAGCCGTTGCTCGAAGCACTGGAGGATTTCGCCTTCCGGTCTGAGACGGCGGAGCTGGCCTTGATCTATTTCGCCGGCCACGGGGTGCAGGTGCAGGGAGAGAACTTTATGCTGCCGGTGGATGTCGAGCCACGCAGCAATGAGGATCTTCGCCGGCAGGCGATCTCGCTGGACACGTTGCTGGCGGTGGTGGATCGGGCGCGGCGGATGCGGATCGTGATCCTCGATGCCTGTCGCAACAACCCGCTGGGCGGTGGGATCACGCTCGCCGACGATGCCAGCTCCGCCGATGCGGGCGGCGCGCGCGGCATTGGCGGTGGCGGCGGGTTGGCGGCGTCTTCGCCTGAACGCGGCACGCTGGTCGCCTATGCGGCCAAGGATGGCTCGGTGGCGCTGGACGGTGCCGGCGGCAACAGCCCCTATGCGGCGGCTCTGGTCGAGACCCTGCCACAACCCGGCGTTGAGATCAGCCTGATGTTCCGGCAGGTGCGCGACAAGGTCCTGCAGGCAACCGGCAGCCGCCAGGAGCCCTATTCTTACGGCTCGCTCTCGGGCACGCCGTTTTACATCGCCGGTCCGGCGGCGGGGCAGGGGACCCTGGCGACGGAAAACCTCGTCGCGGCCTGGTCGTCCCTGCCGGCGGAGAAGGAGCCGGAGCTGATCGCGTTGGCCGAGACGGGGGACACGCGTTCGATGGTCGCGTTGGCGGCGCGCCGGATGAATCCGGGCGGCGATTTCCGCCCCGCCGACGCGGTCAGTTGGTATGAGCGGGCAGCACAGGCGGGCGATCCACAGGCGCAGTTCCAGCTTGCCAAGATCTATGAGGATGGTCTGCTGGTGCCGGCCGATCCGGCACGCGCCAAGGCGCTGTTCGAAGCCTCCGCGGCGCAGGATTATGCCGATGCGCTCAACGATGTCGGGTTCCTCCACTTCCATGGACAGCTCGGCTTTTCGAAGGATGCCCAGCTCGCGTTGGACTTTTTCCGCCGCGCCGCCGACCAGCGCCATGCCAAGGCGCAGCACAATTTCGCCGTGCTCGTCGATCGCGGACAGGTGCCCGGCATGGGGCCAGACGTGGCTGCGGACTATCTCTATGCGGCCTTGCGTTCCGGAGTGACCGAAGTGCTGATCAACCTGCAGGAGAAGCCGGAACTCTTCAGTCGCGAGACCCGCGCCGCGCTGCAGCGCCGCCTTCAGGAGCGAAATTTCTATTCCGGCGCCATCGATGGCAGTTTTGGCCCCGGCACGGAGCGTGGGCTCCGGCGTGCCTTCGGGCTGGAAGAGTGATGCGCCCGGGACAGCATCCGGCAAAAGCGGCCTGCCCAAACGTCAAAGATTTTGAACCCATGGGGCTGTAATGCGAACATTGGGGGGAAGTGAATAGAGTTGTCAGTTTTGGAGCAGGATATGTTTAAGACGACCCGAAATCCCGGGGCAGGCGGTCGGATCGCGCGCAGCGTCGCGCTCGCGGCGACGTTCGCTGGGCTTGCCAGTGCTGCGGGTGCACAACAATCGATCAGCCACGAAGAAAAAGTCCGCGCCTTTTCCAAGAATGTGTCGTTGCTGGGAATTCCGGCGGCAACGGTGGCGCCGGACGGGCTTGTCTTCGCCGCGGTGGCCTTCACCGACAAGCGCAATGGCGTGACCGATGACTGGGACGGTTCGGCCGCTTTTGGCTTCGGGGTGGGCGTTGGCGACGACCTGTTCGACCTGCAGTTCACCGCTCATGTCACCTCGCTCGACGACGATTTTGGCGATTCAGGCTTTCTTGGGGTGCGCGCGTCGAAACGGATCGATTCAGGCGGTATTCCGACCTATCTCGGCCTCGGTGTCCGAAACATAGCGCCCTGGGGCGATGCGGATGTCGATGACGATCTGGCCTATTCCGGCTCGATCACGAGCTTTCCCGTGGCGCGGATCGGCGGCGATGTCTATCCGCTGATGCTGACCGTCGGTGCTGGCAACAAGGTGCGCGATTTCGACCGCGAAGCGGGTGTTTTCGCCGGGCTTGGCATCGGGCTTACCGAGTATTTCGGAACGTCTGTTGCCTATAACGGTGACAATATGGATGTCGGCGCCTCTTTCCGGCTGCCGGGGCTCGACAGTGTCGGTTTCAATGTCATTCTCAACGATGCTTTCGATCAAGACGATCGCCAGCGTGTTATCTTCTCGCTCAACTGGATCGCCAAAGATGTTTTCTGATCTGAAATTCCCCCTTCGTGCGGTGGCTCGGTTCTGTTTGGCCGGGCTCTTCGCTTCGCTGGCCAGTGTCGCCTTGGCTCAGTCAGAAACCGAGGATTTTTACCTTGAGATGGACGCGCCCGTGGCGGCACCGGTCGATGTGCCTGTCGAGGTGCCGGTGCCGAGCTACACGCCGATGCCGACCCTGCACCAGTCGCTTCCGGGTGTCGTGCCGGTCTTCGTTCCAGAACTGTCGCTGGACCAGCTTGGTGTTGCGGATGTGACCGCGGGGATCGATGCCGCGCGGAATTTCTGCAGCTCCCTGCCGGACGAATACCGGATTGATTGTCTCGCCGAACAGCTGGAACGGGTTGCCAAATCGCTGCCCAAGACGGCGGAGTCCCGTGAGATGCGGAAAATCCTCCACCAGACCTCCGACAAGCTGGAGAAGGTGGTCCGGGAGAATCGCGACCGCTCCAAGCCGCGTATCAGCGCCAAGTCGGCCACGGCTCCGGCGCCGACCCCGTCGCGCCCGCAACCGGCGCCGATCGCCACAAGCCGTCCGTTGAAGGCCGTGAAGACCGAGGCCCTGCCGACTGCGGAAGCGGAGGCCGCGGCGATCCTGGAAGAGGCCGGTATCCTGTTGTTGCGGTCTTCCACCCAGTCGCAGGAAACCTCGCAGCACTACCAAGCTGTTGCTGAAGCCCTGGACTCGACGGCCCTGCTGTTGCGGTCCTGAGGAGATTGACAAGACGGGTCTGGCGGGGCGGTGAATGCCGGCCCGTCCCCTATCGCCTCGTCGCGCCTTTCCCTCCCCAGATCAGCGCCCTTTCCAAACCGGATCACGCTTCTCGGCAAAGGCCTGGGCGCCTTCGAGCTGGTCTTCGGAATTGTAGAGCTTCTCGACTGTTGCGAACTGGCTGCGGGTGATCTTGTTGAGCGCATCCTGGAACTTCATGTCTTCGGCCTCGCGCACGACCTCCTTGATCGCCGCATAGACCAGCGGCGGTCCGCTTTCCAGTAACCGCGCAAGCTCCCAAGAAGTTGCCAGAAGATCCTCGGGTCGGGTGATTTCCTTCAGCAATCCCCAGTGCTTTGCCTCCTCGGCATCAAACCAGCGTCCGGTCAGCAGCAAGTCCATTGCAACGTGATAGGGGATGCGCTTGGGCAGTTTGATCGAGGCCGCGTCGGCCACCGTCCCGGAACGGATCTCCGGCAGAGCGAAGGTCGCCGTCTCCGAGGCAAGGATCAGGTCGCAGGAGAGCGCCAGTTCCAGCCCGCCGCCGCAACAGATCCCGTTCACGGCGCAGATCACCGGTTTGTCGAGACGCGGCAGTTCCTGCAAGCCACCAAACCCGCCGACCCCGTAATCGCCATCCACAGCATCGCCCTCGGCCGCCGCCTTCAGGTCCCAGCCTGGACAGAAGAACTTCTCGCCCTCCGCGCGCAGGATCGCCACTTTGAGCGTGTCGTCGTCGCGGAAGTCGCGAAAGGTCTCGCCCATGATGCGGCTGGTGGCGAGGTCGATCGCGTTGGCCTTGGGACGGTCCAGCGTCACCTCGAGAATCCCGCCCTCGCGGCGGGTCCGGATCGGTGTGTCGGTCATTCCATGTCCTTCCGTATCAGCGCATCCACGGCCACGGCGCCGCGTTCGCGCAGGATGAGCGGGTTGATTTCAATCTCTCTGTAGCAAGGCCGGGTCGCCATCAGCGATTGCAGTCTCAGGACGGCATCGACCGCAGCACCGGTATCGGCAACGGGTTGGCCGCGATAGCCTTCCAGAAGCGGCGCCAGCCGGAGCCGTTCGAGCGCTGCGCGGATCTCGGCCGCATCGACAGGCAGCACGAGCGTGACCGTATCGGCCAGAAGTTCTGCCGTGATCCCGCCGAGACCCAGTGTCAGCGTGGCCCCATAGACCGGATCCCGCCGTAGACCGACGAGCAGCTCGGCCACGCCCCCCGTCGCCATCTCCTCCAGGAGGTAGCCTTGCGCGCCCGTCATCGGAGCCTGGTCGGAAAGCGATGTCACACCGAGCCGCACGCCACCGGCTTCGGTCTTGTGCGCCATGCCGAGCGCCTTGAGGGCGAAGGGTGGGGAAAGTGTGTCTGCGGCCTCGGAGAGATACTCCAGAGACGCCCCGGTCACGCCGCGCGGAACGGGAATTCCCACCGCCTTGAGGTCGGATTTGGCCTCTGCTTCGGAGAGCAACCGTGTTGGGGTATCCTGACCGACGGCCCATGGCAGCCAATTGCTGCGACCGGTGGGCGTGGTTGCCGCCGCAAGCGCGGTCAACGCGGTTTCCAGCCCCGAAAGCGGCGCTATTCCGCGGTCTATCAGGGAAATCGCCAGCGCTTCGTCGAAATTCTCGGGCAGGGTGGCAACCGGAAAAGCCGGCTTGCCGGTGCTGCGGGCGGCGGCTTCGGCGGCGGCCAGCGAATGCATGAAAGACGCGGGGTCGCAGCGATCCGGACGAGGCGGGTCGATCACGAAGATCCCGGCGTCGTAACCTTCGAGCATCGTGGTGAAGACGGCCTCGGTGGTTTCACTGTCGCCCCAGATGTAAGTGTTGTAATCCAACGGGTTAGCTATGGGGACGCGGGGGCCGAGCAGTTCCGACAAGCGCGCTTCCTGCGCGACTGAAGGGGGCGGAAAGTCGAGAACGGATCGTTCGGTCAGGTCCGCCACGAGCGTCGCCTCGCCCCCCGAGCAGGAGAGGGAACAGAACCGCGGACCGTTGAGCGGGCCGTGGGTGTGATAGACATTCAACGTCTCGATCATTTCGGCCAGGGTCGAGACCTCGGCGATCCCGCATTGCCGCAGATAGGCCGAGGAGGCTGCGGCCGTCCCCGCCAGCGCCGCCGTATGGCTTGCGGCAGCCGAGGCGCCGGCGGCTGTCTTGCCGGCCTTGACCATGACCACCCCCTTGCCGCCCGCGCGCATATCCTGTGCGAGGCGGGCGAGCGCGACGGGGTCATCGATCCCTTCGGCATAGATGCCAAGTGCGGTGACCCGTTCATCGGCAACCAGCGCTTTGGCAAGTTCGGCCATGCCGACCTGCGCGGCATTTCCGAGACAGGCCACATAGGCGACCGGAAGGCCGCGCGCCTGCATGGTGATATTGATGGCGATGTTGGAGCTTTGCGATAGCACGGCAACACCGCGTTTGACCCGCCGCCCGCCATGCTGGTCCGGCCAGACGATGGCGCCGTCCAGATAGTTGATCATGCCGTAGCAGTTCGGCCCGAAGATCGGCATCTCACCAGCCGCTTCGACCAGTTTGGCTTGCAAGTCGCCCGCGCCGACTTCGCGCCAGCCGGACGCAAAGCAGACCGCGCCCCCCGCCCCCATCTCTTTCAATGCCTCGACAACGTTGATCGTTGCGTCCCGATTGATCCCAAGGAACGTCACGTCCGGTGCGGTGGGAAGGTCGGACAATGCGCGAAACGCCCGTCGCCCGCCGATTTCCGGGTGGCTTGGGTGCACAGGCCAGATCTGGCCGTCGAACCCCATCTTCTCGCATTGCGCGACGACATTCTGCGCCCAGACCGAGCCAAGCACGGCGATGGAGCGTGGGCGGAGCAATCTGGAGAGATCGCGGGTCATTGGCTGGCTCCTGCACTGGTCAAGATTGCGGGAGCCTCCGGCGAGCGGTTTTCCGGGTGGTTCAGAATTCCCCGGACTGTTTCCGACATGCCCCTCACTCCCCGCCGGAGACACACTGCCCTATGCTCCAAGCGGGCGAAGAAGATCGCGGCTGATGATGTGGCGCTGGATCTCCGAGGTTCCGTCCCAGATCCGTTCGACACGCGCGTCGCGCCAGAAACGTTCGATGGGGAAATCGTCCATGAGACCCATGCCGCCGAAGATCTGTAGCGTGGCGTCGGTAACGCGCGCGAGCATCTCGGTGGCGTAGAGCTTGGCCGAAGCGATTTCGCGGTTGGCGGGCAGCCCCTGGTCGAGGCGCCATGCACCGGCGAGGGTCAGCCAGTCCGCGGCGTCGATTTCGGTGATCATGTCGGCGATCTGGAAGCCGATCCCCTGGAACTTGCCGATAGGTTGGCCGAATTGCTTGCGCTCGGCCGCGTAGTTCAACGCGTAGTCGAAGCAGCGGCGGGCGCGACCGACGGACATGGTGGCGACTGTGAGGCGCGTGGCATAGAGCCAGTCATTCATCACCGCGAAACCGCCATCGACTTCGCCGAGCACCTGTGCGTCAGGCAGGCGACACGCGTCGAAATCCAGGATGCAGTTCTTGTAGCCCTTGTGGCTGACCGAGTTGTAGCCGGCGCGGACCTCGAACCCGGGTGTGCCGCGATCGACGAGGAAGCAGGTGATGCGTTTCTTTGGACCTTTGGGCGTGTCATCGACGCCCGTGGCGATGAAGACGATGAAGAAATCCGCATGTTCTGCGCCGGAAATGAAGTGCTTGGAGCCGTTCACGATCCAATCGCCGCCGTTTCGTGTGGCGGTGCATTTCATCCCGCGCACATCGGAGCCGGCATCGGGTTCGGTCATGGCCAGCGCATCCATCTTCTCGCCGCGCACCGCCGGGAGGAGATATCGATCGCGCTGTTCGCCCTCGCAGGCCATCAGGATATTCTGCGGTCGACCGAAGAAATGGGTGAGTGCCATGGAACCGCGGCCAAGCTCTCGCTCGACAAGGGTGAAATCCAGATGCGTCAGTCCCGCACCACCAACCTCTTCGGGGAAATTGCAGGCATAAAAGCCGAGATCGAGCGTCTTGCGCTTGATCTCTTCGCCCAGTTCCAGCGGCACCTCGCCGCGGCGCTCGACCTCTGCCTCATGCGGATAGATCTCGTTCTCGACGAAACTCCGCACCGTGGAGACGATCATCTCCTGCTCTTCGCTCAATCCGAATTGCATCTCTCCCGGCTCCTTCCGGCACAGGCCGGATGGTTCAAGCCCCCGGCGATCCAGATCAGGCTAAGCGCGAGGTTGGCGTGACTTCGTGCTGATTTGGAGAAATCCGTGCCGAATTTACTGGAGCAATCCGGGCAGGCTCTCGCTCAAACGCCTGCGCCCTCCGGGGTGCCAGCCGAGGCTTCGCAACCGAGTGCAGGACATGGCCGAGATCTTCGCGCCATCCGCGCGCTTGGGGAGCGGAGCGCGGATGCCGGTCAGGCGGGCGACCTCCGTCAGCAGGTCATGTCGGTCGAGCAGGATGTCGGAGAGGTTGAAGCTGCGGCCGGCCAGCGAGGACGCCGGCGCAAGGAGCAAAAGTCGGATTGCGGCGGCAAGGTCGGCGCCATGGACCTCGGTTGAGATGCGCGGCGCGATGGGGCGACCGGCGCGGAAATCGTCGAAGAGCCGGGTCCATTTATGCGTCTGGCCCGGACCGGCGGGGCCGTAGATCCCGGTGGCGCGCAGGCTGGCCGTTGCGCAGCCCGGGCCGTTCAAAGCGGCAAGCGCCTGTTCGGCTTCCAGCTTGATCTTGCCATAGAGCGTGTCCGGCCGGGGCGGGAGGTCCTCGCCGAGAGTCGTGCCGGGCGGGTAATCGCCATAAACGGCGCGGGAGGAGAGGAAGAGGATGCGGCGGACACCATCGCGCCGCGCGGTCTCGAAAAGCGCCAGACTGCCGTCGAGATTGGCGCGCCGGAAGCCATCCGGATCGTCGCCTTCGCCGCCCCGGTATAGCCCCGGCACATGCTGAAAGGAGCAGTGAACGAGCGCGTCGCAGCCGACGAGCGGCGGCGGCGGGCCGGCGAGGTCATAGGCGAGGCGGGAGACCGGGCCGGAGAAGGCGCCATGATCGGGTGGGGTGCGGGTCAACGTGACGACATGGTCGCCGGCCGCAAGAGCCTCCTCGACGATGAAACGGCCAACCAGTCCGGTTGCGCCGGTGATGGCCAGCCTCATGCGAGGGGGCCCGGGAGGCTGTCTATCTCCGGAACGGGGGCGTCGCTCGCGAAAGCTTCCCAGAGGGCGATCAGCGGCGCGAGCTTGTCTGCCTTTGCGTGGCCGGCCTGCCACGGTTTCTCGTATTGGAAATGCAGGATGCGGATCGCCGACCAGTCCCAGAGCTCCGGCATGTTGAACCAGACATATTGCAGCATGTTGTCGAAAACCGGCAGCCCGTGCCAGTCCGGGAAGAAATGTTGCAGGAAGCTCTGGTCGGTTCGGCGCCAGAAGGCGCCCGGCACGTCCAGCTCGGCCAGCATCCGCTCGAATGTCTGCGCATTCGGGCGGGCGGTGAAGACGCCGGAATTGAGCCGGTGGAAATCGGACAGGCTCTCGTAGACATTGGGTGCGGCGGAGAATTCCGGGTAGTCGAAGAGCCGGTCGCAACTGCGCAGCATGAGCGTATCGGCATCGATGAAGACGACGCTGTCATAGTCTTCCAACTGCCAGAGCCGGAGCTTGGCGAAATTGTCCAGGGGTGTATGGAAACCCGGTTTTTCGCCTTTGGTGAAGGGCGCGCGACCGTGCAGCCGGTCGCGCGCATGGGCCTGGTTGAAGGCGTCGGAGGTCGGCAGCAGGTCCACCTTGATCAGCCGGGCGCCAAAGGCGACGAGCGGCGCCATGTCCCGTACCTCAACGGCGCCGGTGAGGAGCACGACGATATCCGCCGCCGTCCCTGTCGCCCGGATCGAGCGAACAAGCGCCTTCGCGCCGAGCGCGTAATCGGCATTGGTGACCAGTGTCACATAGGCCTGACGGCTGTTGGCCGGGGCGCTGGCCTGCAGACCTTCCATCCCTCAGCCGACCGATTTCAGCTGCGCGGCCTCGGGATCATGGACAATGCGCTGCGCGATATCCTTCGTCCAGGCGGAGACGCAGGGGACGTGTTTCCGGTCGGCCCTGTGCGCATAGCGCTCCGCGATATGAACGATTTCGTCGAGCAGCCCGGCCTCCAGCTTGATCGGGTCCAGACCGAGGGCGAGGAAGCCGTCATTCTTCACGATCAGCTCGTTCTCGGCGGCTTCCTTGCGCGGATTGGGCAGGAAGGCGATTTCGCTGCCGGTCATCTGTGACACCATCGCGGCGAGGTCGCGCACGCGGTGGGTCTCGGTCATCTGGTTGAAGATCCGCACCCGGTCGCCCTGCTCCGGCGCATCGCCAAGCGCCAGCTCGATGCAGCGCACCGTGTCCTGGATGTGGATGAAGGCGCGGGTCTGACCGCCCGTGCCGTGGACCGTCAGCGGGTAGTTGATCGCGGCCTGGATCAGGAAGCGGTTGAGGACTGTGCCGTAATCGCCATCGTAGTCGAAACGGTTGATGAGCTGCTCATGGCGCCGGGTCTGGTCGGTATGGGTGCCCCAGACGATGCCCTGATGCAGGTCGGTGATCCGCAGCCCGTCATTCTGGGCATAGAACTGGAACTGGATCTGATCGAGCGACTTGGTCATGTGATAGACCGAGCCGGGCTTTGTCGGATAGAGAACCTCCAGCCCCTTTTTCTCACCCTCGAGATTGGTGATCTCGACATCGAGATAGCCCTCGGGGATCGCCGCGCCGACACTGGAATAGCCATAGACGCCCATCGTGCCAAGATGGACCAGATGCGCGTCGATCTCGGTTTCGACCATCGCTGCCAGCAGGTTGTGCGTGGCGCTGACATTGTTGTCGACGGTGTAGTTCTTGTGCCGGTCCGACTTCATCGAGTAGGGCGCTGCGCGCTGTTCGGCGAAATGGATGATCGCGTCGGGCTTCATCTCGGCCAGCCACTGCTTGAGCCGTTGGTACTCCTTGGCAAGGTCCAGCAGGTGGAAGGAGATCTCGTTTCCGGAGGTTTCGCGCCAGATCCGGCAGCGCTCCTGGATCGAATCCATCGGCGTGAGCGACTGCACGCCGAGTTCGGTGTCGATCCAGCGGCGGGAGAGGTTGTCGAGGATATGGACCTCGTGGCCGAGATTGGAGAGATGCAGGGATGTCGGCCAGCCGCAGAATCCGTCGCCCCCAAGAACCGCAATACGCATCAGTCGCTCCTTCCCGGCCACCCGGCCTGTCTGTCTCTTCGTTTTGAGAGATGGCATAGGGCGGAGCGCGCGTCATGTCTAATGAAAGTAATGCAACAGGAAATCATAAAATTTCGCACGAATTACACGTTTTCTTTCATGTGGCGGCATTGTTCGCACGCTTCTGCGGCAAAATCGAAAGATAACTCTCTTGTCGCGAAAGGTTTCTGGGCTGGCGTTTTCCACTCCCGAGCCCGACCGCAAGCGGCTAGAGTGGGGGGAACCTTTTCAGTCAAAGTGATCCAATGTCCCTGACATCTTCCCGTTTCCTGCGCGCGCTGCGCGACCTTCTGATCGCGATGATCAATGCGACCTTGATCCTTGTTGCGCTCTGTCTCTTTCTTGGCTTGCGGTTGTCGGACCGGGTCGAACGTGTCGCGACGGGAATCGCGCAGAGCGTTGTCAGCCTCGATCCGCTGCGGGATGACGTGCAGGGGATGACGGACGAGATCTCCGCGCTCCGGGCCGATCTGGCGGGGTTCCGTGAGGCTTCGGGCGCGGTGACCTCGGAGGCGGGGCAGGCGCTCCAGGTGCGGCTTGGTGCGATGGAGGCCCGGCTCGATTCGGTTGGGACGCGTGTCGACACTGTCCGGGAGCGGCTGCAATCGGTGGAGTTCGATCCCGAGGCGCTTGTGGATCATGCCATCCAGACGGCCTCGGCAGAGGTCGTGCGCGCGGCAGGGATGCTGTCGGGCTGCGAGATGCCGTCCGAGGCGCCAGTGCCGCCGATCGGGGCCGTACAGGACAGCGAGTGATCCGAACGAGGCTGGCGGCGACCACTTCCGCGATGTGCCGGTCGGCACGGAACCGGGGCGGTTCCGGCGCTCAGTCCTGCGCTGCGGACTCCTCGAGTGCAGCCACGGCGCGCGCCGCGATCAGCGCTGCAAGGATTTCCGCCACGGCCTTGGTCTCATGCGCGGCCGTGATCCCGCCCACGCCGATCCGACGCCCGAGCCGCCAATAGAGCCCGGGTGCCCAGCGATTGCCGGCCTCCGGCTCGGACAGTTGCAGCAGGAACCCGTTGGACGGCTTGACGGCAAAGGTGCCGCGCTCCACCCGGATGATGCTGTCCACCCGCGCTACGACGCGCCCACCGCTTTCCCGCAGGACCTCGGATGTCAGCTCCAGCCCGTGCTCGGTGTTCCGTCGCAGAGATTCCGAGAGATACAGGGTGCCGGCCCCGAGGATCAGCAGGAAAACCCGCCAATGCAACTCCGCTGGCGGCTTGGCAATCGCGAGATAGAGCACGGCGACTCCCAGCGTGCAGAGCACGATGATCCCCATCATGCGTCGGGGCGCTGACGGAGAAATGGTGGCGAGGATGCGGTCGGGGTCGATGCTCTGTTCTGTCATGCCGCCTGATTTACGCGGGACGGGCGCGGAGCGCGAGTGAAATCATGTTCTTGCAAAAATGCACAAAAGCGGCGCGCTACGATATCGATGGTTCGAATTGCCGCGAAGCCTCGATCTCCCTACCTTACGCAGCGAAAGGAGACAGATCATGTCACTGAGACCTGTTGACCGTATCTCCCACGCGGTTCCGACTATGGAAGGGGCCGGCGTGAAGCTGCACCGCGCCTTTGGCTTTCAGGAGCCGGAGTTGATGGACCCGTTCCTGCTCTTCGACGACTTCCGCAACGAGCGCCCCGAAGATTTCAGCGCCGGATTCCCCTGGCATCCGCATCGGGGCATCGAGACGATCACCTATGTGCTCGATGGCACGGTCGAGCATCAGGATAGCCTGGGCAATACCGGTCGGCTCGGCGCGGGCGATGTCCAGTGGATGACCGCCGGTTCTGGAATCCTGCATCAGGAGATGCCGGAAGGCAGCGCGTCGGGGCGGATGCATGGTTTCCAGCTCTGGGCCAACCTGCCCGGCGACCTGAAAATGACAACGCCGCGCTATCAGGATGTGACCGCCGCCGATATTCCACTGATCGAGGAGGATGATGGCACCCGGATCAAGGTGATCACCGGCGCGTTTTACGGCAAGAGCGGTCCGGTTGACGGGATCGCGGCGGACCCGCTCTATCTCGACATCTTCGTCCCTGCCGGACGGCGCAAGACCTTCCCGATTGATACCCGGCGGCAGGCCTTCGCCTATGTCTTCGAGGGCGCTGGGGCCTTTGCCGACGCGGCCGCGCCGCAGGGCGTGTTGCTGGAGAAGGAGGTGATGGGCCAAGAGGTGAATATCCGCGACCTCTCCGGCAACCGCACCGTGATCCGCTTCGGGCAGGGCGATGAGGTTGTCGTGCAGGCCGGACCGGAGGGGATTCGCTTCCTGTTGGTCGCCGGTGCTCCGATCCGCGAACCCGTTGCCTGGCATGGCCCCATCGTGATGAACACGCAGGAGGAGTTGCGTCAGGCCTTCCGCGAGCTGCGCAATGGCAGTTTCATCCGCCCCGCACACTGACCTGTTCGCCCCGGACCTCCCGTCCGGGGCGAAGAATTTTGCTTGCCTCCCACCCCCCTCCCATGGAAATTGAACGGATATTCAATTTCCGTCAGCTTTGGGGAGGAGGCTCATGGATTTCGCGCTCACCGAGGAACAGGTGGCCATATTCGACATGGCCCGCGCCTTTGGCGCAGAATACATCGCGCCCTTTGCCGCCGGCTGGGAGGAAGAGGGCACGATTCCGAAGGATCTCTGGCCGAAACTGGCCGAGCTGGGCTTTGGCGGGCTCTACGTCTCCGAAGAGGCAGGCGGCTCGGGGCTGAGCCGGCTGGACGCGACGCTGGTCTTCGAGGCGCTCTCGATGTCCTGCGCCTCGGTGGCGGCCTTCCTGTCGATCCACAACATGTGCTGCAAGATGCTGGACAAGTTCGGCTCCGATGAGCTCAAGGCCCGTTACCTGCCCGGCGCCCTCAGCATGGAGACAGTGTTCTCCTACTGCCTGACCGAACCGGGCTCGGGCTCGGACGCGGCGGCGCTGAAGACGAAGGCGGAGCGCAGCAATGCCGGCTACAGCCTCACCGGCACAAAGGCTTTCATCTCCGGTGGGGGTTATTCCGACGCCTATATTGTCATGGCACGGACCGGGCAGGACGGCCCGAAAGGCATCTCCGCGCTGGTGATCGAGGACGGAACGGACGGGCTCTCCTATGGCGGGTTGGAGGCCAAGATGGGCTGGAAGAGCCAGCCGACGCGAGCCGTGCAGATGGATGATGTTCTGGTTCCTGCGGAGAACCTGCTCGGCGAGGAGGGGCGCGGCTTTGCCTATGCCATGGCCGGACTCGATGGCGGACGGCTGAACATTTCCGCCTGCAGCCTCGGCGCCGCTCAGGCCGCACTCGATGCGACGCTGCTTTACATGTCCGAGCGCAAGGCGTTCGGGCAGAGCATCGACCAGTTCCAGGCGCTGCAATTCCGCCTCGCGGATATGGAGATCGAGATGCAGGCCGCGCGCACCTTCCTGCGCCAGGCCGCCTGGAAGCTCGACCAGGGCGCGCCGGATGCGACGAAGTTCTGCGCCATGGCGAAGAAGTTCGTCACCGAAACGGGGAGCCGCGTCGCCGACCAGTGCCTCCAGCTCCATGGCGGTTATGGCTATCTCGCCGATTACGGGATCGAGAAGATCGTGCGTGACCTGCGCGTCCACCAGATCCTCGAAGGCACGAACGAGATCATGCGCCTGATCGTGGCGCGGCAGATGGTGAGCAACCGATGAGTGAAATCTCCATCCGCAAGGTCGGCCGCACCGGGCGGATTACGCTGACGCGGCCCAAGGCGCTCAACGCGCTGAGCTACGAGATGTGCCTCGCCATCGACGCCGCGCTGAAGGACTGGGCCGGGGATGACGACGTCGCCATGCTGGTCATCGACGCCGAGGGCGAGAAGGCCTTCTGCGCCGGCGGGGACATTGCGCAGATGTATTCCACGGGGATGGCGGGCGAATACACGTACGGTCAGCGTTTCTGGCGTGACGAATACCGGATGAATGCCCGGATCTTCGAATTTCCCAAGCCGGTGGCGAGCTTCCTGCAAGGCTTCACCATGGGTGGCGGCGTGGGAGTCGGGTGCCACGGTTCGCACCGGGTCGTCTGCGAGAGCAGCCAGATCGCCATGCCCGAATGCGGCATCGGGCTGGTGCCGGATGTCGGCGGCTCGCTGCTGCTGGCGCGCGCGCCGGGGCGGTTGGGCGAGTATCTCGGTACAACGGGTACGCGGATGGGACCGGCGGATGCGATCTTGGCCGGGTTCGCGGATTACTTCGTGCCCGAAGCCGAATGGCCGGCGCTGATCGCAACACTTGAGGAGACGGGCGACTGGACCCGGATCGACGCCGCCGCCAGCGCGCCGCCCGAGGGGCCGTTGGACGGCAAGCGGGACGAGATCGAACGGCATTTCGGCGGCGAGACCCTGGGCGACATCCTTCGTTCGCTGCGCAGCGAGGAGACCGAGTTCACGCGTGCGACGTTGAAAGCGCTCGGGCGGAATTCCCCGCTGGCCATGGGCTGTACGGTTGAAATGGCGCATCGGCTCGGCGAGGGGGCGGGCATCCGGCAGGCGCTCGGGCTTGAATATCGCTTCACCCACCGATCGCTGGAGAATTCGGATTTCCTCGAAGGCATTCGGGCTGCGATCATCGACAAGGATCGCAGCCCGTGTTGGCAATACGGGCTGGAGGAGATCACGCCCTCCATGGTGAGCGAGATGCTGCGGCCGTTGGGCGCTGACGCGCTGACATTCGAGGATGCGGAACAGGGGGAGGAGACGGCATGAAAATCGGGTTTATCGGACTTGGAAATATGGGCGCGCCGATGGCGGCCAATCTTGCGGCGGCGGGGCATGAGGTGACGGGGTTCGACCTTGCCGCTCCCTGCCCGGACGGCGTTTCGCCTGTGGAGAGCGCGATGGAGGCGGCGCGTGGCGCGGATGTCGTCGTCACCATGCTGCCAAATGGCGAGATCCTGCGAGCGGTTGCGGCAGAGATCCACGGTGCTATGGCGCCGGGGGCGGTGCATCTGGATTGCTCGACGGTCGATGTCGACAGCGCCCGCGCGGTGGCTGACGCGGCGGAGGCGGCGGGGCTCTCAGCGGTGGATGCGCCGGTCTCGGGCGGCGTTGGCGGCGCCTCGGCCGGCACGCTGACCTTCATGGCCGGCGGCAGCGACGCCGCCTTTGCCACCGTCGCGCCGCTCTTCGAGGTGATGGGGCAGAAGGCGGTGCATTGCGGTGCGGCCGGGGCCGGTCAGGCGGCGAAGATCTGCAACAACATGATCCTCGGCATCACGATGATCGGCACCTGCGAGGCGTTCGCGCTGGCCGACAAGCTCGGGCTCGACCGCCAGAAGATGTTCGACGTGGTCTCGACCTCCTCGGGCTATTCCTGGTCGATGAACGCCTATTGCCCCGCGCCCGGCGTTGGCCCGACCTCGCCGGCGGATAACGACTACCAGCCCGGTTTCGCCGCGGCCCTCATGCTCAAGGACCTGCGCCTGAGCCAGCAGGCCGCCGAGGCCGCGGATGCCGACACGCCGCTGGGGGCGGCAGCGATGGCGCTCTATGCGCAGTTCGTGGAAGCAGAAGAGGGGGGCGGGAAGGACTTTTCTGCCATGCTGCCCCGCCTTGCCGCGCGCGGGCGAGCGGGCTGATCCGGCAGGACAGAACGGGCGGAAAACCGGTAGACCGGAGCGGGCAAATCTCTGCCCGCCCCGGCACGCGGCGGCTAGTTCACCCGGGTCCAGGTCTGGCTGCGGCAGATCGGACCGACACAGCCCGAGACTTTCAGCGAATTGCCTGACAGCGCCATTTTCGACTTGTAGGTCTTGTCGCGGTCCGGTGCCCAGATCTTGCCTCCGGAATATTTCCCACCACCACTCGCCGTCATGTCCCAGACCATCCGCTTGCCGACCGTGTCGGAAGAAACGGATTTCCCCGCGCCATTGAACGCCTTGCCAATCGTGCCGCAGATCGCGCTGCCGCAGGACGTCAGGGTGACATGCGCGAAATTGCCGTCATCGCCGGGTTGCGTCTTCCAGGTGCCGAGAATCGGATCCGCGGTCGCTATGCTGCCGAAACAGACTAAGGCCGCCGCCAGGGCGAGCTTCTTCATGTGGTGTCCTCCCATTCACATTCCGGGCAGTCTGTCGCAGCCCCACGCGAGGGATCAACAATGACGTCCCGTCGCTTTGCATTCGCCCGCGACACATGGCACAGAGCGGTCCGAGACCAGAAGAAAGGGCCACGACATGATCCTCTATCCCGCAATCGACCTGAAGGACGGCCATTGCGTGCGTCTGCTCAAGGGCGACATGGAGAAGGCCACGGTCTTTGGCGACGATCCGGCCGCGCAGGCGCGCCAGTTCGTCGAGGCGGGCAGCGAATGGCTGCACCTCGTTGATCTCAACGGCGCCTTTGCCGGGCGCCCTGTGAACGCGGCCGCGGTCGAGGCAATCCTGGCCGCGGTGGATGTGCCGGTCCAGCTTGGCGGCGGCATCCGCGATATCGAAACCATCGAGATGTGGCTCGACAAGGGGGTTGCGCGGGTGATCCTCGGAACCGTGGCCGTCGAAAACCCGGACCTCGTGCGCGAGGCGGCTTCGCTCTTTCCCGGCAAGGTGGCCGTAGGGCTCGATGCGCGCAACGGAAAAGTCGCCACGCGCGGCTGGGCCGAGGAGACCGAGGTGACCGTGACCGACCTGGCCGGGCAGCTCGAAGATGCTGGCATCGCCGCGATCATCTACACTGATATCGACCGCGACGGTGCGATGCAGGGCCCGAACGTCTCGGCGACGGCGGCGCTTGCGCGCGCCACGACCATACCGGTCATCGCGTCGGGCGGGGTGTCCTCGCTCAAGGATATCGAAGCGTTGCGGGACGCGATCGGAATTTCCGGCGTCATCTCCGGGCGTGCGCTCTACGACGGCGCGCTGGATCTGAAAGCAGCACTGGACGCCTTGGCCGGCTAAACGGGGATCGACACGCAGCCGAGAGTGTGGGCGCGACAGGATGCAAAATGGCGGGCCGCACCCGCAATCGCTTTCGGGGCGCGAGTCGTTTGCCGCGCTGAGCCTCGTTAGATCTCGCTCGCCCGCCGTGGATCGATCTTTCCGCGAAGTATATCCCAGAAGGCGCGGAGATTGCCGCGAAGCCGTCCCCGGCTGTCGATCCATTGCCGCGGGCGAATCGAATGGACCAGGTTGGAGGCGAAGACCTGCCCGGTCAGGAGCAGCATCTTGCGGGTCGAGACAGTTCCCTTGCGGAGCATGTAGACGGGATTAACGATCTGCGAGTAGCCCAGCCGCCGCCCCGGCGTACGGCCGGTCCTGGTGCCAAGATGCACACCGCGCAGAAGGTTGGAACGCACGAGACGACCATAATCGGCAAGCTGGCGTGAGAAGTCGATATCCTCCAGCCAGGAATAGAGCGGCAGGGCTTCATCGAAGCGCAGCCCGAATGTCAGGATCGGTCGTGCGCGAACCGCCATGTTGCAGCCATAGCCGTTATAGACGTCTTTCAATTGCTCCGGCGCGGTCAGGACGGCTTCCCGGTCAAGGATCTGCTGGCCGGTCTCATGATCGTATCCGCGACCAACCACCCCATCGGCTATCACCGCCCCGGTGGCCAGGACGATATAGGGATGGCGCTCGAACACTGCCATCACCTCGGCGAAGTAATTCGGCGCCATCAGGAAATCGTCATCGAGGAACATCAGGATGTCCGCCAATTCGATCTGTTCGAGGATCCGGTTGCGCCGGGCAGACAGGCTGCGCGCACCGACCACGACCTTGATCGGAAAGGGCAACCCGGTCAGGGCGGCGCGGTCGATATCCCGTTCTTGCGCAACGGCGAGGACCACGAGATCCGGCAGACGCTCCTGTTCGGTGATATGGCGAACGGTCTCGGTCAGTATCTCGCGCCGACCTGAGGTTGGAACGCCAAGGATCAGCCGACGCGGACCGGGTGGAATCGGTGCATCCTCTGGCGATGGCCTGTCTTGGGCGGGGCGGGTCGTGGCTTTCATTGGGCAAATTCCTTTGACTGCAATTCCCACAACGGTCACTTAAATCTCAGCGTCTGGGGTGTAATGAGTATTGCCTATACCATGGCACCGACTAATTCTCGCCCCATGACGGAGGGGGAGGGCGCAGTTTTTTCGCATGACCAGGCATGTCGCCTGGTATTTTGAAATTCTGTCATGCCTGTTCCTCTTGTTTGGGATTTGCAGCTTGTTGCTGACGTGAAATCGATCTCGCGTGGCCTCACCGGGCGTCGCACCCACTCAGCACGGAATTGGTGGTCTTGAGTGCGGGCTGCCGGATCTCGTTCCGGCAATTCCTGAACGCGGGCATCCGCATCCGGGGTCGTCGCCCGAGGTTTCAGGCTGCCAAAGCGTTTATGTGCATGTCCGATCCGGGTCTGACGGAAGACCTCCGAGCTGCTTTCGTACATCAGAAGCACCGCCGTGATCGTCCCCATTACAGGCGGGAAACGCGTCAGTGTGTCCCCCTCCAGGACACTGTTGAGCACGCGCTTCGACACTCTGATTTTGTGCAAGGCATTAACCATGTTTTCCGAAACGGCAGAGGGCGATGGGCTGTGAACATTAGGCAATGAGCGGAAAGGGGAGATTGTTTCGTTCTGCTTTCTCATACAACTTTCTAGACCGCTCTCGCAGCCGCCCTCAATTGTGTCAATGAGGACCACACCCAATATCAATCTGTCACATTTCAGAGAAAGAACCACCCGGAGTCGTATTAACAAACTGTTTACGGATTCGGGATTGTGCTGGTGGGGAGGCGTTTTTCGAAAGAGGCCGTCTGATCTTGTCTGACCAGGGGCAGGGTGCAATCGCGCAGGGTGATCCGCGCCGGGCCGCGGGTTGCCAGAGCGCCGACGAAACCGTCCGCGAGGTCGAAATGGGTCAGGGACCAGTCTTCGGCGCGCGCGCTGGGTAGCCGAATGGCTTTCATCTCGGCCGGTGCACCGGGGCTCAGCGAGACATCGAGTGCGTCCATTTCCACGGTCAACCCGGTCCCGAGCGCCTTGACCAACGCTTCTCTACGGGTCCAGCGCCGGAAGAAGCCAGCGGGCCAGAGGGGGGGAGAGAGCGATGCGTGTTCGTCCTCGCCCAGGGTCGCGCGCAACGCGTCGAGGCGTGTCTGCGCGGGTTCCAGTGACCGGATCCTGAGATCACCCCCGATCATTGCACCACCCGGACGCCCTGTTTCAGCAGTTCGCATTCCATGCCTGCGCGGAAGCTGGCCTCGTCAAAGCGTTTGGCATGGGCGAGCAGCCTCGCCGTGTCGGGCCGGTCCAGCCCGTCGGCTTCGAAGCGCTCGATCGCGCTGATCAGCCCTTCGGGGCTCTGCTCGGGGAAGAGCAGCCCGGTTTCCCCGTCGATCACCGTGTCCAGCGCTCCGCCGCGCCCATAGGCGATGACTGGGCGGCCGGAGGCCATCGCCTCTACCGGTGTGATGCCGAAATCCTCCTCGCCGGGAAACAGCAGAGCCTTGCAGCGCGCCATTTGCGACTTCAGGACGTCAAAGGAAACATGGCCGAGGAAGACGATATTGTCCTTCGCCCGTGCTTGTCGCGCGGCAACGGTCTTGTCGGGGCCACCGATCACCACGAGCTTGCGGCCGAGCCTGTTAAAGGCCTCGATGACGATGTCGGGACGTTTATAGGGAGCGAGCTCGCCGGCCCAGAGATAGAAATCGCCGAGTTCCGCCTGCGGGACGGGGGCGAACGCCTCGACGTTGACTGGCGGGTGGACGATACCGGCCTCCCGGCGCCAGTATTTCCTGATCCGGGCGGCGACATGGGTCGAGTTGGCGACAAACCGGTCGACGCGGGCGGCAGATGTGACATCCCATTGGCGCAGCCGATGGGCCACATGCGGCATGACCTGTCGCGTCAGCCAGCCGGCACCGTCGCGATAGGTGTGGTATTGATCCCAGAGGTAGCGCATGGGCGAATGGCAGTAGCACAGGTGCGGCGCTTCGGGCGGGCCGATGACGCCCTTGGCCGGACCGCTCTCGGAGGAGAGCACAAGGTCGTAGCCCGAGAGGTCGAGCTGTTCCAGGGCGCGGGGCATGAAGGGCAGGTATTTCCGATACTGCGTCGCGGCCATCGGGAGGCCTGCGATGAATGTCGTCCTGATCCGGTGCCGCCTGAGCGTCTCTGAGAGCGCGTCCGGAACCACAACATGTGTGTAGATATCGGCCTGAGGGAACATGCGACAGAGCGCTTCGAGCACCTTCTCGCCGCCGCGCATTCCGACCAGCCAGTAGTGTATCAAGGCCACGCGCATTTCGGAGGACGAGCGGGGGGCGAGGCGCTCGAGCGCGGGGGCGATCTCATGCATCATGGAAATACCCTCCGATCCGGGGCTCCGGTGCCTCAGCGTGAGTGCCGGTCACATAGATGGTGCCGTCCAGATTGACCGGGAGGTTGGTGTGCACGGACATCGTCCGGGCCCGTATGAACGGATCTTCGGCAATGCGTCTGACACGGGAAGAGGCGCTCAGGTCCGAAGGCATGATCCTGCTATTCATCGATGGCGGTCTCGCAGGCCGCTTCCCGGGCGGTGCCGGGGGCTGGACACGGGGGCACCCTGCGCCGCCAGTTCAGCACAAGCCTGTCCGGTCGACTGGGGACGGTCCTGTCTCATAGTTCCAACGCGCAAATCACACTCCCTCGCGCGGCTTTTCCACCGCTTCGGACGAGCCACCCACCCATGATCAAGGTGTCATCCGTGCGCGGAAAGTCAAATTCAGACGGTTAAGAGACGAATTTTCCGGTTCTTGGTGGAACAATGCCTGTGGTTGGCGATGAATTGTTGACGCCGGTACGGGCGTTTCTGCCGTGGGGGCACTGTCGCCTGGAACGATTCGAGCACGGTCCCCGGGGAGGGCCTGTCCTGGTGCCCGTCCTTCGCGAAGACGATGGCGCCGAGTTCGGGCATGGCGTCGGGCCGTTTCGCTTCGATCAGCCGATGACCGCCTTGCCCGATCCGTTCGGAGGCGTCGATGGCCAGGAACCTGAAAAAAGGGAAAGCCGAGGGAATGTCCCGCCGGCTTCCTTGTTTGCTCGGTGAAGTGGTGGCTGTATCAGGCGATCATGTCTTCCGCGAAAATGAAGTCGCTCTCGTCCAGCAGGTGTTCGCGCGTTCCGAAGAGAAGGACGCTGTCGCCATCTTCGAAGTGGATCCGAGATCCGAAGAACCCCCCGTCGATCTGGTCTTCGATATCGGAGTAGCTGTCGATTCCCTCGTAGGACGACAGGTCGATCTTGTCGACGCCGTTCCGGAAGAAGAAAATGATGTCATCGTCGCTGCCGTTTCCAAAAACGAATGTGTCGCGTCCGCCACCACCGATCATCCGGTCGTTGCCGGCGCCACCCTCGATGATGTCATCGCCGTGACCGCCATAGATCTTGTCGCGCCCGGAGCCGCCGTCCATGATATCGGCGCCGCGTCCACCAGACATCCAGTCATTGCCGGAGCCGCCGTCCATGGCATCGTTTCCGCCACCACCGTAAATCTTGTCGTTTCCGGATTCGCCTTTCAGGATGTCATTGCCCCGCGCCCCCGAGATCCAATCGTTTCCGCTGCCGCCGAACGCGACGTCGTTGCCGATACCGGCTCGGATGATGTCGGCACCGCCATTGCCATCGATGAAGTCATTGCCAGACCCGGTATTGTATGAATCGCCATCGTCATCGCCGATGATGAAATCCGTTCCGGGCTGCGTCAGGATCGAGCTGACGGGCAATGGCAGCAAGACACCGTCAAGGACGTGGATGATGCCATTGCCACCGTCGACATCGAAGCCGATCAGGTTCGGATCGGGCAGCCCGGGATCGAGATCGACGAGGCCGGGCGCAGACAGGTTGAGTGTCACGCTGCCGCCTTGCAAGGTCGCGATCGATGCGCCGTCGCCCAGGCTGGCCACGGTTGCCAAGTCGAATGCGCCGCTGTCCACGACGTGATAAGTCAGGATGCTCTGCAAGAGCGGGATCGGATCGCCCCCGCCGAGAAGCGTCAGCGCATCGACGATGAAGCCGAGCGAGCCGCCCTCATCCGACCCACCATAGCCGAGCGTCTGGGCGAGCCCGATGAAGGCATCGTCGTTCGGGGCAAATACCGTGAACGTGGCGTCCTCATTGCTCAAAGCCGGAGCGAGGCCCGCCGTCAGGACGGCCTCCCTCAGCAGGTCGAAATCCATACCATTGGTATCAGTCGTTCCCGGCGCACCACTGAGTTCCACGACCGTGTTTACGATATTTGCCATTTGATCCTCCGTCTCGCATTGTTCCAACAGTCCGAAACCAACCAGCTCGGTCGCCGCGGCGCCGAATGAACTCTTGAATGGGTCTTCATTTTCTCTTTCGAACTGTCTGATCTACGCCGCGCAGGGGAATGTGGATCACTGGTTCCGCGGTTTTTGCGGGATCATCTGATCTGGCATCTTCGAGACGGCCATCGAGGCCGGGATGCCCGAGGCATCGGGTCTGGTTCGTTCGCTGTCCAGAGGGATGCAGCTGAACGGTTTGTTTGAAAAGGGTTTTTCAGCCGGTGTCGGAAGCGTGGCTGCGCTCCACACATGAACTTTCGAACGCCGGGCGCGGTGGGAAGCGCGACACGGGGCCATTCTCTCATCCGGGCTCTGACGCGGATGTGTTCTGCGCGTGATTAGGACATTTCTGCTTGGATCGCTCAAGCGGCGCTGCCGCCGAACGAGCGTCGTTCGGCGGTGCTTTCTCGAGGCAGTTTTCTTCCGGTGGGGCGCTTTTGCGGCCGGTTCAGGCGTTGAAGAGGAAATGCATGACGTCGCCGTCCTGCACGATATAGCTCTTGCCCTCGACCCGCATCTTCCCGGCCTCCTTGGCACCGGTCTCGCCACCGCAGGCGACGTAATCCTCGTAGGCGATGGTCTCGGCGCGGATGAAGCCGCGTTCGAAATCGCCATGGATGACGCCGGCGGCCTTGGGCGCACTGTCGCCCTTGTGGATGGTCCAGGCGCGGGCTTCTTTCGGACCGGCGGTGAAATAGGTCTGAAGATCAAGCAAATCATGGCCGACGCGGATCAACCGGTCGAGCCCGGCCTCGTCCAGTCCCAGCTCGGAGAGGAACATCTCGGCCTCCTCCGGCTCGAGTTGGGAGATCTCTTCCTCGATCTTGGCCGAGATCACCACGGCAGCGGCGCCCTGCTCGGCGGCCATCTTTTCGACGGCCTTCGAATGCGCGTTGCCCTCTGCGGCCTCATCCTCGGAGACATTGCAGACATAGAGGATCTTCTTCGTGGTCAGGAGCTGCAGCATCTCCCAGGCCTTGGCGTCCTCGGCATCGATCTCGACGCTGCGGGCGGGCTGGCCATTCTCCAGCGCTTCGAGGGCGGCGCGCAGCAAGCGGTCCTGCTGGAGCGCCTCCTTGTCATTGCCCTTGATCTTGCGCACCAGCCCCTGCAGGCGTTTCTCGATGCTCTCCATGTCGGCCAGCATCAGCTCGGTCTCGATGGTTTCAGCATCCTCGACCGGGTTCACCCGGCCATCGACATGGGTCACATCGCCATCCTCGAAGCAGCGCAGCACATGGGCGATGGCATCACATTCGCGGATATTGGCGAGGAACTGGTTGCCAAGCCCCTCGCCCTTGGAGGCACCCTTCACCAGGCCGGCAATGTCGACGAAGGTCATCCGCGTGGGGATGATCTGTTTGGAGCCGGCAATCTCTGCGAGCTTGTCCAGCCGCGTGTCCGGCACGGCCACCTCGCCGACATTCGGTTCGATGGTGCAGAAGGGAAAATTCGCGGCCTGGGCAGCGGCGGTTCTGGTCAGCGCGTTGAAGAGCGTGGATTTGCCGACATTCGGCAGGCCCACGATGCCGGTCTTGAAACCCATTTCGGTCTCCTTGGAATGCGTTGGGGCGGCACCTAGCGCGGCGCGGGCACATACGCAAGGCGTAGGACTTGTCGGAATCGTGTTACACTGAGTGCTGTAGCCTGTGTGGGCAGGTGTTTTGTTCAGGAGACGCGGAATGACCCCGACCGTTTATGTGATGTTCAAGGATGGCCAATGCCGGGAGGCGATGGACTTCTATGCCGGGCTTTTCGGCGGCGAGGTGGCTGCGACGATGACCTTCGCCGAAGGACCGATGGAGATGCCGCCGGAGAAGGCCGGTTGGGTGATGCATTCGGTGCTCAATTTCCTCGGTGGCGCGTTGATGGGCTGCGATGACATGGGGCAGTACCAGCCGATGGCAGGCTGTTCGATCTCGGTGGATGCCGCGGATGCTGCCGGCGCAGAGGCATGGTTCAACGCGCTGGCCGAGGGTGGACAGGTGACGATGCCCTTCGCCGCGACTTTCTTCAGCCCCGGCTTCGGAACCGTGACGGATCGGTTCGGGATCAACTGGATGGTCGGGGTCTACGAGGCGCCGGAAGGGTAGACAGGGCGCTCCGCTGGCGTCTTGCGGCGGGGCGCCAAGTGACGTTGGCACGGAGTCAACGGCGAAGCCCGCCGTGCCAGCGCCATCCCCTGGCAGGCGCTGGCACGGCTACCGTCGCAAGAGCAGCGAAGGTCCGTGGCGTCGGCAACGCACCCCGTTCGACCTCGCCCCTCCCCCCCTGCGAAATGACCGCGCGGCAGCTGCATCTCCCCTTGGCGTCGCGCTGCGGGACGGCGATGATACAGGCAAAACTCGCGAGACGCGGCTCTCGCTCCGACAACGCGCCGCTGGCCACGAATGGGAGAAACACCATGGTCTCCAACCCGATCCTGCCGGGCTTTCACCCCGACCCCTCGCTCTGCAAGGCCGGCGATACCTGGTATATCGCGACCTCGACCTTCGAATGGTATCCCGGCGTCGAGATCAATGCCTCCAAGAACCTCAGCGATTGGGAGCTCGTTGCCCGCCCGCTCGACCGTGCCGCCCTGCTGGACATGCGTGGCAACCCGGACAATTGCGGCGTCTGGGCGCCTGCGCTGTCTTATGCGGATGGGCTGTTCTGGCTGATCTATACCAATGTGAAGCGCTTCGACGGCAGCTACAAGGACGCGCATAATTACCTGACCACGGCGCCCGCGATCACCGGCCCCTGGTCGGACCCGGTGCGGATGAACTCCTCCGGCTTCGATCCCTCGCTGTTCCACGATGAGGATGGCCGCAAATGGTTCGTCAACATGCAGTGGGACTATCGCGGCGCCGAGGGGCCGCATCCGGGCGGGCATTTCGCCGGCATCCTGTTGCAGGAATATGATCACGCGAAACGGACCCTCGTTGGCCCGGTGACGCGGATCTTCGAAGGCTCCGCGCGCGGCCTGACCGAGGCGCCGCATCTGCTCAGGCATGATGGCAAATACGTGTTGATCACCGCCGAGGGCGGCACCGGCTACGAGCACGCCGTCACCCACGCCCGCGCCGACACGATCACCGGCCCCTATGAGCTGCACCCGCAGACCCACGTTTTGACTGCGGCGGACAAACCCGAAGCCGGGTTGCTGCGGATCGGCCATGGCCAGCCGGCCGGCGATTCTGAGGGTTGGTGGCACAGCTTTCTCTGCGGACGGCCCTTGCCGGGCCTGCGCCGCTGTCCGCTTGGCCGCGAGACCGGGATCACCCGGGCCTGGTGGGGGGCGGATGGCTGGATGTATTGCGACGACCCGCAGGACAGCCTACGTCCGGATGGCTACACCGAGGAGTGCAAGGAATACCGTTTCGACGGCACGATGGATCTCGACTTCCAGTGGCTGCGGACGCCGGAGACAGAGCGGATTTTCTCGACCACCGTGCGTCCGGGCCATTTGCGACTCTTTGGGCGCGAATCCATCGGGTCCTGGTTCGAACAGGCGCTTTTGGCGCGACGCCAGACCGGTTGGCGCTACTCGGCGGAAACGGTTCTCGCCTTCGAGCCACGCGATTTCCAATCACAGGCCGGGCTCGCCGCCTATTACAACCGGCACCAGTTCCACTATCTTTTTCTCTCCCGTGACGAAGCCGGGAACCGCGCGCTTGCCATCCAGTCCTGCCCGGGGCTTTGGCCCGAAGGCACCATCGAGCGGCCGATTGGCGAGGGGGTGCCGGTGCCGGAGGGGCTGCTGGAACTCGGGGTCGACGTGGATCTCGATGCGTTGCAGTTCCGCTGGCGTGTTCCCGGAAGCGAATGGGCTTTGATCGGGCCGGTGCTCGACGCCTCGGTGCTCTCAGACGAGGGCGGCCGCGGGGAGCATTCGAATTTCACGGGCGCTTTTGTCGGCATGGCGGCGCAGGATGCCAGCGGTCAGGGGCTGCCGGCCGATTTCGCAACCTTCCGCTACTGGAACCGGAACGCGGCAGGCTAGCCGAGCGGCAGCGCTGCTTCGAGCTGTTCCAGCAGGTCGGTCATGCCGCCTGTCTCGTCGAGCGCAAGCGCCGTGCGGGCCGCGCGCGTGAGATGCGCGCGGGTGGGACCATCAAGCGTCGCAAGTGCTGTACCAAGCGCTTCGGCATCCGCGACAGCCAGCGCGCCACGGGCTTGCGCCAGCGCATCGAAAGGTTCCGCGAAATTGGAGAGAAAGGGTCCGTGCAGGATGGCGCAGTCGAACTGGGCCGGCTCGAACGGCGTATGGCCGCCCTTGTCGACCAGCGAACCGCCGACGAAGCATTGCCCGGCGAGCGCGTACCAGAGCGCCATCTCGCCCATCGTGTCGGCGAGATAGACCGCGCAGTCCGCGTCGGGAAGGTCCCCGGTCGAACGCCTGCGATAGCGGAGCCCCGACGCTGCCAGCAGGGCCGCGACCTCATCGCTGCGCGGCACATGGCGCGGCGCCAGTATCAATCGCAGGTTCGGACGCGTGGCGCGGGCGGCCTGGAACGCAGCGAGGACCTGTTCCTCCTCCCCCGCATGGGTTGAGGCGGCGAGCAGGGTCTCGGCACGATCGAAGACACTCTGGAAGGGCGCAAGCTGGTCCGCCCCGGGCGGGGGCATCAGCACGGAAGATTTCAGCGTCAGCCGCGGCAGGAGAACCGCCTCCGGCAGGCCAAGGGCGCGAAACCGCGCCTCGGAGGCTGCGTCCTGCGCCGAGAGCAGGGTGACGGCGCGGATCATCTGTGCGGCCAGCCCGCCGAGGCGGCACCATTTCTTGAAGCTGCCGGCGGAGATGCGGGCGGAGACCATCGCGACCGGCAGGCCGCGCGCGGCGGCCATCGCGAAGCGGTTCGGCCAGAGATCGCCTTCGAGCAAGAGGAAGGCGTCCGGACGGATGCGGGCGAGGAAGAGGTGGAGACAGGCGCGGAAATCCAACGGGGCGAGGCTGGCAGTGACGCGCGGCAGGCGCCAGCTCCGGGCCATGTCCCGTCCGGTGACGGTATTGGCCGTGATGTGGATGCGCAGGCGCGGGTTGCGCCGAAGCAGCGCCTCGATCAGTTCGCGCGCGGAGGTCAGCTCGCCATTCGAAGCGCCGTGCAGCCAGAGGATGGTCGCGTCGCCTGACAGCGGCTTCACGCGGCCGAGCCTCTCGCCGAGATCGCTACGGTTCTCGCGCTTCTTGAGCCGACGCAGCAGGAGAAGCGCCGCGAAGACGGGCGCAAGCAGTGTCAGGAGGAAGCGGTAGAGGAGCACGGGCGCGGTCCGTCAGGCTGGGGTTGCGCCGGGATAGGCCGGGGCGCGGCGCGGGGCAAGCCCCATCGCGGCGCGGGTCAGGGACTGTCGAGATCCACTCCTTCGATCTCGGCATTGAGCAGACCGCCCAGCACGACGACATAAGCCGTGATATAGAACCAGAGCAGCATGGCGACGCTGGTGCCGAGCGAGCCATAGACGATATCGTAGCGATTGTGCAGCTGCAGGAAGGCAGCGAAGCCCCAGGAGGCCGCGCCCCAACTCAGCAGCGCGAACGCAGCGCCGAAAGAGAGCCAGGGTGTGCGCTGCGGCGCCCGGTTCGGCCCGTAGCGATAGACAACGGCAAGCCCGAACCCGGCGGCAGCCATCGCGACGCACCAGCGCATCAGCTCGACGCCCGCGCCCGGAGGCGGCATGTTCAGGAAGACCTGGCCCGCCAGCGGCACGAAGAAGATCGTGGCGATGGCGACCATGGCGACGCCCATAAGCAGCAGGGTCAGCGCAATGGAGAGGCCGTTATGGCGCAACGGGCCGCGCGCGTCGGTCCGGTAGACGGCGTTCATCGCCCGGATCAGCCCGGCGACGGCCAGTCGCGAGACCCAGAGCGCCAGCAGGAAGGAGGTGACCGAGGCCAGCCCGAGCGCGGGTTTGGGCTGCTGGGCGAGATTGTGCAGGCGGGTGGCGATGGCGTGGGTCGCCGGATCCGGGACAAGCTGGTCATAGGCGCCTATCTGGGCCTCGATGACGGCCGGATCGGCGAAGGCGCCCCAGAGCGTTACGAGCGCGCCCAAGGCGGGGAAGAAGGCCAGCAGGCCGAAAAAGGCGACACCGGCAGAGAGCAGACCTAGATTGAGCTGGGAAGTGATCCGCATCATGCGGTCCAGCCAGCGCAAGCCGCGCCGGATGTATTCGAGCGGTGTGGTCACGCGACCGGGGCCGGATCGGGAGGATCTTGCCGGATCTCGGGCTCTTCAGATTTATTGGACATGGGGGCGGGGGGCGTGTCGAGGCGTTCGCTCTCGGCATTGATCAGCCCGCCCAGCAACACCACGAAGGCGCTGAGATAGAACCACATCAGCATCGCGATAACCGCCCCGAGCGAACCGTAGACCTCATTGTAGTTGCTGAAATTCTCCAGATAGATCGAGAAGCCGACCGAGACGATGGCCCAGAGGCAGACCGCGAAGACGGAGCCGGGCGAGACGAGCGGGCTGCGCGCGTCGGGGCGGTTCGGTCCGAATCGGTAGAGCAGTCCGATGCCGAGCAGCACGACACCGATGCCGACGAGCCAGCGCAGCGCATCGATCGCCAGCCCCGAATAGGGTCCGAGCGGCAGAAAGGCGAGCAGGACCGGCGCGACAACGACGCTGGCCATGGCAATCAATGCGACGGCGATGAGCATCAGTGTGAGCAACAGCGCCAGGATGGTACTCCAGAGCCCGCTCCGCGTCGGCACCTCGTAGACCGCGTTCAAGCCCCGGATCAGCGCCGCCGTCCCGGCCCGCGTGGCCCAGAGCGCGGCAGCGATGGAGAGGGCGGTGGCCCAGCCGAGCACTTCCTTGGGGCCGGAGGCGATGGCATTCACGCGGCTGGACAGAATGTCGTAGGCCTCCTCCGGCACCATTGGCTCATAGGCCGCAAGTTGGTCCGCGACGATCTCGGGATCGGCGAAGAAGCCCCAGAGCGTGACCACCGAGGTGATGGCCGGGAAGATGGCGAAGAGGCCGTAAAAGGCGACTCCGGCAGCAATCAGGCCGATATGGCGGCTGCCGATGCCGTCACCGACGGCACGCAGGAAGGAGAACGCTCTTCGAAAGCGGGATGGCATCGGATTGTTTCTCCGGTGGTTTTTCGTTGCTACCTTACCATCTGGACCGGGCGGGAAAAGCCGGGCATTGGAGCGATGTCTCAGTGGTTGCCTTCGGCGCCGAGAGCGGTAGATTCGCGCTCCGTTCGAGCGGCATGACCGCGCCGGGCGATCAGAGGAGGAGCCAGCCATGTCCGAACCGATTGCGCGGGAGCGAAACACGGTGCCCCGGCCCTACGGGTCCATCGCGGTGATCGGCGCGGGTGCCTGGGGGACGGCGCTGGCCGCCGTAGCGCGGCGCGCGGGGCGCGAGGTCCGGCTCTGGGGGCGCAACGAGGAAGATATCGCCACGATCGCCAAGACGGGCTGCAACCTGCGCTATCTGCCCGGTGTGCAACTGCCCGAGGGGATTGCCGCGAGTTGCGATATGGAAGCGGTGCTAAAGGGCGCCGAGGCGGTGCTGATCGTCACGCCCTCGGTGACCCTGCGCGATATCTGCCGGCAGATGGCGCCGTATCTCGCGGCGGACGCGCCGGTCGTACTCTGTGCCAAGGGGATCGAGACTGGCTCCGGCAAGCTCCTGAGCGAGGTTGCGGGGGAGGAACTGCCCGGACATCATTTCGGCGCGCTGTCCGGCCCGACCTTCGCCAGCGAGACGGTTCGCAACTTTCCGACCGCCGTTACGCTGGCCTTTCCCTTTGCACAGGCGCATCGTCGCGAGCCACAGGCCGCACCCGCCTCGCGCATGGCGCTCTCGCTCGGCTCGGCCAGCTTCCGGCCGTATATCAGTGACGACCTTGTTGGCGTGGAGGTCGCGGGTGCGGTCAAGAACGTGGTCGCGATTGCCTGCGGGATGATGACTGGCGCGGGCTATGCGGAGAACACCCGGGCCGCGCTGATCACCTGGGGGATCGACGAGATGAAGGCGCTGGCCGAGATGCTCGGCGGACGGCGCGAGACCATCGCTGGGCTCTCGGGCGTCGGCGACCTGACGCTGACCTGTTCCTCCACAACGTCGCGGAACATGAGCTTCGGTGTCCAACTCGGTCGCGGGATCGATCGGCAGAATGTCTTCAATGGCAACAAGGTCGTGGTCGAAGGCGAGGTGAACGCGATTTCCGTCATCGACCTGGCTGACCGAATCGGTCTCGAAATGCCTGTCTGCCGGGCCGTCTATGACATCCTGCATGGCGGCGCGGAGCTCAGAGACACATTTGCCGCACTCTGGTCACGGCCGCTGACGGGCGAGAACAGGATCCTGAATTTTGCATTGCAGCACCCCTCCGGGAGCTGATGGCACGCCTCTGCGTAATGTTTCGGAAGCGGGGCGGGCCGTTTGGGGTCAAGTCTTGCTTGACGGCTTTTGTTGCCTTGAACGAGATTTCGTGGCCATGAATGGTGCGTAAACATTGTTCAATCGATGAAAACCGGGTCTGCGCTGATCAAACGCATCGGATCAGGCGGCCCTGCGCTTGCTGCTGATGCTGCGTCGCAGTAATGCAAGTGCAACATCGACGTTGCAGTATTGGCCACGCCGAAACGGGTGAAATTGACGAAAGGAGTGGTCCGATGTCCGCAATCCTGACCCTGAATGCCGGTTCCAGTTCGATCAAGTATTCTGTCTATCTGACGGGCGAAGGCGAGCCCGAGGAATTTGCCGTTGGCCAGATCGACGGGATCGGGCCGGACGCGAAACTGATCCTGAAATACAATGGCGAGAAGACCGAGACCGATCTCGGCAAGGCCAATCACACGGACGGGCTGAGGGCGGTCCTGACTGCGCTGAAACCGATCCTCGGCGATCACGAGGTGACCGGCGTGGGTCACCGGATCGTGCATGGCGGGCCGAATTTTTCCGCGCCGGTTGTGCTGGACGAAGAGAGCCTCGCGGAGTTGGAGGGGCTGAACAAGCTCGCCCCGCTGCACCAGCCGCACAATATCGCCGCGATCCGCGCCGCGATGGAGGCCTTCCCGGACGCAATCCAGGTCGGGTGTTTCGACACCGGGTTCCACCATGGTCACGACTTCGCCAATGACGCCTACGCGCTGCCGCTCGAGATGTATGAGGAAGGTATCCGCCGCTACGGCTTCCACGGACTGAGCTACGATTACATCACCGGTTATCTCGCCAAGACCCATCCGGAGCTGGCCGACAAGAAGGTCGTGATCGCGCATCTGGGCAATGGTGCGTCGATGACCGCCGTGGTCGGGCGCCGGGCCATTGCCTCGACGCTGGGTTTCTCGGCGTTGGACGGGCTGCCGATGGGCACTCGCTGCGGTCAGGTCGACCCGGGCATCCTGCTCTACCTGCTCGACAAGGGCATGACCAAGGAAGAGCTGACCAACCTGCTCTACAAGGAATCGGGGATGAAGGGGCTCTCCGGCATCACCCATGATATGCGCACGCTCAAGGAGTCGGACGACCCGCGCGCGAAGCAGGCGATGGAGTATTACATTGCCCGCGTGATCCGCGAGGTCGGCGCGCTGGCGGCGGCTGGTGGCGGTATTGATGCGCTGGTCTTCACCGGCGGGGTCGGGGAGAACTCGCCCGCGATCCGGAAGGGCGTGGCGGACGGTCTCGGCTTCCTCGGCATCTCGGTGGACGAAGAGGCCAATGAGCGCAGTGACGAGGAGATTGGCACCGGTTCGGTGAAGGTGCTTGTGGTCAAGACTGACGAGGAGCGCGTCATCGCCCGCGCCGTTTCGTCGAAGCTCGGCTGAGTCTCGGATACGATCTTGGATTGACAGCGGCGGACGGGCAGGGATCAACTTCCGGTGGAACAGCCGGAGGCCCATTTGATGAAGATCCCGTTTCCCGTAGTCATTTTTCTCGGCTTGCTGGCCTGGGGCTCTGGTGCCCTGGCCGGGGAGCGCGATGAGGCGATTGGCGCAGCGCTTGCCACGTCGCTCGCCGAAGGACGGCTGGCCGGGGCAAGCCTGGCAGAGCCTTCGGCGTTGCAACGCTTCTATGCCTTTCGTCAGAACGCGCCGGCCTGGGACGGCCAGGTCGACGCTCTGTTGCAGGCGGTGGACCGCGCCGTGGCTCAGGGCTACCGCCCCGAGGACTTCAACCGCGCAGAGTTGGAAACAGCTAGGGCGGTCGCCGAAAGCGGAGATGCGGTGCAGGGCGCGGATTTTGACATCCTTGCGACCGATGCCGCCATGCGCCTTGTCCATCACATGGCGTTTGGCAAGGTCGAACCGGAGTCCCTCGACACGGCCTGGAATTTCGACCGGCCGGTGATCGAACGGGACCCGTTGGAGGTCTTCGCGGAGTATGTTGCCGGAGAGGGCTTCGCGGCGCTGATGGAGCAGCTGGAAATCCGGAGCTTCCAATATCTTCAACTCGTCGATGCTCTGGCCCGTTATCGCGCCCTTGAAGCATCGGGCGGTTGGGAGGTGATCCCGGAGGGCGAGGTGCTCAAGCCCGGCATGACGGATGCGCGAGTCCCATCCCTGCGGGCCCGGCTCGCGGCAGAAGGGGCGGAGCAAGCGGCGCCTGGCGAGGAGCCGATGCTCTATGACGCGGCTTTGGAGGACGCCATCCGCGCATTCCAGCTGCGCCACGGGTTGACGCAGGATGGCGCGGTTGGCCCCAACACGCTGGCCTCACTCAACCAGCCCGTGTCCGACCGGATCGACAAGCTGCGGCTCAGCCTCGAGCGGACTCGCTGGTATAGTCGCGGGCTGGAAGAGGATTTTGTGCTGGTCAACATTGCCGGTGCGCAGACATTCGTCGTGCTGGACGGCAAGCCAGTCTGGGCGACGCGCTCGATCACCGGGTCGGAATACCGGCAGACGCCGGTCTTCGCCGATGAGATCAAGTATATGGAGGTCAATCCGACATGGTCCGTGCCGGCCTCGATCTTCCGAAAGGACAAGCTGGCGCGGATCCGCAAGGATCCCGGCTACCTGGAGCGCAACAACTATGTCGTGCGCAACCGGGAGGGGACCGTCATCCCGGCGGCGTCGGTCAATTGGGGCGCGAAAAATCCCGGTGTCTCGCTGATGCAGTTGCCGGGGCCGGACAATGCGCTCGGTCGGATCAAGTTCATGTTTCCGAACGATCACGCTGTCTATCTGCACGACACGAACAATCGGACGCTGTTCGACAAGGACGAACGGAACCTGAGCTCCGGTTGCGTGCGCATCGAAGATCCCTTTGTGTTGGCAGGGTTGCTGATGCAAGGCGATCCGTCCTGGACGCAGGCCCGGATGGAAGAGATCCTCGAGAGCGGGAAGACGACCCGGATCGACCTTCCGGAGCCCATGCCGGTCCTGCTGACTTATTGGACGGCCTGGGTCGAGGATGGTGAGGTGCAGTTCCGGGAGGACCCCTATGAACGCGATGCAGCGGTTCTTGCGGCGCTGAATGCTGCCTACTGAAATGCGTGATGCAACCTCTTGGAACGCGACGCGAAGTCCGCTGAGCAGCCCGACATGACCTGAACGCAAGCCAGACTGAAAAAGGGCGTCCGGTCCATGGGGGGACCGAACGCCCGTCTTCAAACTCTTCCCACTCACGAAGCGTCCGAAGGCTTAAATCGAACGGCACAAATACAACGCACCTGGAACAGAAACTGGCTCACCGCTGAATAGGTTCGGGCACATCGTAGACGATGCGCCGGTCAAGGGGGGCTTTCAAGGTATTGAAAGGTCGTGGGTTTTAACAGTCTTGGTATCAGGGCAATCCAGTTGTTCAATGGAATTACCCTAACTGGCCGCTTCACGACACGTCATACCCCAGTTGGGGTATATTCGCTCCGGGAGAGGTTTTTTTCGAGATCGTCCAGGGCGCTGCGCCAGTGGCGGAACAGGATGAGTTGTCCGCCATCCTCGAAAACCCGGAAGTCGATCCAGTCATAGTCGCGGCGGAATTCGTCCAAGGTCGCCAGTGGGACTTGCGGGTCCTGCGTGCCATTGAGGAAGATGATCGGCATCTCCTCGCGCAGAGCATGCACCGCGTCCGACCAGTCCTCGGTCTTCTCGCCGAGCATCATGCGTGAGAAGGCGTCATGGGCTGAGCGGTCCTCCGTCAGCGCGACTTCAGAGCCTGTCACGATGGCCTCGAAGGCCTCGGCATCCTCGAAGGTCTCGATATCGGCCTGGCTGTTGCCATAGACGGCATGGATGAACCCGCGCTTGCCGATCTTGCGGGCAAGATAGAACCCGGCCTTCACCATGAAAGGCTGCAGATGCGGCGTATATTTCGAGCCGGCAATGATGAACCGGTGCCATTTTTCCATGCGCTCAAACTGTTCGCGCCGCGTCATCGGCAGCACGCCGGCGGCGGCGACAAGCGCGGTGAAGCGGCCCGGATAGCGGTTTGCGAGCTTGACCGCGGCGTAGAAGTCGTCACCGGTCGTCAGGATCGGGCAGCGCTCTGCGCCCTCCGCGGCAAGAATCTGGCCGGCATCCTCGTAGAAGGTCTCGAAATAGTCCTGTCCGGGGGCGAGCATGGTCGACATGCCGTAGCCCGCGCGAATGGGGACGATGATCTTCATCCCGCGCGCGGCGGCCTCCCGTTCCGCCGAGGCGGGCAAGCGGACGAGCCCGTAATCGCCAGGAAGGTAGAAGACCGGCGCGCCCTTGGGGTCGCCTAGGCAGAGATAGTCCAGGCGGCGCCCGTCCGGTGTGTCCAGCGTCTCGAACGGGCGCTCGTCCAGCGTGGCATAGCCGCGGGAGACGATGCGTGGCGCAAGTTCGACGTCGAGAGTGAGGTTGGACATGTCCATGATCGACAACGCCAGCCGTACAAGCTCGACCTGGCTGCGCGTTTCGGTCTTGGACAGGATCGACTTGATCTGAGCCCGGACCGTGTCGATCGAGCGGCCACGCTGTTCGGCGATCTCCTTGACCGAACAGCATTCGACGAGCCTCTGGACCACGCTTGCCTCTGCGCCGGTCAGGTCGAAAGCGCGGCGCAGGATGTCCGAGAAGCCCTCCGGGCAGCTCACCTCGGAGGAGGCGGCGAGGATATGGCGCGCGCCATCGCCCAGCGTTGTCACTTGGAGCCGGAGGACGACGAAATGGCCGCGTTCGCGGGAACGCACGCGCAAGACGGCGGCGTTGTCCTTCTCTCCGGCAAAGACGGTGCGGGCGGCGGCAGTGATGGAACCGATATCGTCCGGGTTGATCGCAATTGTGGCCAATGCGACGCCTGCCGTGAGGTCGAGGGTCTGGAAGGCTGCCGGATTGGCCGCGTTCACCATCCCGGTCTCGTCGAAAAGGAAGGCGGCAACCTTGTCGAAAGGTGCCAGGGCCTGTGCCATCTGTGTCTTGGCGCTCGCGCTGTCGACCCGGTCGAGAAAAGCATCCGCGCGGCGAAAATGGCTGGAAATGGCGGGATCGTCCAGCAATCTGGGCGAACTGAAATCGGCCTGCTCGCGCAGGGGTTTGAGGGCTTCTTCCCAGATATCGACGAGCGATTCATAGCGCGACGGATCGAGCGCCACGTCATAGAGACGCTCAATGGCTTCGTCGCGGGCATCGCCCGACAAATGGGAGGTCTCGCGTTTCATGACGGTTCACTTGTGGGGATCTGCAATTGACCGTTCGGTAAAGAATAGCCGAAGGTAGCTGGCCATGCACCAGCAGAATACCTGACCTTAAGGCAAGGTGCTGGGACGAAAAGGGGGGGAAAGGGCTTCGACAAGCCCGCGGGCATCGTGTAAACGGCGCGCGATGAAGCGAGCGGAAGAGATGCAAGGCGCGGGTCAACCGGTGCAGAATGGCGATCCGGAAGCGGTTTGCCTGTCGGGAATCGGCTTGTCGCTCGCCGGGCGGGAGATCTTTTCCGGGCTTGACCTGTCGCTGTCGGAGCGGCGCATCGGTATCGTCGGGCGGAACGGCTCTGGCAAGAGCACGTTGGCGCGGGTGATGACCGGGCTGCAAGCGCCGGATCGAGGCGAGGTCCGGGTGATGGGGGTCGATGTGGCGAAGGATCGCCGTGCCGCGATCCGTACCATCGGCATCCTGTTCCAGAACCCCGATCATCAGATCATTTTCCCGACCGTTGGCGAAGAGCTTGCCTTCGGGCTGCGCCAGCAAGGGCGGAGCAAGGCGGACGCGCGCGACGCCGTGCGCGCCATGTTGGCGCGTTTTGGCAAGACGGCCTGGGAGGAGCGTTCGGTCGAGACGTTGAGCCAGGGACAGAAGCATCTCGTCTGCCTGATGGCGGTTCTGGTGCTGGAACCTGCGCTGATCGTCCTCGACGAGCCCTTTACCGGGCTCGATATCCCGACGACGCGTGCGTTGCAACGGCACCTGGCTGAGCTGGCGCCGATCCTCATCCATATCACCCATGATATCACGGCACTGGACGGGTATGAGCGGGCGATCTGGATCGAGGCGGGCAGAGTGGCTCAAGACGGGCCGGCCGAGGCCGTGCTGGCAGAATATCTTGCAGCGATGGTGCGGGAGGATGCCGATGCTGGCGCTGGTCTCGCCGATTGATACCCCGTATCACCGGCTTCCTGCAGGACTGAAGTTCGGTGCGCTGTCGCTGGCCACGGTCGCGCTGTTCCTGTTTGACATGGTCTGGATGCAGACTGCCGCGTTGCTGGGCGTGGTCGCGCTCTATCTCGTGATCGGCCTGGATTTCCTGCGGCAAGGGGCGGCGGCGCTTCGACCGCTCTGGCCCTTCCTGCTGCTGGTCGGCATCTGGCATTTCGTGTTGGGCGATCCGGCCGAGGGAGCGGTGGTCTGCCTGCGGCTGCTCTCGGCGGTGGCGCTGGCCAATCTGGTGACCATGACCACGCGGCTCGACGACGCCGTGGACCTGTTGATGTGGCTGCTCGCGCCGCTGCGCCGGCTTGGCGTGCAGACCGGGCTCATCGCTTTTTCCATCGCATTGGTGATCCGCTTCGTGCCGGTGATGTTGGACAATGCGCGGCGGCTGCTGGAGAGCTGGCGGGCGCGTTCGCATCGCCGTCCCGGCTGGCAGGTGATCGCGCCGATCTTTCTCGTCGCACTCGATGACGCGACGCGGGTCGCCGAAGCAATCCGTGCACGTGCCGACCTTTCTACCTATAACGCAGACGACTAATCGCGAACAGGAGTCCCCATGGAACGCAATATCGCCCTCATCGCCCTTTTCGCCGCTCTTATCGCGGTGCTTGGACTGGTGCCGAAACTCACCCTGATGTCGGGCATTCCCATCACGGCCCAAAGCCTCGGCGTGATGCTCTGCGGCACCGTTCTGGGCGCGCGTCGCGGGATGCTGGCAGTGTTGCTCTTCCTGCTGCTGGTCGCGCTTGGCCTGCCGCTGCTGGCGGGCGGTCGTGGGGGTCTGGGCGTCTTTGCGGGGCCGACCGTGGGTTTCCTTATTGGCTGGGTCGCCGGCGCATATGTGATCGGCCTGCTGACCGCGAAACTGACCTCCCTGCCGCTTGGCCTTGCTGCCGCCGGTGCCGCCGCGATCGGCGGGATCGTCGTGCTCTATGTCCCAGGCATCATCGGCATGATGATAATGCTCGACATGACGCTGCAGACGGCCTTCCTGTCGATCTTCGCCTTCATCCCGGGCGACCTGATCAAGGCGGGCCTCGCCGGCGCCATCACAGCCTCGCTGGCCCGTGCACGGCCCGGCATCGTGGCCTCGCGCCCGGCCGGCTGATCCCGAAACCTGCGCCGTCCCGACAGGGGCGGCGCACCGTCTCGCGGGGCTGGCGCGGTCTGCCGGTTGCAGAGATGTAGCTTTCCGACCGCGCCATCCGGACGTTGATCGATCCCCGCACTGCGTGCGGCGCAATCACGTCGCCATCATTCATTTCCCGCTCCCTCGGCCTCTTGATCTCCTGCGCACTTCCCAGCGTCGGGCCGGATCCTGAGCCCGCCGATCTGTCCGCACGACAATGCGGAAGGCCAGCCTGACAGCTTCCCGATCCCAGGACCCTCCCAGTGTGGGGGCAACGGCCATGTCCCTCGCCGGGCCGTGTCGAACAGGGTGTGACAAATGTTTCCACGCTGCCTCTTCGTGCAAGATATTGTTGAATGTATACGTAAACAGATGCACAACCGTATTTAGATTTTCAAACGGGAGGAGAATCATGAAACTCGCACTTACTGGAATCGTGGCCGCAGCCACCCTCGCCATGGCCGGAACCGGCTATGCGCAGGACTATCCGTTCCGCGACATCACCACCGCAGTCGTGTGGGGCGCCGGCGGCGGCACCGACACGATCAACCGCATGATCATGGCCGAGATGGAGAAGGAACTGCCTGTCTCGATCAACGTGATCAACCAGACCGGTGGCGTCGCCGGGTCGAACGGCATGGTCTATGTCATGAACCAGCCCGATGACGGTTACACGCTGGTCGGCCTGTCCGAATCCAACGTGACCGCAGCGGTCCAGGGCGGTTGGGACAAGAAGTTCGACTACTGGTATCCCTTCATTGTGGGCGGCTCGCCGGACCTGATCTCGGTCGGCAAGGACTCGCCCTACAACACGCTTCAGGAACTCGTAGACGCCGCCAAGGCCGATCCGGGCTCGATCCCTGCTGCCGCTTCCGGCGCAGGCTCGATCCACCACCTGAACCTGCTCGCCATCGAGAAAGGCGCGGACGCCTCCTTCAAGTTCGTTCCCTACAAGGGCTCGGCCCCGGGACAGGAAGCTGCCCTCGCCGGTGAAGTCGCGCTCGTCGTGACCTCGCTTGCCGAACAGGCTCCGCTGATCCTCGGCGGCGAACTGAAACCGCTTGCCACGCTGACGCCCGAAAAGGCGATGATCGGCGATATGGAAATCCCCTCCGCCTTCGACATCTATGACGGTCTGGATGCCTATCTGCCGCTCAAGCAGGCCATCGGCTTTGCGGTCCATAACTCCGCTCCCGATGACGTGAAGGCTGCCCTCGGTGCCGCCTTCGAGAAGGCCATAGCCGGTGAAACGGTCGCCAAATGGGCCGCAGACAACTACTACGACGTCGGCGGACAATATGGTGAAGAGGCCCAGAAGCTTTTCTCCGGACTGGAAAGCAACTTTGCCTACACGCTCCAGGATCTCGGCAATGCGAAGGTCGACCCGGCCTCGCTCGGCATCGAGAAACCGTAATCGTCGCAACCATCTGAACGGGGCCCGCGCGGCCCCGTTCTTCTCTTTGCTGGAGCGAACATGGAAGACAAGACCGCCCTCCGCGCGCGGGACTTCTGGACGTCCCTGATCCTCATCGCCACCTCTGCCCTCTTTCTCTGGCAGACCACCGATATCCCCCTCTTCGACACCCAGACCGGCGGCGTGACCTCCGGCGACTGGTACAACTCCGCCGCTGTTGTCCCCTATGGGATCTTTGGCCTGATGCTGCTCTGCGCGCTTGGCCTTCTGGCGATCTCGATCAAGGATGGCGGCGCCGAGCGCGCCCTGCGCGGCGCCGGCATCGGCTGGGAACGCGCCGAGCTCATCCGGATGAGCTGCATTGCCATCATCCTCTTCTTCTACATCTTCGCGCTGGTCCCCCGGGTCGATTTCACCATCTGCTCGGCGTTGTTGATCTCCGCGCTGATCTACGGGTTCCACGGCGGGCATCACCGTCGGATGATCGTCGCCGCCGGCGTCTTCTCGGCTGCCGGGCTCTATGCCTTCCTGCTACATTTCCCGCAGAGCGAATGGGCCAAGCCGCATGACGATGACTGGGTCACGCTGGCGCTCTGGGTCGGGCTGACGGTCTATTCACTTGTCTATCACCGCGACGAATACGCGATCCGCATCGCCCCGATAATGGCCGTGCTGGTGCCGCTGATCCTCGTGCTGGCGATGGCCTTCGGCTTCCGGCAGAACGTGCCGAACCGCTCCGGCCTGCTCTTCAAGCAGATCGAATACCACTACTACGTCACCCTGAAACCGCTCTGGGCGCAGAAGTAAGGGAGACAGAGTATGGAATTCTTCATTCACCAGATCACGGATTTCGGGACCGCGCTGACCAACCTTGCGCTGGACCCGATCACCTATCCCTACCTCATATGCTCGGTCTTTCTCGGCATCGTCTTCGGGGCGCTGCCGGGGCTGACGGCAACGTTGGCCGTTACGATCCTGACCGGCTTCTTCGGCAACAAGTTCCCGCTGGAGCAATCACTCATCGCCCTGATCGGAGCCTATGTCGGCGCGATCTATGGCGGTTCCTACCCGTCGATCCTGCTCAATATCCCGGGCACGGCGGCGTCGGCCGCCACCGCGATGGATGGCCACCCGCTGGCCAAAAAGGGCAGGGGCGGCGAAGCGCTCGGCATGACCACAACGGCGAGCTTCATCGGCACGCTGATCGGCACGCTTTTCCTGCTGGTCTTCGTCTGGCTTCTGCTGATGATCTCCAAGAACATCGCCAGCCCGGAAAAAGCTCTGCTTGCCCTCTTCGGCATCCTCCTTTCCGGCACGCTCATGAGCAAGGATCTGGTCCTGAAGGGCTGGATCAGCGGGCTCATCGGGCTGGCGATGGCCATGGTCGGGCTGGATCCCATCCTCTCTGAGACACGCTATGTCTTCGGCTGGTCCTACCTCATGTCCGGTTTCCAGGTCGTGCCTGTGCTGATGGGCGCCTTTGCGGTGCCGCAGATCATGGACGGCATGCGTGCGGCGGGTTCAATTGGCCAGAAGGTGGATGTGGGCAAGATCGTGCCGCGCGTCGGCACCGTCATGAAACGCTTCCCGACCATTGCCCGCTCGGGCGTGATCGGCACCGGCGTCGGCGCTCTCCCCGGTGTCGGCGAGGACGTCGCCGGTTGGGTCTCCTATGGCGTCGGCAAGGCGGTTTGCAAGGATGGCAAGGAGTTCGGCACCGGTTCGGTGAACGGTCTCCTCTCGGCCGAAGCCGCCAACAATGCGGCCATTGGCGGGGCGCTTATCCCGCTTCTGGTGCTCGGCATCCCCGGCTCGCCGCCCGCAGCGGCGCTGCTCGGCGCTCTGAAGATCAACAACGTGATCCCCGGTCCAACCATCGACCCGGCGCTTATCGTCCATGTTGTGGCGATCCTGGTCATGGCCTCCCTGACAATGGCGATCATGGGGCTGCTGACGGCGCGCGTATTCATCAACGTGCTGCGCATCCCGCAAACCATCTTCCTGCCGGTCGTCATGGTGCTGACAACCATCGGCTCGTTTTCGGTCGGCGGCGGCATCAACGATCTTTACCTGATGCTGGCAGTCGGCTTCGTGGCCTATGCGATGAACAAGATGGACTACCCCATCGCGCCTCTGGTGATCGGCGTCATCCTCGGTCCGCTCTTCGACGAAACCTTCCGGCGCTCGCTCTACCTGTCGGATGGCGATCTCTCGACCTTCTGGACCCGGCCCGGCGCGGCGATCCTGCTGTCGCTCAACATCGCGCTTGTCCTAAGCCAGATGCCCTTCATCAAGCGTGCCTTTTCGCGGCTCGTGCCCGGGCGCAGCTGACGCAAAAAAATTAGCCGGGCGGTGCTTACTCCGCCCGGCCTGTTTGGCCCACCAGCAACTGGCGGGCCTTTCCTCGCAACTGGATCAACCCTCGGGCAGGATCACCTTGTCCACGACATGGATGATGCCGTTGGAGGCCATGATATCTGCCTGAATGACCTCGGCATCGTTGATCATCACACCCTTGCGGCCATCAACCATGAGCTTGTCGCCATTGACCGTCACAGCGGAGACCGTCTGACCGGCAACATCCTCGGACATCACCTTGGTCGGGACGACGTGGTAGGTCAGGATGGAGACGAGCTTATCTTTGTTCTCAGGCTTCAGCAGCATTTCGACGGTACCATCGGGCAGGTCGGCGAAGGCTTCGTCGGTCGGAGCGAACACCGTGAAGGGACCCTTTCCCTTGAGCGTATCAACGAGCCCGGCGGCCGAAACGGCAGCGACGAGCGTGTTGAAGCTTCCAGCTCCGACGGCTGTGTCAACAATGTCCTTGCCGTGACCGTCGGCCATGGCGGAAGTGCCAGCGAAGACGGTGGCGGCGGCGGCGAGGGCGATAAAGGTTCTGCGGATCATGTTTCTCTCCCGAGATTAAAAGGTTGCCCCGGTGGGACGGTGGCTGCGCCCCGGTGGGACGATGCAATGATTACGGCCCCAGATCGGGATTGGATGTGAGAAAGTCGCTTTTTTTGAAATATGGGATCGGTGGAATCTCGAAAAATGTAGCGTTTTGAGTGGCTTGATTTGGTAATCTTTTTTTCGTCACGCACCGCCGTTTGTTCCTGCGCAACCATCAATGGGCTTGCCCGGTGCGCCGCGGGGCCTCAGGGTGAGCATGAGAAAACTGCCGGGAGGGCCGCGAGATGATGGGTGAATTCATGGGGTGGACCTTGTGGTCACTCCAGATGCTGATGCTGCTGTTTGTTTTTGTGATCGGACTCGCTGTCGCGGTTGGCGTCGCCTTCTTCATCGTCGATCGGGTGCAGACCAAGGATGCGATCCGGCGGAACTACCCGGTGATCGGACGGTTCCGGGGCTGGTTCAGCGAGTTGGGCGAATTCTTCCGGCAGTATTTCTTCGCCATGGACCGTGAGGAGCTGCCCTTCAACCGCGCCCAGCGGGAATGGATCGACCATGCCTCCGATGGCGAGAGCAACATGGTGGCCTTTGGCTCGACGCGGAATATCGGGCTGGTCGGAACGCCGATCTTCGTTTCGGCAGCGTTTCCGCCGGTGGACGGGCAATTCGCCATGACCGAACCGATGGTGATTGGTGCCGGCTGTCGGACGCCTTATCTCGCGCGGTCGATCTTCAATATTTCCGGCATGAGCTACGGCGCGATCTCCAGGCCGGCAGTGCGGGCGCTCAGCCGGGGGGCGGCACGGGCCGGGATCTGGATGAATACCGGCGAGGGGTCGGTCTCTCCCTATCACCTTGAAGGGGGCTGCGATATCGTCTTCCAGATCGGGACCGCGAAATACGGGCTGCGGGATGCGGACGGAAAGCTCTCGGACGAGAAGCTGCGCGCGGTGGCCGGGCATGAACAGGTCCGCATGTTCGAGATCAAGATGAGCCAGGGGGCCAAGCCCGGCAAGGGCGGCATCCTGCCCGGCTCCAAGATCACCGCCGAGATCGCTGCGATCCGCCATATCCCGGAAGGCGAGGACAGCATTTCGCCGAACCGGCACCCGGAGGTCTCGGACTGGGATGAGATGCTGGACATGATCGCCCATGTCCGGGAGGTCACGGGCAAGCCGGTGGGGTTCAAGAGCGTGATCGGCTCGCCGACCCATTTCCGCGAGTTCTTCGACCGCGTGAAGGCGCGTGGGCCGGAGAGCGCGCCGGACTTCATCACCATCGATGGCGGCGAGGGCGGTACGGGCGCGGCACCGATGCCGCTGATCGACCTTATGGGCATGCCGGTGCGCGAGGCGCTGCCACGGATCGTGAACCTGCGCGATGAATACGGGCTGAAGGAGCGGATCCGGATCGTCGCGAGCGGCAAGCTCGTCAATCCTGGCGATATCGCCTGGGCGCTGGCCGCCGGCGCGGATTTTGTCACCTCTGCGCGGGGCTTCATGTTCGCGCTCGGCTGTATCCAGGCGCTGAAATGCAACAAGAACACCTGTCCCACAGGGATCACCACGCATGACAAGCGTCTGCAACAGGGGCTCGTGGTCGAGGAGAAGGAGGGACGCGTGGCGCGCTACGCGACGGCGATGATCAAGGAGGTCGAGACGATTGCGCATTCGGTCGGGGTGTCCGAGCCCCGGCAGATGCGGCGGCGGCATGTGCGGATCGTGCAGGCCGATGGCGCCTCCGTGCCGATGCGCGACATCTATCCGAGTTACCGCTCGGGCGAGCCGGTCCCGGAATTCTGTCGCCCGACCGATGCGGGGCACACGCAGCAGGTGTTCTGAGGCCGGATAGGGACGGTCGATCCCGGGACGCTATGCCTATTCGTCCGGTAAGAGGAGGCCATCGCTTTTCCTTTCAAAGCGCCTTTCTGGAAGAGGCCTTGTCCTGTCGCATGTTGTTGACTGCCTCGAACTGGCGAACGCTCGCCGGCGAAGTGTTGCCTGTTGTCTCGGGCAAGGCGCCGATTGAAACATGGGAGTGGTGTTTCCTGACGCGATCCAACGATCGCGTGAGATTTGGTGTCAAAGCCCCCGCGCGGCGGTGGGATGCTCTATCTAGGTTCAAAGAGATAGGAGAAAGAGCATGGCTGGACGCTGGAAAAACGATCTGAACTGGTCGGACACGACCCCGAAGGCCGCCTGGTTGAATCGCCGGCAGATCATGGCCGGGATGGGGGCGGCCGCCTTTGGCGGGATTGCAGGACCGGCCCTTGCCGGACTCGGGGCGGTGAAGTCGGAATATTCGACGGTCGAAGAACCGAACCCGCTCGATCATATCACCAGCTACTGTAACTATTACGAGTTCGGCACCGGCAAGGAGGATCCCGCGCGGAACGCCCATATGCTGAACACCGATGGCTGGCAGGTCGAGATAGACGGGCTGGTGGACAAGCCGGGCACCTGGACGATGGATGACATCCTCAAGGGCACCACGCTGGAAGAGCGGATCTATCGCTTCCGCTGCGTGGAGGCCTGGTCGATGGTGATTCCCTGGGTCGGATTCGAACTTGCCGATCTGCTCGCGCGTGTCGGCGTGCAGTCGGGCGCGAAATACGTCGCCTTCGAAACCGCGCTGCGCCCCGACGAGATGCCGGGCGTGCGCTCGCCCGTGATCGACTGGCCTTATGTCGAAGGGCTGCGGCTGGACGAGGCGATGAACCCGCTGACGATCTTGGCCACCGGGCTCTATGACGAGCCGATGCCGAACCAGAACGGGGCGCCGATCCGGCTCGTCGTGCCGTGGAAATACGGATTCAAGTCGATCAAATCGATCGTTCGGATTTCGCTGACCGACAAGGAGCCGCCGACCAGCTGGAACAAGACCAATGGGCGAGAATACGGCTTCTATTCCAATGTGAACCCGACTGTGGACCATCCGCGCTGGAGTCAGGCCTCCGAGCGGGTCATCGGCGGCGGTATCCTTGCCAAGCGAAAGCCGACCCTGATGTTCAACGGTTATGGACAGGAAGTGGCCGGGCTTTATGAGGGCATGGATCTGGCGAAGTTTTACTGATGGCGCTGGTCGATGGCATGAATGGCGTGGTGAAGCGGCTGCCGAGCTGGCCGCTTTACCCGCTCGGCGCGGTTCCGGTTGTCTGGCTGTTCTGGCAGGGCCTGACCGGTGGGCTGGGTGTTGACCCGACCAAGGTCATCGAACACCAGCTCGGCCTGTGGGGGCTGTGGTTGCTGATCGCGGGACTTGCGATCACACCGTTGCAGCGTTTCGCGGGCCTGCGGCTGATCAAGTTCCGCCGGGCCATCGGCCTGCTGGCTTTCTTCTATATCCTGACGCATCTGCTGGTCTGGCTGGTGCTGGACGTGCAGATCCCGGCGCAGATCTGGGCCGACATTCTCAAACGTCCCTATATTACAATTGGCATGGCCGCCTTCCTGATGATGGTGCCTCTGGCGATCACTTCGAACAACTGGTCGCTCCGCAAGTTGGGGCCGGTACGCTGGCGTGCGCTGCACAAGCTTACCTATCTGTTGGTTCCGCTGGGAGCGGTGCATTTCGTCATGGTGGTGAAAGGCTGGCAGATGGAGCCGCTCTACTACCTCGCCGGTGTTGTCGCCCTGCTTGCCCTGCGTCTGCGGCCGAGTCGACGTCGGGGGGCTGCGGCAGCCTGAACCCTCCCGCTTCCCGCCGGAATGGCTAGGGTGAGCGGCATGACAGCCAGTGATACCCGGCGGGCCGTCCGCCTGACGATGCTCCTCTTCTTTGCGCAACCTTTCGCGATCGGCTGCTGGATGGCGCTGATTCCGGTTGTGAAGGGGGCGCTTGGGTTGAACGAGGCGCAACTCGCAATCGCGCTCATGGGTCTGCCAGTTGGCATCGTGCCGACCCTACCCGTCGCCGGACGGGCCATCAGCCGCTTCGGTCCGCGCCGTGTCTGCATGGCCGCGCTGCCGGTGCAGGCGCTGGTCCTCTGGCTGGTGCTGCTTGCCGGAAGTCAGACCGCGCTGTTCCTTGCCTTGATGCTGTTTGGAGCCGTCGGAGCGTTCTCACAAGTCGGGCTGAATACCTATGCCGGGCGTCTCGAAAAGGAGCGCAGCGTTGGTGTGATGAGCCGATGCCACGGACTTTGGGCAATCGGCGTCACGGCGGCCTCGGCCATGACAGCAATGGCGACGGGCCTGCCGCTGCTCTGGATCCCACTCGTGGTCGCCATTCCCGGAATGCTCGCGGGCGTTTTCGCGGCTTTTGCGCTCCCGAAGCTCGGCGCAGACTCCGTGCGGTCCGGACCGGGCAGCCGTCGCCTTTCAGACTTGCCGCGGGCTTTGATCCTGATCTCGCTCTTCGCGCTGGTCGTGGCGATGACCGAGGGGGCGATGTCCGACTGGTCCGCCGTCTACATGGCACAGCGGATGGGCGGCGAAAGCGCTGTCGCGGGACTCGCAGTGTCGGTCTACGCTGCCGCGTTGGCGATCGGGCGTCTGCTCGGCGACACGATGCGCGCCCGGGTCGGTCCCGTATCGCTGGCACGTGGGACGATCCTCGTCGCCATCCTCGGGGTGGTCCTCGTCGTGGCGCCTCTGCCGAACCTGGCAAGTTGGCTGGGGTTCGCGCTGGTGGGGCTGGGGGTCTCGGTGGGGTATCCGCTTGGGGTGACGGCGGTCGCGGCGCTTGATGATCGCTTCGAGGGGCCGAACATTGCCATCATGTCCATGATCGCGCTTTGCGGCTTCCTGATTGGTCCTCCGTTGATCGGCTTTCTCGCAGAGGCGTATTCGCTCCGGATTGGTCTCGCAGCGCTTCTGCCACTCTTGGCAGTGAGTCTCTGGCTCGCGGGCTTCCTGAAGCCCGATTCTGCGCGACTCGCCGACTCGGGGAGTGGGCGTGAGGCCGAGTCCAAGGAGTTTTGAACCGGTTTCTGTGGGTAAACCTGTGGAGAACCGGGGATTCGACTCGCAGGCGCAGGGGGTGCCCCAAGGGAAGCTCTGTCCGCAAACGTTTTTCTGAAAGAAATTTCGACAATAAATCGTTCAATTTCAACTTCTTAATGGGTGTGTCGAAAAAACTTGGATATTCTGTTCAAAAAGGTG
>NZ_JAWMPX010000009.1:0-170701 GCF_033101155.1 Tropicimonas sp. TH_r6
GGAAAGTGTGAATTCGCCGCGCAAGCGAGTTGAGCGGGCCATCTGGCAAAGACCGGTCATTCAGGTGACCCTGAGAACGGGCACTTTGCTGTGCCGGCGCAAGGTGGCCAAGAGCCCATTCGAGTCCTCAATGATACCCGCAGCATTGGTCAGTATGGGCGGAGAGCAGACGGTCTCTGCAACTGCAGGGCGGTTGGGCGAGTTCCGGAAATCTGCCATTCACTTTTTTGCTGGATTTTCCGGCGATGGTAGCCAAATGCAAATTGGGTTGGGGCATCTCATCAGGATCAAGAAATTGGATCAAGCGATGCTCAATGAACGCCGGAACAACAACAGGCTGCCGGACAGGTAGGTCGCGCCCAGCCCGGCCATGATCACAAGTTCAGGCCAAACGATGTCGACGCCCGCACCGCGGAACACCACCGCCTGCGCAAAAGCCATGAAATGGCGCGAGGGGAGCAGCCAGGTAAAGGGCTGGACCAGGTCTGGCTGGCTTTCGATCGGGGTCAGTCCACCCGAGAGCATCAGCATCGGAATCACGCTCATCAGAAGCAGCAGCGCGAATTGCGCCATGGAGCGCGCGACCGTTCCCAGCAGCACGCCGATAGCGGATGCGGCGAAGAGATAAAGGGTCGTGCCCCCGAGCAGCAGCAGGCGGGACCCTGCAACCGGCACCCCGAGTACCCCCTCCACGACAAGCAACATCGACAGCGAAAAAGCGCAGATGATGATCAGCCCGTTGGCCCAGATCTTGGCCGCTGCGATCTCGAAGGCGGTGAGCGGCATCACCATCAGGTGCTCGATCGTGCCATGTTCGCGCTCGCGGATCAGCGCCGCGCCGGTCAGCATGATGGTGACAACGGACAGGAAGTCGAGAATGCCGGTGAGCGCTGAGAACCACTCCTGCTCGCCATTCGGGTTGAAGGCGAGGCGGGTGACGATCTCGACCGAAAGCGCCGTCTCCTCGTCATTGCGGTTGAGGTGGCGGGTGATCTCGTCGTTCAGGATGGTCTGGATATAGCCATCGCCAAGCCCGGCCTGCAGCATGGCGGTGGCGTCGATCTGGACCTGGATCTCGGGCTGGCTGCCCTTGCGCAGGTCGGCCTCGAAATCGCGCGGGATGACCAGGGCGAAGATGAACCGGTTCTGGTCAAGCCCGTCATCCAGTGCCTCGATGCCGATCTGTTGCGGCGTCTGGAAGAAGGGCGGCTGGAAAGCGCTGGCGATCTGGCGCGAGAGCGCCGAGTTGTCCTCGTCGACGATGGCGATGGAGGCGTTGTTGACATTCTCCGGCATCGAAGTCGCTTGGGCATAGACCATGCCGATGAAGACGAAGAGGATCAGGAAGACCATCATCGCGTCACCCAGCACCGCGCGCAGCTCTTTGGTGCCAAGCCAGAAGATATGGGTGATTGAGCGCAGCATGCTATCGCTCCTGTTTGCGCAGCCGCCACATGGCGACGGCGAGGAAGACCGGGGTGAACGCGGCCAGCGCCGCCATGTCCTGCCACAGGGCACCAAAGCCAAGCGCCTTGGTGTAAGCGCCAACGGAGAGGTGCAGGAAATAGGAGGCCGGCCAGACCGAGCCGAGGAACTGCCCGGCCTCGCCGAGGGTGGAGATCGGCTGGATCAGCCCCGAGAACTGCACTGTCGGCATCAGCGAGAGCACCGACGTGGCGAAGACGGCCGCGACCTGGCTGGAGGTCAGGGTGGAGATCAGGAGCCCGTAGGAGGTCACGGCCATGGCGTAGAGCAGCGCGCCGACGGCAAGTGCCGCGACCGAGCCCTTCAGCGGCACGCCGAGGGCAAGGACCACCAGCCCGGTGAGGATGGCAAAGTTGATCAGCGTGATGCCGATATAGGGGAGTTGCTTGCCGATCAGGAACTCGGCGCGGCTGGTAGGCGTGACGTAGAAATTGGTGATAGTGCCGATCTCCTTCTCCCGGGCAACGCTGATCGCCATCAGGATCGCGGGAAAGAGCATCAACAACATGGCCGGGATGGCCGGGCCGAAGGCGTAGATGCTCTCGAAAGTCGGGTTGTAACGGTAGCGGTTCTCGACCTCGTAGCTGGCCAAAGTATCCGGGTCATAGCCGGACTGGCGCATCGCCTCTTCGAGAAAGGCGTAATGCGCCGCCTCCACATAAGCTTCCACCGTGCCCGCGCGCATCGTGTTGGCGCCGTCGATCGTGGCCGAGACCTCGGGTGCCGCCCCCTTCAGGATGTCCCGCTCGAAACCGGGCGGGATCTCCAGCGCCACGGTCACCTCGCCCGAGGCCATCCGCCGGGTCAGATCGTCGGTGGAGGCCAGCGGGGCGAGTTCGTCGAAATAGAGCGAGCCGTCGAGCTGGTGCAGATAGGCCCGGCTGGCCGGCGAGCGGTCCTGATCGAGCGCGGCGAAGCCAATATTGTCCACATCCATCGACACGCCATAGGTCAGCACGATGAGCAGGATGGAAGAGCCGAGGAAGGCGAAGGCCAGACGCACCGGGTCGCGCAACACTTCGATCGTCTCGCGCCAGGAGAAGGCCAGCAGTCGTGTCACGCTGAAGCGATGCACATCCTCGGGAGCGCGCGCGGGCGCATTGTCGGCGGAGAGCGTTGCCGCCTGATTGCCTGTCTCCTTCTCGGAGCCGCCGGTGGCTTCCTCGATATAGGAGATGAACGCTTCCTCGAGGCTGTCGGCCCCCTTTCCCGCGATCAATTGCGCGGGCGTGTCATAGACAAGCACCCGGCCGGCATGCATGAGCGAGATCCTGTCGCAGCGCAGAGCTTCGTTCATGAAATGGGTAGAGATGAAGATCGTCACGCCATCGCGGCGCGACAGCTCCACCAGCAGCGCCCAGAACGCATCCCGCGCCACCGGGTCCACGCCCGATGTCGGCTCGTCGAGGATCAGGATCTCGGGTTCGTGCAGCACTGCCACCGCCAGCGACAGGCGCTGCCGGATGCCGAGCGGGAGTTTTCCGGAGCGGCTGTCCATGTGCGCGGCCAGCTCGAAACGCGCGCTCAGCGTGGCAATCCGCTCCCGAGCCCGGTCTGGTTCCATCCGGAACAGCCTTGCATGCAGGGAGAGGTTCTGTGCCACGGTCAACTCGCCATAGAGCGAGAAGGCCTGGGTCATGAACCCGACGCGGTTGCGGGTGGCAAGGTCCGAGGCGTCCACCGGCCGGCCGAAGAGCGTGGCTGCGCCCTCGCTGATCGGCAGCAGCCCGGTGAGCATCTTCATCGTCGTGGTCTTGCCGCAGCCGTTCGAACCGAGAAACCCGAAGATCTCGCCCGGGCGGATCTCGAAACTCACATCGTCCACAGCGGTGAAATCGCCGAAGCGTCGGGTGAGCCCCGTCGCGGTGATGGCCGGCGGGCCGTCGCTGTTTTCGAGCGGCGGGATAGCCAGCTCGGCGCTCCCGCCGCGGCGAGCCTCGGGCAGGAGCCGCACGAAGGCGGCCTCGATATCCGCAGTGCCGGTCATCGCCATCAGCTCGTCCGGCGAGCCGTTATCCAGCACCCGCCCGTCCTCCATGGCCACCAGCCAGTCGAACCCCTGCGCCTCGTCCATATAGGCGGTGGAGACCAGCACCGACATGCCGGGCCGCTCCGCCCGGATCGCCGCGATCAGCACCCAGAACTGGCGGCGCGAGAGCGGGTCCACGCCAGTGGTCGGCTCGTCGAGGATCAGCAGGTCCGGATCATGCAGCAGCGCGCAGCAGAGGCCGAGTTTCTGCTTCATCCCGCCCGAGAGCTTGCCTGCGGGGCGGTCGAGGAACGGGGCCAGGCCGGTTGCCCGGGTCAGCCGCGCCATGCGGTCACGGCGTTCCGCGCCGCCCTGTCCGAAGAGCTTGCCGAAGAAGTCGAGATTTTCCTGCACGGAGAGCTGGTGGTAGAGGTTCTTGCCCAGCCCTTGCGGCATGTAGGCGATCTGCGGGCCGGTCCGGCGCCTGTGGCCGGTGTCGCGCATATCGCCACCCAGCACCTGCAAGGCGCCGCCCTGCATCACCCTGGCCCCGGCGATCAGGTCCAGAAGGGTGGACTTGCCGACCCCGTCTGGCCCCAGAAGTCCGACCATCTGCCCGCGCGGCAGCTCCAGGGTCACACGGTCCAGCGCTGTCACCGGGCCATAAAGCTGCGTGAGATCCGTCGCCCGAACGACCGGGCCTGTATCGCCTGTCATCGCGGGCCCCTTCAGCGTTTCACGAGGTCAGGGAGCGCATCCAGCTCCGTCAGGGCCAGGGAGGCCGGCCAGTCCGACGGCGCCTCGCTGGCCAGCCGGACATAGGCCGTGCCGCGCAAACCGGTCTTCACGTAGTCGATGTACTTTTCGACCAACTCCTGCGGCACCCGCACCTTGACCCGGAACATCAGCTTGTCGCGCTCATCGGCGGTCTCGACCTGCTTGGGCGTGAATTGTGAGCTGGGAGAGACGAAGGTGACGGTGGCCGGCACGGTGACATCGGCGATGTCGAGCCGGATCCGCGCCTCGGCGCCAATTGCGACAAGGTGGGCCTGCGTCGCGGGCAGGAAGAACTCCAGGTAGACGTCCGAGAGATCGATCATGGTCAGAAGCTTGCCACCGGAGGCGACCACTTCGCCCGGCTCCACCAGCCGGTAGAGGACCCGCCCGCGCGTCGGCGCGACCAGCTCGGTATCCTCCAGCGTGCTGTCGATTTCCTCGACCGCGAAGCGCGCCGCGTCGACATTGCGCCGGGCCGAGACCACCGCTGCCTCGGCCGCGCTGACATTCGCCGCCGCCACATCGCGCTCGCTGACGCGGATATCGGTGACCTCCTGGCTGGAATGGCCCTTGGCGAGAAGCTGTTGCGCCCGGGCGAGTTCCTGCTCCGTCAGCGTCAACTGGGCCTTGGCCTGGACCACCGCCGCCTCGGCCGCCGCAACCTGGGCCTCCGCGCTGGCCAACGTCGCCTCGGCTTGTGCCTTCGTCGCCTCCAGCGTCCTGCGATCGAGCCGGGCGAGGACCTGATCCGGTTCCACCACCGCGCCCTCGGACACAAGCACCTCTTGCACCCGCCCGGCAATCTTGCTGGAGATATCAACCTGCACGGCCTCGACCTGGCCATTTCCAAAGGCGATGTCTCCCGGCAGCGGGGCTGGCTGACGCCCGCTGTACCAGGAATAGCCTCCGACAGCCACCAACAGGACGGCGGCAGTGAACAGGACATTTCGGATCTTCATGGGTACATCTCCGGCGACCTTCGCCCGCCGGAGGGATCCCGGTGCATCGGCATGTCAGGACAGGTCTGACTGGGCCGCGGCAGGTGCATCGGTGCAGTTGCGTGCAGCGATAGTTTTCATGTGTTGAAGTTCTCTAGAAATTCAATACCACGGATGCTTCTTTTTTCATCCTCCGCGATCCGGGCTCTGCAAGGGTAGAAAAGTTGGTACCGTTTCGGCCGGTCAGTCGCTAGGCGCGGCTTCGCCCGGTGGCGCGGTCCACTGTCTCCAGCGCTCTCAAGCTTCGCAAGCCATACCAGCAATATGTCTCTCCATCGACGAGAGCCGCCGGGTTCGACATCTGCCCGATCGTGTCGATCACGGATGCCGGCGTGAACGCATAGGGCTCCGAGGCAAAGGCCAGCAGGATCGAGGGATCGTCAAACCCGTCAAGCTCGATGTGTTGATAGGTATGTTCGAAGTTGGGAAGTTGCGCAGGGAACCCGAGCGCATCGACCATGGACCCGATGAAACTCTGCCGCGACGCGGCCATCCAAGGGTCTTTCCAGACCAGGTAGAGAATGGATGTCACGCCCTGTTCCGGACGGCGGCACCACTCGACGACACCGGGAAGATCCAAGATGTCGACTTGCCGCGCGCGACCGGTTGCGACGCGCCATCTCTGGGCCATCTCCGACAGAATAGCATTCGGGACACCCCTTCCTGCAACTCGAGCAGCCATCCGGTCCAGCTCCACTGCAACAGACGCCGTGTCGCGCACATGGGTGAGGAAGAGCGGGGCCGTCGACCGGTCCAGAACCGCGCGCGGGCTCTCTTCCCGATCCGCGATGACGAGGTCGGGGCGAAGTTTGGCGATGGCCGTCCAGTCCGGGTCTCTTGGTCCACCAATCATGGGGATGGTGCCCACACGGGCCTTGGGGTGGATGCAAAACCGGATCCGTCCGACGACATCAACGCCGGCCTCAAGCAGCGTTTCGGTCCAGGACGGGACCAGCGAGACAAGCCTCATTCGCGGCAGGAACAGGAACCGAGCCTGTCGAGACCGCCGCCATGCCCATTCCCGTTGCCATGCGCGTGCTCATGCGGTTCGCCCGGCGCCAATATCCCGGCAAGATAGTCCGCGGCGGCTTTGGCGGGGTCTGTTTCCGAGGTGGCCACGGCGGTGATCCCGCGCGCCTCCATGCGCCGGACAAACCCTTTGCCGACGCTTCCGGCGATCACCACATCCACGAGGTCGAGCGGATGCATGCCGCCATCGCGAAACTCGTGAATCGACATGTCCTTGGGCAGGTCCAGCCGATCCGTCTCTCGAGGTGCCTGTCCGAGCAGTGCCTCGAAGATGAAGAACCTGCGGGTCCGTCCGGCATGGCCGGTCACGGTACGAAAGTTCTGGCTGGCAATGGCAATCATCATGATCTCTGTCCCGGGTCCTGGTGGGCTTTGGAAAAAACCGTCTTCCTCTCCGCTCTGCAGGGTTCAAAAGCCGGGGGCAAATATATATACTTGATTTGCGCATTTTGAGCTGGAACCCGCCGGCACCAGGATCGTCGGGAGGGGATAGCTGCTCCGCCATCCGGCTCGTGCGCCCACCCATTTTCGGACGAGGAAAAAGCACATGACGAAACAGATTCCGATCATCCTTGTACCCGGACTGCTCTGCGACGAACGCGTATTCAAGGCGCAGACCGAAGCTCTGGCCGATCTTGCGTCGGTCAGGATTGCCGACACGACCGGCTGCGACAGCATCGAGGCCATGGCCGCTGCGATCCTCGAAGACGCGCCAGAGAAATTCGCACTCTGCGGCTTTTCCATGGGGGGATATGTCTGCCAGGAGATCCTGCGGCAGGCGCCTGAACGGGTGGACCGGCTTGCCCTGATCAGCACGAATGCCCGCGCCGACAGTGACGAGGCGCGCGCGTTCCGGAAAGAACTGCTCTCGATCTCATCGGAGGGGCATTTCGAGGAGGCGGTCGACAGGCTCCTGCAACATCTTCTGCCTGCGGCTCGGCAGGACGATCCCGAACTGACCACGTTGTTTCATCTCATGGCGGACCGGATCGGCCCGGCGGGGTTCGAACGCCAGCAGCGCGCTATCATGGAGCGTCCTGATCATCTCAAGGAGCTTTCGGAGATTCCCTGTCGGACCTGGGTGCTTTGCGGCCATGACGACCCCCTGATGGCCCATGCGACCCAGCTGGAAATGGCGACGGGGATTCCGACCTCCATGCTTGCCTCCTTGCCGAATTGCGGGCACCTCGCAACGATCGAAAAACCCAACGAAGTATCAGGTTACCTGCGCCGCTGGTATCTTGCCTGACGCAATTGACATACAGCCCGGCGAGCGATTTCTCGCTCTCTGCCTTGAATGCAGGCTCAACCGATGCGCATCTTTGCTGGTTTCCACGACGACGCCCTTCGCAAGGGTCGGGAGCTTGATGCCTCCTGAGCGCAAGCGGATGTTTCAATGCGGACGCACTGGCATGCGCGATGTGCCTGGGCTGGCCAACAGCCGGAATTTCTCCGACGTCGCCATGTCGATCAACGATTTGCGCTTGAGTTCGGAAAAGGTGCGACTGACCGTTTCCACGCTCAGGCCGAGATAGTCGGCAATGTCATGCCGCTGCATCGGCAGGGCAACGAAACCGTCACTCCTGCGCCGCCGGGCGAAATCCGTGAGGAAAGCCAGCAACCGTTCCTGTGCGTTCATGTGCACAAGCGAGATCATCAGTCGCTCCCGGCGTTCCAGGACCGAGCAGGCATAGGCGCGAAACTCATCGCGCAGCGCGCTGTCCTGACAACAGGCATCCACGATCCGCTGCTGTGATGTCGCCCGCAAGGTGACGTGATCGACGGCCTCCACCGTGTAATGCCAGACCTCGACATCCGTCACGCCGAGAAAGAACCCCTTGGACAGGAAGTCGAAGATTTGCCGAGAACCATCGGCATCGATCATGCAGCAGCGAACGGTACCCGATTCTATTAGGTACATATTGCGGGCCGGTTCGCCATGAAGAAGGATCGTGCTGCCCGGCTGGTAATGACGCTCGTGGCCCTGCGTGTCGAAACACGCCCGCAACCGGCCGCCCCCCCGCCGCGGCGATTCCCATCCACTTTCCCCCCGTGGCGCGGTCATCCCGGCCAGGCCATCGGTTGCAAGGGAGGACAGAATTTCGACGTTGTTTGCGTTGTCTCGGGTCCGGCGGACGTGCCGGGGTTCAACCGCTTCAAGTCCAAGAGTCGACGGGTGCATCATCTTGTTCCTTTCATGTTTCGTCCCGGCCTTCCAAACGCCCCTGTCGGGACGGGCTGCGTTGTGGCCCTGTCCCGAATCCTTCGAATGCGCCGAGAGACGGAGAGCACTCCTGTGTTGCCCGGTAGACCTGCACCGCCATTCGCAGGGCCACCCAGCATTGATCCCGAGCCGTTGTGGTCCCGGCACCATGCATCCTGTCCGAGGGCCGCAACGGGCCCAACTCGCCGGTCAGAGCGGTCAAGTCGGAGCGCAGGATCGAAAACCTTTCTTCCGGATGCGTCAATTCGGAGCGGCTTTCAGACATGACGACCCTTTCCAGGATGTCCACCAACCCCCATATCTCGCAGAGCAACGCCGCCACCGTTTGCGGTCCTTCAACTTGCGCCGCCATCTCAAGGCCCTTTTCAACCTGTCTCCGGTTTCGACTGCCGACATGACACCAGATGCCGGGGCCGCCGGGAAGTGAGTCACCGTGAGGGCAGGACCGGAACACGACCTTGACGGTCTCGTGAGCTCAAGAGGATCAGGCCTTGGAACTTTCGACATCGCTCCCCAGGGACATCATCGAGACGCAACTGAAGCGCATACTCGCCAGCCCGCATTTCGCCAATGCACCGCGCCTCTCCGATTTCCTGCGATTTGTTGTCGAGGAGAGCCTCGATGGTCGGGCGGAACGGATCAAGGGCTATACGATCGGCGTCGAGGTCTTTGAACGTCCAACCGATTTCAACCCCCAGATCGATACGATCGTGCGGGTCGAAGCCCGCGCTCTGCGCCAGAAACTGGACATTTACTACGCGCATGAAGGCGCCGAGGATCCCGTTCACATCATCCTGGCAAAAGGCTCTTACGAGCCTTCCTTTCATATCTCCTGGGAGGGGAACGCACCACAAGCGAGCGATCATCCCGACGCGGTCGAGCCAGCGTCAAAGCCCGGCATCGCTGTGCTGCCCTTTGACGACTTCACCTGCGGAGGTCAAACATCCTGCTTTGCCGAAGCGTTGACGGAGGAAACGATAACGGACCTGTCGCGCTTCAGGGCGTTCTCGGTTTTCTCGCGCTCCACCACGGAAAAAGTGAAGAAGGACCGGTGGAGCGTGGCACAGATCTACGATGCCTTTCAGCCGGATTTCGTTGTGGAAGGCAGTGTTCGCAGGAGCGACGACACGGTCCGTATCACGGTCCATGTGGTCGATGCCGCGGAGGACCGGATCATCCTCACCAGCCATTTCAGCGATGCGACCACCCCACAAGATCTGTTCCAGGTGCAGGACGAGATGGCCGAACGCATCGCCGCGCGCATCGCCCAGGGCTGCCTGTCGCTTGGACCGCCCGCCCGGAAATCCGCCCGCGCGCGGCATGCCAGCTCCTGGGACACCTGTGCCGCCATCGCCGCGTATTACCGGTATGGACTCGATCTCGACCTTTCGCGCGGCCGGGATGTCAAGGACGGCCTTGAGCGCGCGGTCGAGACCGACCCCAGCTCGTCCAGTGCCCACGCATTGCTTTCCATGATTTTTGTGGACGAGCACAGGCAGTTGCTCGACCCCGGGCCCGGCCAAACCAGCCTCGACGCGGCGCTCACACAGGCCGAAATGGCGGTCGCCTGTGATCCTGACAACGCCGTCGCCTTTCAGGCACTGGCCGTTGCGCAGTTCCACCTCCGCGAGTTCGGGGCCTTCGCAAATGCGGCCCGGCATGCGCTGGAGTTGAACCCCGGTCATCCGGACATGTGCGCGACGATTGGCATGTGCCATGCCCTGCGCGCGGATTGGGACAGGGCGTTTCCGCTTCTGGAACGCGCCATTTCGCTCAGTCCGCTCTGCCCGGGATGGTACCACCTCTTGCGCTCGCTGGGGCTCCTGATGACCGAAGGTCCGACGGCGGCGATTGCCGAACTGAGGGTGTCTGGCCTCACGAACCTGTTCTGGTACCACGCTTATATGAGCTGGTTCCATGTCGAGGCCGGGGACATGGAAGCGGCGGCTGCAGAGATCGACGAACTGCGTGTTCTTCGACCGGATTTCGAAGCAACAGTGTATCGGAGGTTCGACGCGCTGTGCATGGAAGATGGTCTCGCGGAACGCGCGATCGCGGCATGGCGCAAGACCGGGATGCAGATCTCCAAATGAACAGCCCGGGCGGATTGCGCGGATTGACACGGGTCAATCGGATCCCGGACAGCTGCGGTAGACTCTCCCGCGAGGGCCGCCAAAGCAAAGGAGACCATGTCATGACCCATCGTACCCTGTTTCCGACAAACTGGCTGGGCCGCAAGGAACCTGCCGATGACCCCTTCCAGGCGCTGAAATCCCAGGTCGAGTCGCTGTTCGACTCCTTCGACGTCACCCCGGTGGCACCGCCAGACAGCTTCGACCTGCGTACCAATGTGAGTGAGACCGACAAGGAGATCCGCCTGACTGCCGAATTGCCCGGGCTGACCGACGAGGATGTCGAGGTCTCGGTCGTGGGCAACCGGATCTCGATCCAGGGCGAGAAGAAATCCGAGAAGGATGAGACTCGCGAAGAGGACGGCCGCCAGTTCCACCGCATTGAGCGCTCCTCGGGTGCATTCCAGCGCGTGCTGGCATTGCCATTCGAGATCGACCCTGAAGGCGTCGAAGCGGAGGTCCGGGACGGCGTTCTCACCGTTTCCCTGCCCAAACCCGAAGAGATCGTCGAGAAGACGCGGAAGATCCCGGTGTCCCATCATCACTGAGCTGCCGCAGCGGGGCGGCCATCCGGTCGCCCGCGTTCTACGCCGAAAAGTCCAGAACGGGCGATGCGCAGCAGGGAAAATCCCAGAAGATTGACCTGCACCACGACTTGAAAGCCGACCAATGAAAGGCAAGTAGAGAATACATCTTCATGGGAAGCCTGCCATGCTCAATCTCTGCCCTTCCGAAGACCAGTTCGACGCGGGTGACGCTTTCACTGTCTACCAGATCGACATTGAACGCCCAGAAGGTCTGATGACCTATACCGGGTGGACCTCACAAGGGCTCGAAAAACGCGCCCAGGACTACCGCCGCGAGGTCGGGCGACTGTTGAAGGGCGTTCCACATAACCGGGCTGGCGGATACCGGGCCATCCACCTCGCCTTGGCGGCGGCCATGCTCGAAGGCTGGTTTGCCTCGATCCGTATCGTGGCGGGCGCCAAGAATACCGAAGAAGCGCGCATGCTCGAACGGCAACGCGAAGCGCAGATACCCGCCGCGGCGCGCCTGAATGGCAGGAATACCGAGGCTTGCCGGGAGACGTTTCGCCAGATTGTTGCGGAACATCTCTGTCGTCTGGGGCTGGACGAGGATAGTTTGCAAGCTGTGCTGCGAGACCTCCATATGTCTTGTGCCATCTCCCCTGGGGAGGCGGCGCACCACATCGAACCGCTCTCCCTGCCGCATCCTCCCGCACGGGACCGGAACAATGCGGTGCTACGGGCTCTGACTGGTCAAGGAACGGTGGATGCCGAACCTCAGCCCAGATAGATCTGACCTTCGGGGTAGCGCAGATGCGACCTGCTGCGCGTCGCCAGCAGGAACCCGAATGTGAGGGGGCCGACCCGGCCTGCAAACATCAGGACCATCACGACAGAACGTCCAAGCGTGTCCAGTTCGGCCGTCGCGCCACGGCTCAGGCCAACAGTGCCAAAGGCGGACGCGATCTCGAAGGCGAGATCGAGGAAGTCCCCGTCATGCGAAATCGACACGATGAGAAGCGCGAACATGACCGTAAAGATGCTGACGCTGGTCAGCGCCAGGACCTTCAGGAGCTGATCCTGCCCGATGTGCCGGCCAAAGGCGCGCGGCGCGGGCGTGCGTTGGAAGAAGGACAGTGTTGCCAACAGCAACACCATCAGGGTCGTCACCTTTATTCCGCCAGCAGTCGATGAGCTGCCGCCACCGACGACCATCAGCACGATCATCATCAGGCTGGTCGCATCGTGGGTCTGCGACAGATCGAGCGTGCTGAACCCCGCCGTGCGCGGTGTGACCGCCTGGAACCAGCTCGCAACCAGCTTGTCCATTGTTGTCAGGGGGCCAAGCGTGCCCGGATTGCTCCATTCCAGCGCGGCGAAGCTGGCAAACCCCCAGAGCGTCAGGCCGAGCGTGCCCGTCAGCATCAGCTTGCTGTGCAGCGACAGGTGGCGCCAGCTACGCCGATGGGCGAGTTCCTTGATAACCACGAGGCCGAGCCCGCCGACCACGAACAGCGCCGGTACCGTTGCATTGACGATCGGATCGGCCGCCCAGGCCGACAGGCTGTCCGTACGCAGCGCGAACCCCGCGTTGCAGAAGGCCGAAACCGAATGGAATATGGCGAACCAGGCTCCGCGAAGAGGGCCGAGTTCTGGGATGAAGACCAGCGACAAGACCAGCGCACCGAGGCTTTCGAAGAGAAGAGCAATCCGGGCAACGGCGCGGACCAGCGCTGGCAGGTTGTGTTCCGACTGCAGTTTCAGATCCTCGCGCAGGACCTGCCGCGACGACGCCCCGAGCCTGTGGCCGAGCGTGTTCAGGAGCAACACGGCAAATGTCATCAGGCCAAGCCCGCCTACCTGGATGAGCGCAAGGATGACGACCTGTCCGAACACGGAAAAGCCGCTGCCGGTATCGACAAGTGCAAGCCCGGTAACGGTGACCGCAGAGGTGGCGGTGAAGACGGCCTGCATGAGAGAGATCGGCCCCGTCGTGCTGATCGGGAGCGACAGCAGCAGGCTCCCGCATATAATCAGCGCGAGGTACAGTGATGCCAGGAGGATTGGCGGGGACAGGACGGGACGTCCATGGCCGAACAGCCGCCCCATGTCAGAGCTGCGCCGCGAAGTTGCGCAGGTCGTCGCGCCGGCCGAGCAACAGCATCCTGTCCTTCTCGGCCAGCCTACAGCCCGTGGCCCCGTCGCCACGGAACTCGGTGCCGCGCATCACGCCCAGGCAGCGCAGCCTGTGCCGCGCCTCCAGTTGCAACTCCGCGAGATCCCGCTCAAGGAACCCGGGAGGGATTTGCAGGTTCACGATGTGAAACCCGTTGCCAAGGCTAAGATAGTCCCGAATGTCAGGCGTGTTCAGCATCTGCGCGACATGGGTGCCGACTTCCTCCTCGGGCTGCACGACGCGATCCGCGCCCAGCTTGCTGAGGATACGGTGATGCGCGCGGCTGTTTGCCTTGGCCCAGATCTTGGGCACACCGAGCATCTTGGCATTCATCGTCGCCAGCACATTGGCCTCGAGTTCCTCGCCGATGGCGATGACAACCACTGCACATTCACCGACTCCGGCCTCGCGCAGTGCGTCCTCGTCGCGCGCATCCGCGATGATCGCCCGGTCCAGGCGCTCGGCCAGGGCCGATACCCGTTGCTCCGAGATGTCGATTCCGATGACGGGATTTCCGAAATGGGCAAGCTCCCGGGCAACGGCAGCCCCGAAAGTTCCAAGGCCGACAACGGCGAATTCGCGCCTGGCGTTGGGCATTTTCTCCTCCGACGGTTTGGATCACGATACCGCGTTCGTCATCCCTTGCGTGCCTGGTCCAAAGCCACGACGACGTCGCGCTGCGTGTCCGGAGGAAGCGTCTCGATCGCCTTCACGACTGCGCGCAGTTCCGCACGAGCGCCATGCAACTGGTCGACAAGCCCCATGACCATTGCGAGCGTTTCGTCCCGGATTTCGAAGCAGTCGCAAAGCTCGCAGGCAAGGCGCAGCCTTGCGACGTCCACCTGCCGGAACGCGACCTCCTCGGGTTGCTCCGGCACATGCACCGGCACGATGATCTCGGCCTCGATGAACTCCACGAGGCGGACGGGATCGAGCCCCGACACATCCGCGATAACCTGCTGTCGGGTGAAAGTCTCGGTCATGATGTCATCCCCTTTCGTGGGTCATGGTCACGACCCTTGCGCCATGTCTCCATGAATGCCGCCAATTCGTCATCGACCTTCGGCGGCGAGACGATCCTGAGTTCCACCAACTGGTCCCCGCACGTCTCGCGACCCCTTGGTGCGATTCCGCGCCCGCGCAGGCGCAGAACCTGCCCGCTGCTGGCGCCCGGGGGGATCGTCAGGCTGACATTTCCCGAGATCGTCGGCACCTCGACTTTGCCGCCCAGCACGGCCTCGTCCAGCGTGATCGGCAGGACCATTCGGATCGTGTCGCCGTCTCGGGAAAAGACCTTGTGAGGGGCGATCGAGACTGTAACCAGCGCATCACCCGGCTGCCCTTTGCCGATCGGCGGGTCACCCTTGCCGCGCAATCGGATCGTCTGTCCGTCCGCGATGCCGCGCGGGATCTGTACCGCGAGCGCCGCGCCGTCGGGCAGGGTGATCCGGGTCGCCCCGCCAAGGGCCGCATCGAGGAACGGCACCTGCAACCGATAGCGGACGTTCCGCCCGTCCGCATGCATGCCGTGCACGTGATCATGGCCAGTCCCACGGGCGCCGCGACCAGCGCGCATGTAATCGGAAAAGAAATCGGAGAGATCTTCGAAGTCGTCGAAGCGTTGCCCCTGGCGATAGGGGTTGTCCGGCGCGTCGGCGTAGGAGTTGTAGTAGTTCCGCTGGGCCGTTTCCTGCCCCTGGGCGTCGATCTCGCCCCGGTCGAAACGCGCACGGGTTTCGGGATCTTTCAGAAGGTCATAGGCCGCAGAGGCGCTTTTGAACCGTTCCTCTCCGGCAGCATCGCCGGGATTGAGGTCCGGGTGGGTCTCCTTGACGATCCTGCGATAGGCTTTCTTGATCTCGGCGGCGCTCGCCGTCCTGCTCACGCCAAGGGCTTCATACGGATCCATCGAACTCCCCACTTTCCGAGCAGAACCGGGCGTCAGAGGTCCGGCTGCCGCGTTCGGCGCATGCTCACAACCAGTCTACCGCCCAACGCCGTTCCGCAGATTGATCCCGGTCAAGATGCAAACGCATCCGGGGCGTATCGTTGTCGCGCAAGCGGCGTCTGGCAGGAAAGCGAAGGACTCCGGTGATGGGTTCGACGACGGGACCGAAACCGGAGAAGACGCCACTCGGTACGTTCCACGCGCTGCGGGCTGGTCTCATGTGAAAGGATGGAAAGAATGGCAGTGTCAGACACATCGTATCATCGTTCGGCGCATGCCCGTTTCTCCGGACGCGCCCTTGCCGTCTTCGGCGTCAGCACCAGCTCCCTGATGATGCTGATCAGCGGCGTGATCCTCTATGTCGCCCCTCGGGGGAGGGTCGCACAGCAGATCGACTGGGAGTTGCTCTTCCTCGGTCGGGAGGGATGGGAAGGTCTGCACATCGCCGCCAGCCTTGTCTTCACCGGGTTCGTGCTGTGGCATCTCCTCATCCACCTCAAAGTCTTGTCGAACCTGCTCGGCGGCACGCCTGCCCATCCCCGAGGGCACCGCCGGGAGGCTTGGGTTGCGCTTGGGGTCGTCAGTTTCATCTGCTTCACCGCACTTGCCATGTGGCCACCGTCGAGCTGGGTGATTCAGGGGAATGACTATTTCAAACGGACCTATTGGGAACCGGCCAGTGGCGTGGTCGGGCTTGGGCATCAGAACCGGCAAGGGTCTGGTCAGATTTCCCGGTAGGCCGGGTCACTCCGAGGAACACCGGCCTGCGAGCCCCCTCCGGTTCCGGTGAGCAGATTGACGGCCGTCAACAGCTGGTACCCGCCGCCATGGTAGCTCTGGTTACAGGCGTTTGGGGTGAGAAACTGAACGGAGCCACCTGCAGCAACCGCGTCGTTACGCGTCGCCAGCCGATCGGCGATGAGACAGCGAGGTGGTTTCGACCGAAGGACGCCAAAGAAAGGTTGAGGCAAAATGGGTCCTGATGTCCCTCTGTCTGTCCTTGCGGGCCTTCTTGCCGCGACGGTGACCACGGCGGGAATTCTGGTGGTCCGGCGCTGTGGCGACTGGGGCCCCCGGAACACGACCTATTTCGCCAGCTTTGCTGCCGGCGTGCTGATTTCGGTCGCCTTCCTGCACATCGTTCCCAGAAGCCTCGCACTGGCGCCGGATGCGCCAATCTACCTTCTGGCCGGCTACCTGTCAGTCTATCTGCTGAACCGGTTGCTTTCGACCAAGATCTGCGACCGGCTCGGGTCTCCCGCCTTTTCCATCGGTCTCATCCCGTTGCTCGGCATCGGTTTCCACTCCTTCATCGACGGGGTCGTCTATTCGATCGCCTTCAGGGTGAGTGACGTTACCGGTGTGCTGACGGCGATCGGGATGATCCTGCACGAGTTCCCCGAGGGGGTCGTGACATATGTCCTGCTTCTCAAGGGCGGCTTTCGAGAAAGGACGGCATTCTGGCTGGCCTTCGCCGCGGCGGCCGTCACGACACCCCTCGGCGCGATGTCTTCGCTGGCATGGGTGGGCGCACAGACGCCTGTCGAGCTGGGGCGGCTGCTGGCGCTCTCGGCTGGCGCGCTCTTCTATGTTGGCGCGTCTCACCTGCTTCCGATCGCAGATCGCGAACCCCGGAAATACAGCTTCCTACTGGTCGGCGCCGGCGTGGCGACCGCAGTCGGAATCGTCGCAACCAAGGCCTGAGGCCTTGCCCAGAAAAGGAGACAAACGATGAAAAATGCAACGATCCTGCTTGTGATCGGCACCCGCTGCCCCGAGCGTGAGCTTGCGGCCCGGCTTGAAGAGGCGCGCAGTCTTTCGGCGCATATCGCGATCCTGGTTGTTGGAGAAGCCCCCTGGAACCCGGCGACCGACTATGCCGCGGGCGTCGTGGATATCCAGACCTGGATGGAGCTGACGGCCACCGTCAAGACGGAGCTGAAGGCAATGGCCGAACGCGCCGAACGGCAATTGCAGCAGCATGATATTTCCGGAGACGTCACGACCCGGCTCTGCGAGCGGACAGCGATTGCCAGCGCTGTCGTCCGGCGGGCGCTGGTCTGCGACTTCGCGTTTATCGGTCAGGATCTGCGTGAAACGTCGCCCGGCCTGTTCCGCGAAGCCGTATATGGCGTTCTCTTCCACTCCCCGGCCGGGGTACTGCTGAATGACCTCAGTACCGCCTCGGCGCTGTCTCCGAGACACGTGTTCATTGCCTGGAATACCGGGCTTGAGGCCGGCCGTGCCGTGCATCAGGCGTTGCCGCTCCTGTGCGGCGCCGATGAAGTGACCATCGCGACCTTCGATCCGGTGATGGCTGAGTACCAGGATGGCGAAAACCCGGGCTCGGATGTGGCAAAATGGCTGAGCCACCACGGCTGCAATGTCCGGGTCGAACAATATCCGGGTGGCGGCAAGGAGATCGGCACCGCGATCCTTGAGCGCTCCAATGAAGGCGGCGCGGACCTGATCGTCATGGGCGCTTATGGACATTCCCGCCTGCGCGAATCCGTCTTCGGCGGAACGACCCGAACGCTTATCGAACAAACCGACAAGGCGGTTTTCCTGGCGCATTGAGAACCGCAAGCGCCCCGTGTCTGCGGTGGAGATGCGCGGCAGGGGGAACGCGAGCGCCTGCCGTGCCCCGCGCCAAGTCGGAATGGTCTGGGGTAAGGGATGGTGCCGGAAACCGACCGGGTTTCCGGCACCATCGGTTTCAGAAAGCATGCGGGGGATGCGGCCGAAATGGTGAAGGCCGCTCTGGTGCGGGAAACCGGCGTCAAGGTCACTCCAGCGCCTGGCCGATCGCCGCCTGGACCGTTGCGTCGAAACCGGAGAAAGCGCGGCCCTTGAGGAAGATGATCGGGTAGTACCCGAACGCCTCGGAGACGCCCTCGCTTTCGGGATACCGTGCGAGATAGCCATCAAGCAGCCCTTGGAAGTTCTTCTCGCTGTCCAGATGTTCCTCGACCGGGTAGTCGATAGCCTCGAGGAATGCCTTCGCTTCCAGGCACATCGGCCCCAGGCCGTTATGGAAGATCACCAGTTTCTCGCCCACCTCCGGAAGGTCCGCGAGCTGATCCAGCGGCACGGCCGGGGTCGGTTCGAGATATTTCACCTCGCGGTTTTCCGGAATTTCCGCGTAGGGCCGGACCTCCACGCTCACATGGTCCAGCCAATCGTCGAACCGGCGCCAGGTGAAGGCCTGTTCGCTCAGGGCAGCCGCGTAGACATTCCAGTAGCCGACCTTGGTCCCTCCGATATGCGGATGCGACACGAGGATCATGCTGTCGGGGGCCTTGGCAACGCTGGCCTCGACGGCCCGCGCAAAATCGTCCTCCGAGGCGCCCCTCGCAAACAGGCTGATGTCGCAGAGCGACCCCCTGCCCATGTCGGCGAAGGCGACATTCGACACCTCGATCAGACCGACATCGTATTCCTGCGGCCTGTAGATCAGGGCGCGCACGTCCTCGGTGCCGCGAGCCAGCACATAGGGCACGCCAAGGGCTTCGGCAGCCCGCACGGTGTTCTCGTCATAGGAGGAGTACTTGCACGCGAAGACCTGCATGGGGCGGTCGGTGAGCGCCTCCATCTCGGTCTTGACCGTGAGGATCTCCCTGTACTGGTCTTCATAGGGCATGTCCCAGCAGATCTGGGAAGACCCGCCGATGATCTCGCTACCGTCCTGCGCGAGCCGTCTGAAGAGTTGGGGATAGGTTTCGAGGACCGGGCCGGACGCCTTGATCATCGCCGTCAAGCCGCGTGATCGAAGCTCGCCCTCCCATTTCAATAGCCCGTCGATCTCTTCGTCGGCATTGGCGTTGATGAGGTAGATGAGGCCGTTGGTCGTTTCCGGCGCGGCGCCACCATCCGCGACTCCCGGCTGTTGCTGGGCCCAACTGGCGGCAGCGGTCAGGCAGCCCAGGGCCATGCCGGCAATTGCGTGCGATGCATGTTTCATTGGTGCCTCCTCTTGCTTGGTTCCCGCCACGCACCGACCTGCAGCGCTTGTCGCAAGCGGACTCCGTGTGCGGGGCGCCGTCAGTATTTCACATCCGGATGTCCGGGAACTGACGCGCGTCAATTGGTGGGACGCCGGGCTGCGTACTCTGCCACCAACAGCAACATGGAGAGCCTCGATGAAGAGCTATCGCGAGATTTCAACCTCCTACCATGCCGGGTTTGCCGCCTTGGCCAATGATGTTCCCGACACGATTGCCGCCTTTGGATCGCTGATGCAGGCCGCAACCCTGGACGAGGCGTTGTCGCTCAAGACCAAGGAGCTGATCGCCTTTGCCATTGCGATCACCGTCCGCTGCGACGGCTGTATCGGCCATCATGCGGAGGCGGTCATCAAGGCGGGCGCGACCCGCCAGGAAGTGGCCGAGATGATCGGCATCGCGATCCTGATGGGGGGCGGCCCGTCGACCGTTTATGGCGTCGAAGCCATGCGCGCCTTCGACGAGTTTTCCGCAACGGATCAATAGCACCCGAGACGTCTGCGCGGCCACTCGAAAGGGCCGCGCACCACCCGTTCCTGCGCCGCCGCCAACGGCCCCGGGGACAGAACCGCAGAGGTACCACAATGAATGTCGTAACCCTTGAAACCATCAGTGCCGCGCTCGACACCACCCATCTCGGCGTCGGTTATCCGTTCAAGACACGCTACGGGAACTTCATAAACGGTCAGTTCGTGCCGCCGATCTCCGGCGAGTATTACCAGAACCCGACCCCGATCACAGGCGAGATCCTGTGCGAGGTCGCCAGTTCCGGCGCAGAAGATGTGGAAAGCGCGCTTGATGCCGCCCATGCCGCCTTCAAGAGCTGGGAGCACACGTCGATCTCGGAGCGCTCGAACCTGCTGCTGAAGATTGCCGATGTGATGGAGCAGAACGCCACGCTGCTCGCAGTGGCCGAATGCATGGATAACGGCAAGCCGGTGCGCGAGACGCTGAACGCCGACATTCCGCTGGCGATCGACCATTTCCGCTATTTTGCCAGTTGTATCCGCGCCGAAGAGGGCACGGTCGGCGAGATCGACGCCAAGACCTATGCCTATCACTTCCCCGAGCCGCTTGGCGTTGTGGGCCAGATCATTCCCTGGAACTTCCCGCTGTTGATGGGCGCCTGGAAGATCGCCCCGGCGCTGGCCGCGGGCAATTGCGTGGTGATCAAGCCCGCCTCGCTGACGCCCGGCGCGATGATGGTGCTCATGGAACTGATTGGCGATATCCTGCCCCCCGGCGTGCTCAACGTGGTGAATGGGACCGGCAGCAAGGTTGGCGAGCCGCTGGCGACCTCACCGCGCATCGCCAAGGTTGCGTTCACTGGCGAGACCACAACCGGCCGCAAGATCATGCAATATGCCTCGCAGAACATCATTCCGGTGACCCTGGAACTCGGCGGCAAGAGCCCCAACATCTTCTTTGCCGATGTGATGGCCGAGGATGACGCCTATTTCGACAAGGCGCTGGAAGGCTTCGCCATGTTCGCGCTCAACCAGGGAGAGGTCTGCACCTGTCCGTCGCGGGCGCTGGTGCAGGAAAGCATCTATGACGCCTTCATGGAGAAAGCCATCGCCCGCGTCGCCGACATCAAGCAGGGCAACCCGTTGGCGCCGGAGACGATGATCGGGGCGCAGGCGTCGACCGACCAGATGAAGAAGATCCTGTCCTATATCGAGATCGGCAGGCAGGAGGGCGCCGAATGCCTGACCGGCGGCTACCAGAGCATCCTGGGCGACGGGTTGGAGGGCGGCAACTATATCGAGCCGACCGTCTTCAAGGGCAACAACAAGATGCGGATCTTCCAGGAAGAGATCTTCGGCCCGGTCCTCTCGGTGACCACGTTCAAAGACGAGGCCGAGGCGCTGGAGATTGCCAATGACACGCTCTACGGCCTCGGTTCCGGCCTCTGGACCCGCGACGGCTCGCGCGCCTTCCGCGTAGGGCGTGGCATCAAGGCGGGGCGTGTCTGGACGAATTGTTACCACCTCTATCCGGCTCACGCAGCTTTCGGTGGCTACAAGCAATCCGGCATTGGCCGCGAGACCCACAAGATGATGCTGAACCACTATCGCCAGACCAAGAACTTGCTTGTCTCCTACGACGACAACGCGCTTGGTTTCTTCTGAACCCGAGCATTGAGTGGCGGGGCCGGCACGCGCCGGCCCCTTGAAAGCGCCCCAAGGTATCTTCTGAGCGCCCAAAATGACGTAAAAGCACTTGCGCCGTCATGGGGGGACGACGCTGAATTTCGTTTACCCAGATGACCGGAAACCCCTTCAAGCAGCAAAGGCCTGAGAGACTTCCGGCTGGTGCTGGCAGGTCTGGGCTGTTGCCATCCCGGCTGGGTTTGAACTCAACCGCCCGGATGTTGGATGCGGCCGTGTCCATAGCCGGATGCCCCTTGTGCCCACGACCTCTGCGTTCGTGCCAAATTCCGAACCCGTCACTCGCAAAAACCGTCCCGGAACTATCCACGAACAGGTTCAGCGGTCCGTCAACGCGTCGGTAGCTGGCATAGACAGCGCCGCAGGTCCAAGATGTCCGCAAAGTATGAATGAACGAGCACCTGATGGCGTGATTTGCAGCAGCAAGCCCGAGACGCCACCAACGGCGAACGTCACGTTGCGCCCACGGCTTGGATGTCGAAGGCGTTTCACCTCGACGGCTGACATTTCGGAAACCTTCTTCGACATGTTGCACCCACATCCTGCCCGCCGAAAATACAGCGCACGGACGCAACCGCCTGCAACGCCACGCAACGCCAAATCAGATTTTTTTATTTATTTCTGAGGCTTGTCGAAACACCACACGACATGACGCGACACAACAATGGTGGCAGGGTCGCCCACCACTTCCTCCCAACCGTACTCCCAACCGTATGAGTTTGCGTCGAAGTGGTCTTGGCCCCCTCACATATCAAAGCACCATTGCGATGAGGCATCAGCGGTTTTTGGGCTGATACCCGAGCGTTCGGCGGCTATCTCGCAAGACCCGGATAATGGGGGCGTCAGGAATGCTCCTCGGCTGCCGTGTCCGCCAGTGCCCGGTTATAGGCTTTGAGCGCGTCGATCTGGAACAACGCCCCAATCAGCTCCGGCTGTCCCCCTTCGGCGACCGGGGCCACGACCGGCAGGAGGGCTTGTCCGGTCGCGTCGAACATTGGCAGGGCGACCTCCAGCGTCGTCTCCGGTGTGATCGAGACGCCCTGCTCGATCAGCGCCAGACAGGCGTCTTCGGGGGCCGCGCGGGGCGAGTCCTTGGAGCGCATGATCACCGCCGCCGAGTAGATCGACAGCAAATAGGCCTGTGGTCCGGCCGACAGATGGATGCCGCGATGTTCGAGTTGGGTCAGGAAGAAGGAGCGGTCGACCAGACGGCTTGCCAGCGCGGTGGAGAGCGAGACGGCAACCATGACCGCAAGACCCGTCTGCCAGTCGCCGGTCAGTTCGAAGACGATCAAGGTCGTCGAGATCGGTGCCCCGAGCACGGCGGCGGCGACCGCGCCCATGCCGGCCAGCGCGTAAAGCTCACCCGTGCCGGAGTAATGCGGCACGATCTGGGTTGCGACATAGCCGAAGGCGAGGCCGGTCAGCGCGCCGACCATGAGCGAGGGAGAAAAGACCCCACCGCCCATCCGGCCTGCCATGGTGATGGCGACGGCAATGACCTTGAGGATGGCGAAGACAAGGGCTTCATGGAAGAACAGCTCGGCGCGCAGGGCGGCGGCGGTCGTCTCGTAGCCCACGCCGATGATATGCGGAAAGCCGATGGCCAGCAGGCCGAGCAGTGCGCCGGCGATGGCCGGGCGCAGAAAGAACGGGATCTTCCACTTCTTTTGAAGATGCGTGCCGAGATCGTCCGCAAAGAAGATTGCCCGCATGAGAAGCACGGAGACCAGCCCGCAGAGCAGCCCGAGCAACAGGAAGGCCGGCAGCTCGACATAGAAGGAGAGCGAACTCTTCGGCGTCAGGGTGAACTCGGTGACATTGCCAAACTCGAGCCGGCTGATCACGGTGCCGGCGACAGAGGCGATGACAATCGGCGCGAAAGCGTGGACGGCGAAATGGCGCAGCACCACCTCCAATGCGAAGAGCGCGCCGGCGATAGGGGCGTTGAAGCTCGCCGAGACGGCGGCGGCCACGGCGCAGCCGAGCAGGTCGCGTCCGGTGATGCCACTCGCCCCGATGCGCCGGCAGACCCATGTCGAGATCACGCCGGCGAGGTGCACCACCGGCCCCTCGCGCCCGGAAGAGCCACCCGAGGAGAGGGTGATCAGCGAAGCGGCGGCCGAGGCGAGGCCAGCCTTGATCTCGACCTGCCCACGGTTGAGCGCTGCGCCCTCGATCACGTCGGCCACGGAGCGGACCCGTCCGTCGGGTGTGAACCGACCGAGGATCAGCCCGACCACGAGACCGCCGCAAATCGGCAGACACAGCAGCAACCACCAGGGCAGGGTGCGGGCGAAGCTGTGGATATGCTCGACATCCTCGGCGCCGTAGAGCGTTGCCTGAAGCCAGGTGATCCCGGAGCGGAAGCCGACCGCCGCCAACCCGGCCGCGATCCCGACCGCCAGCGCGATGAACCAGAACTGCACCTGGCTCGGACCTTGCCGCAGCAGGAGCTGCCAGCCACGCCGCACGGCGCCCAGCGTCTCGTCCCACTGACGACGGATCAGCTCTCTCGTGCGTTCAGCCACGCGCAGCCTTTCGCGGGCAGGGGCGGTCTTTCCCTTGGGGCCCGCCTGCCCTAGGGTGCCAGTCGGTCCAGCGAAGGGGAGGTTCGGATGACCATCGCCACGACACTAGACTCTCTTGAAAGTTTCCTAGGCGATCGGCTGTCGCGCTCCAAGTCGGATCTTGCCGCGCATGGACAATCGGAGAGCTATTTCGCCCCGACACCGCCCGATGCGGTGGCATATCCCGAGAGCACCGATGACGTTTCACGCATCCTTGCGACATGTGCCGATCAGGGCTGCCCGGTGGTCGGTTGGGGCGCGGGGACCTCGCTGGAAGGCCATGCGCTGGCGATCCAGGGCGGGGTCTGTGTCGACTTTTCCCGGATGAACCGGCTGTTGGAAGTCCACCCGGAGGATATGGACGCCGTGGTCCAGCCCGGGCTGACCCGCGAAGAACTCAACCGGGACCTGCGGACGACGGGGTTGTTCTTCCCGGTCGATCCGGGCGCCAATGCCTCGCTGGGCGGAATGGCGGCCACGCGGGCCAGCGGGACAACGACCGTGCGCTACGGCACGATGGCGGACAATGTTCTGGGCTTGCAGGTCGTGCTGTCCGATGGCCGCGTGATCCGCACCGGGACGCGGGCGCGCAAATCCGCCTCCGGCTACGACATGACCCGGCTTTTCGTCGGTTCGGAGGGTACGCTGGGACTGATCACCGAACTGACCCTTCGTCTGCATGGACAGCCAGAAGCGATTTCGGCCGCGATCTGTGCCTTCGGGGGGATCGGCGACGCGGTGGATTGCGTGATGGCGACGATCCAGTCCGGCATCAAGGTGGCGCGGATCGAGTTCGTCGACGCGGCGACGGCGGCGGCGGTCAACGCCTATTCGGCGGCGGATTTCGCCGAGAAGCCGCATCTTCTGGTCGAGTTTCACGGGTCCGAGCAAGGCGTGGCCGAGGAGGCGCAGCGCTTTGGCGAGCTGGTCGCGGAGATGGGCGGCGAGGGCTTCCGCTGGTCGACAAAGGCCGAGGACCGCTCCGCGCTCTGGGAGATGCGGCACACGGCCTATTGGGCGATCCTTGCCAGCCGCAAGGGCGCGCGCGCGGTGGTGACCGATCTCTGCGTGCCGATCTCGCGGCTGGCCGAAGCGGTCGAGGAGACCCGCGCCGATATCGCCGCAAGCCCGATCCCCGGACCGATCCTCGGCCATATGGGCGACGGCAATTTCCACGCCATCCTGCTGATTCATGACGAGGCCCCCGAGGAGCTGGAGGCCGCCAAGGCGCTCTCGCATCGCATGGTCGAACGGGCGCTGCGGCTTGGCGGGACGGTCACGGGCGAACATGGCGTCGGCATGGGCAAGCTCGACTACATGACGGCCGAACATGGCGAGGCCTGGCCTCTCATGGGCGATATCAAGCGCGCGCTCGACCCGGCCGGCATTCTCAACCCGGGCAAGGTCGTCCCGCAGCACTAGCGGTTCGGGACTGCCCATCTCCCGCGTGGCGACGCGAGGCCGAAGCGCAATGCGGGCCGGGCGAGACGCCGGCTCGCGCGTTTCCGTCCCGAAAACACCCAAGGATGCACAATCTATGCGGGAATCAGGTGACTTTTCCCGCGGGAGGTCTAGTCTTTATTCCAGGAAACAAGAGTCGCGCTTGAAGCGGCCCGTTTTGAACTCAGGGAGTTACCGATGTCTCTTCGCGCCTCCGTTGCCGCCTGCTGTCTCCTGACAGCCCTGCCGGCCTCCGCTCAAATCCATCCCAGCCCGGAATCCCTCGAAGGGCTCTATCCCGGCAAGGCCTATTCGCCCTATACCCAGCGGGGCTTCCCGTCGAAGGTCTATTGGGGAGACACCCATCTGCACACGGGCTACTCGGTCGATGCCGGTCTCTTCGGCAACACCACCGGCCATGACACCGCCTATCGCTTCGCGCGGGGCGAGGAGGTCCAGGCGGCGTCCGGCCAGCCGGTCAAGCTCGCGCGCCCGCTCGACTGGATGGCGCTGACAGACCATTCCGACGGGATGGGCCTGATCTTCGACATGTTGGACCAGAAGTCGAACATCATGAGCTTCGAACAGTCCCGCGGCTGGGCCGAGGCGCTTGCGGAGGGGGGCGAGGCCAGTGCCGCCGCGGCGCTGGACCTGATCACCAATTTCAGCCAGGGCACCATCGATCCGAAACTGATGGCGCAGTATTCGCCGGGCTCGCCGATCTATGCATCGGTCTGGGAGACGGTTGTCGACAAGGCCGAGGAATATAACGATCCCGGCGTCTTCACCGCTTTCATCGCCTATGAATGGACCTCGCTGGTCAAGGGCAACAACCTGCACCGCAATGTGATCCTGCGCGACAATGGCGACAGGGCGATGCAGGTCGAACCCATGGTGACCCAGGCCCCGATCGGCTCGACCGACCCGCTGGACCTCTACAAATGGCTGGAGGAGTACGAGGCGCGGACAGGCGGGCAGGCGCTCTCGCTGGCCCATAACGGCAACCTGTCCAACGGTCTGATGTTCCCGACCGAGCAGCAATATACCGGCGCGCCGGTGGACGAGACCTATGCCAGCCTGCGCGCCAAATGGGAGCCGCTCTACGAGTTCACCCAGATCAAGGGCGATGGCGAGACCCACCCGGTTCTGTCGCCGGAGGATGAGTTCGCCGATTACGAGACCTGGGATGCGGGCAATCTCGACCTGACCGAGGCCAAGACCGAGGCGATGCTGAAGAGCGAATATGCCCGCGAGGCGCTCAAGCAAGGCCTGGCCCTTGAGCGCAAGCTCGGCGTCAACCCCTACAAGTTCGGCGCGTCCGGCGCCACGGACAGCCATACCTCTCTGGCAACGGCCGATAGCGACAACTATTTCGGCAAGGCCACCAATGCGGAACCCTCGCCAACCCGCATGCAGCACCCGTTCACCAAGACCGACAAGGGCGCCTTCGAGGGCTATGAGTTGGTCGCCTCGGGCTATACCGGCATCTGGGCGGAGGAGAACACGCGCAAGTCGCTCTGGGATGCGATGGCGCGCAAGGAGACCTATGCGACCACCGGTCCGCGGATCACGGTGCGCTTCTTCGGCGGCTGGGATTTCACCGAGACCGACCTGCGCGCGCGCCAGCCGGCCTTTGCCGGCTATGGGCGGGGCGTGCCGATGGGCGGCGACCTGCGCCCCGCGCCCGATGGGGCCGAAGCTCCCGTTTTCATGACCTATGCGCTGCGCGATCCGATCGGGGCAAATCTCGACCGGTTGCAGATCGTGAAGGGCTGGATCGACGCGGAAGGCGAGTTGCACGAGAAGGTCTATGACGTTGCGTGGTCCCAGGGCCGCGATCCGGATGCGGATGGCAAGCTTCCCGCCGTCGGCAGCACGGTCGACCTCGAAGCGGCCAGCTATACCAACAGCATCGGTGCGCCGGAGTTGCTCGCCGTCTGGACCGATCCGGATTTCGATCCTGCCGAGTCAGCCTTCTATTATGCCCGCGTGATCGAGATCCCGACGCCGCGTTGGGTTGTCTATGACAGCGTCCGCTTTGGCATCGATATCCCGGAGGCCGCTGAAACGGAGCACCAGGAGCGCGCCTATACCTCGGCGATCTGGTACAGCCCGGAAAGCTGATGCGCACAGATACGTGCCGGGAGCGCTGCGCGCGTTCCCGGCCGTGACATGCGGTTTTCTTCATCGACACGGCCGTGTGGCCGAACAGACAAATTATTGCCACAGATAAGAAAAATCGTCCCTTTTGCGGATTCCCTCCCCTGTCGAAAAGGACTAGTCTGCTCGCAAGTTTGCGCAGGAGCCTTCCATGACCGACCCCCGCCTCGCCCCCGTTCTTGATCGTATCGACAGCGATCTCGACGCTTCCATCACCCGTTTGATGGAGCTGCTGCGGATCCAGTCGGTCTCGACCGACCCGGCCTACAAGGCCGAGTGTGACGCGGCCGCGCAATGGCTGGTGGATGATCTCGCCTCGATCGGCTTCGACGCCGCTCGCCGCGAAACGCCGGGCCACCCGATGGTCGTCGCCCATGGCAGCGATTCCGGCCCGCATGTGCTCTTCTACGGACATTATGACGTCCAGCCGGTCGATCCGCTCGACCAGTGGAAGACGCCGCCCTTCGAGCCGGTGCTGCAGGAGACCGGGAACGGCCCGGTGATCCGCGGTCGCGGCGCCTCCGACGACAAGGGACAGCTCATGACCTTCGTCGAGGCCTGCCGGGCCTGGAAGGCCGTCCATGGCAGCCTGCCGGCGAAGATTTCTTTCTTTATGGAAGGTGAGGAGGAGAGCGGTTCCCCCTCGCTCATCCCCTTCATGCAGGAGAATGCCGAGGAGCTGAAAGCCGATCTCGCGCTGATCTGCGACACCTCCATGGTCGCCCCCGGCGTGCCGTCCATCGCCAGCCAGCTGCGCGGCATGCTGAAGGACGAGTTCACGATCACCGGCCCCCGGATCGACCTGCATTCGGGCCATTATGGCGGCCCTGGCCTCAACCCGCTCAGGGAAATCGCCCGCATCATCACGTCCTTCCACGACAAGACCGGCCGTGTTGCCGTCGAGGGGTTCTACGAGGGCGTGACCGAGATCTCCGAGGAGATGAAGCGGCAATGGGAGGCAAGTGGCTTCGACGAGACACTCTATCTCGAAAGCGTGGGCTTCACACGCGCGCATGGTGAGCAGGGCTATTCGACGCTGGAGCAGCAATGGGCGCGCCCGACGCTGGAAGTGAACGGCCTCTGGGGTGGGTATATGGGCGCTGGCACCAAGACGGTGATCCCGAGCCAGGCGCATTGCAAATTCACCTGCCGTCTTGTCGGCGAGATGGATCCGGACCGGCTGCGCGAGAAGGTCCGCGCCCATGTCGAGGCGCGTCTCTCGCCGGATGCAACCGTGACCTGGGATGGCGATCTCGACGGCTCGCCAGCCGCCGTGATGAACACCGAACGGCCGGAATTCGAAGCCGCGCGCGGCGCGTTGAGCGATGAATGGGAACGCGAGGCGGTGCTGGTCGGCATGGGTGGGTCGATTCCGATTGCCGGGTTCTTCAAGGAGGTTCTCGGCATGGATGCGATGCTGATTGGCTATGCCAATGACGACGATGCCATCCACTCGCCGAATGAGAAATACGACGTGAAGAGTTTCCACAAGGGCATCCGCAGCTGGGCTCGGATTTTGGCGGCCTTGTCGACGTAAAGCGCGCTCGCGCCGAAAACGTCATGACTGGCAATTGTCGGGTAACCTTTTTGGATCATCGTCCAGTGCAGGAAAGTGAGTCCCGCACCGTATGGATGAGCCAGGATGAATCGTACGATTGCAGTCGAAGAAGAGATTGACCGCCAGATCAATCATATCCGGGATGTGATGAAACTCTCGGGACAGCCGGTCAATGCTTTGCCCGGCCGACAGATCCTCCAGATCCGAAATGCCCGCTATCACATGGCGGGCTACCTGCCCAACAAGACCGGCAAGCCGACCTCGCAGGGCTATATCGTCTTCCAGGGGGAGCCGACGCCGAACTCCCAGTCTACGGGCGGCGTCATACGCTTCGTTCCGGACGAGGAATTGGAAGTGCCAAAATACGACCCGGGCAGCAAGACGATCCAGCTCTGGATCGACTGGATCTACCTTCCCATGGTCCTTGAGCAGCTAAAGCACCGGAAGCATTACCTTTGGATCGGCTTCTTCGACAATGGCCACACCTATGGGGACCTGCATTCAGACCCTTGAGCCAGGCAAGTCGCGGCTCTCCGTTGATATTGGAGTATTGATGCGCCCTGGCCTCGCGCCGGAATGGGCGGTGCGTCGCTGCAAGGCGCTGCCGTCAGGGTCTTTTCGAAGGTGGGCTTGGTCCGCGCAACAGAGCGAGGGCAGGGGGAGCGCCGTCGCGATCTGGCGCGTCGCTCACCGCGTGCGTGCAATCCGGATCAGTTTCAGCGCCAGCAGAAGGATTGGCACCCCATGCAGGGCGAGGTCGAAAATGTCGATGGGTCGGCTGAGCGTGCCTTGCGCCAGCATGCGCAGTTTCTCGACCAGGTGAGGTTCGGGCCGGAACGGGGCGAGGCCCAGTAGCAGGGCCACGATCGCGAGAGTGGTTGCGTTGATCCGGTCGAGAAGTCTCATGGGTGTCTCTTGCTTTGGCGATCCAGCGAACAACGTTTGCCAGCGATTGCACCGTCGATTTGATCGCCGCGACAGGGATATGTCCAGTCTGGAGGCGAAGAAAGGGCCTCGGGAACGCCGTTCCCCACATCCGGAGACGGTATCAACATCTCCGAGCGGAGAATTCACTTGATGGGAAAGTGGCGCGGTTGACGGGGCTCGAACCCGCGACCTCCGGCGTGACAGGCCGGCACTCTAACCAACTGAGCTACAACCGCGCGGTTCGCCGGAACTAGGCTGTACGACCCTCGCCGTCAAGCGGAAAATGCCGCCTTGCCACGCCACCGCCCCTCGGCCAGTCTGCCGCCAAATGGTGGCGGAGTGAGTGCCATGTCCCAGAGAGACGCAGACGCGGCCTATGCCGCCGCGCTGGAAGAGATCGAACGCGCGCGCAGAGGGAAAGACCGAGATCTCCTTCGATGGGCCAGCCTTCCGTGCCCTTGAACGTTTCCCCCCGGAACTGGCTCGCCTTGAAGGCCTGAGATATGCCTCACTCAGTCAGAACTCCGTCAGCGATCTCTCTGCCCTGAGCGGTCACACCGGTTTGCAAATCCTTTGGTTTTTTAGCTCTGCCGTCAGCAACCTCAACGCTTTGAGCGATCCGACCGGCCTGAGATTCCTCTACCTCTCCCAGAGCTCTGTCAGCGAGCTCCCTGTCATGGCGGGCCTTGAAGAGCTGGAAGCATTGATGCTCGACGGGACAAATGTTCTTGACCTGCGCCCTCTCCGCTGGCTCCCGAAGCTGGGAACAGACGAGTTTCAACGGTTGACCTTCCATGACACGCCCGCCACCGCTGCAGACACCGAACTCGCGCGCCTCTCCGAGATCAAGGGCGAAAAAGAGCGTGCCCGCGAAACCCTCGCCTATCTGAACAGCCTGCCGCCGTGGCCCGCGCCCTTACACCCCCGCCGCCCGCCCCGATGGCACACCGCCCCGGCCCATCGGCGCGGAGCCCAGGCCGCCTAGGCAAGTCTCTGCACCTTTGCAGGTAACGGACGATGGGAACGGCTGGCGCGAGGACCGCCCCGGCGACAAGCTGAAAGCCCCCCAGCGGGACCTTGCCTGCGAAGGCTGGGAAGCCCTGTGCGAAGTCCTCGAAGATCTCGGTGACCTTCGTCCACGTCTGGGCAACCAGATGCCAAAAATGTCGAAGGTCCTTACCCGTTTCGAGACCGCCCTCGGCGCGCGCTATGAAGACGTCAATCCGATCAAGCTCGGCACCCATGGCAACCGAATCATTCGCCTCTCCACGACGGCTGGGGAGACATTGGCTGAGGATGATGTTGCCGAACTCCAGGAGTTTGCCGCCGCAATTGCGCTCTTTCTCGAGCGATTTCCCGAGTGGCGCGCCTATCGCGATCCGACACCGGAAGAGACATTTTCGCCGGAGGTCGCCTTGCACCTGGCCGAAACGGTTCGGGAGCTTGCCGGGGCGTTGAAGGACCTCCCAGAGATGGACCCGGCCATTTCCGCTAGCCTCGAGGAGCAGGCACAGGCCGTAGCGGAGATGGCCGAAGATGCAGTGACGGCGAAGGGACAGGCAAATTCCGCGTCCAATGTGGTCTCCGCCGTTGCTGAGATCCTTTGGAAAGGAGCCAAAGCCTGTGGGGTGGGCGTGGCGACCTTTGCCAAGATGGTTGTGGAGAAAAGCACGGAGCTTGTTGCCACCGGCTTGGCGGGCGCGGCATTGGACATCCTAGCCAACAATGCGGCATTGTTGCGGTCGCTTGCTGCAAGCAATCCGCAGACTTTTGACTGGATACTCGAGGTGCTGAAACGTCTGGGTTTGTAGTGGGGAAACCCCCTTCACAAACACCAGAATCCTGGAGAATTTAACGAGCGCCATTGTAACCCATTGATTGCAAGTAGCCGAGAGCATGTCCCGAAGAGGGCGGTTCTAAAACGCCAAAGGCCCCCGCGGGTGCGGAGGCCTTTGAATTGAGCAGCGATGGCGCGGTTGACGGGGCTCGAACCCGCGACCTCCGGCGTGACAGGCCGGCACTCTAACCAACTGAGCTACAACCGCCCGCTGCCCGCCAGCGATGGGGTCCATCGCGTGGCGTGAGCGGCGTTTTAGGCCGGGGCGCGGGTGGCGTCAAGCGGGACCGGGTGGGTTTTTTGCTCCCGGGACAGATATTTTTTCACCCCGCAGCTGCTTCGATCTGCTCGACAAGGTCGACAAGGATGTTCAGCCCGTAGGGCCAGCGGCCGAAGCCGGATTCGGCGTTGATATGGCCCGCCGTGCCAAGGTCGACAAAGTCCGAGCCCCAGGACTGTGCGAGCTGTTCGGTCCGTTCGATGGAGATCAGCTTGTCGTCATGCCCTGCGACCAGAACGCTGGGTTGTGGCAGGCGGCCATGGGGAATGATGTCTTCCGCTTCAAAGCGCATGGGGTCGGCGGGGGCCACGAACATACCGCCCGCGATCTCCGGGTGGTCCTCGGCGATCACGCAGGCCGAGGCTAGCGCGCCGAGAGAGTGGCCGATCAGGATCGCCGGCTTGTCGCAACTCGCGAGGTGCCGGTTGATCGCATCGATCCAGAGATAGATGTCGCGCTGGTCCCAGCGGCTCATCGTGATACGGCTGAAGAGAGGCGTCTTCTCCTCCCAGAGCGTCTGCCAATGCTCGGTCCCCGAATTCTTCCAGCCTGGAACGAGCACGAGATCATAATTCTCGCAATGCCCGCCGAGGGTGTCGATGGCTTCAGGATTGCGTATCGGGCTCATGGGGGCTTTCGAAATGCGGGATGGCTGTCCTCATGGTTTACCGCCCCGGCTGGCCGGCGCAAGCCCTTCGGCCTGTCCGAGAAGCCCGGAGATGGCGACACGGAGTTCGTCAAGCGAGTGGGCGCGCGAGCGGGTGCAGCCATGGGCCGGGGTGTTGCAGAGAAGGCAATGGCGGGGCGGCTGGCCGATGTCGCGGCGGGACAGGGCGGTTCCGGAAGCGTCATGAACGTCGAGATCCCAGAGGCGGCCGAGCGGGTGACTTTCCTCCAGCGCCACCATCTCGGCCTTGAGCGTGGTGGGGACGATGTCGATGGAAAAGAGCGCTTCGGGGCCCGTCAGGGTGTCTTCGTCGTGGTGGCGCGTGATGGTCCAGCCATGTGCATCGAAGCGTTCCGCAAGAGTGGCGCGGGCCGCATCGGCAATCCGTTGCGCCGCTGGACAGAGCTTGACAGGGCCGGGGAAAACGAGGCTGAGCGCGAGGGTCGGTTGGCGCAGCAACTCCTGCGCGCGGAGGCGGCGGGCGACGCGTGCCTCACGGGCCTCGAGTATGGCGGCGAGGTCGACTTCGGGACCGCGGAAGAGCGGGTCAGCCATTGCGCTGGTCCGGCGGACGGGAGCCGAGCGCGGCGAGGAACCAGGTGAGTCCAACAAGGTCCGCTGTGCCGCCGGGGCTGAGATTGCGAGCGATAAAGGCATCGTCGAGAGCTTCGAGCCGCGCAGTCAGGGCGAAGCGGTGCAGGTTTTCAGCGCGCAGTCGTGCCGCTTCTTGACGGACATAGGCGAGACCGTCGGGGCCGCCTCGGGAGATCAGGTTCGTGTCCTTGTTTTCGGCGAGGAGCGCCACGAGGGCGCTGCGCAGTGCGTCACCTTCGCTTCGGCCGGACGCGCGGGCGGTGCGAAAAGCAGGCAGGCCGGCCATGCGGATGGTGGCGAATCCGGATTGTGCCTCGCCGCGCGCGCCCGGCAGGCCGTGCCGGTGGAAGGCCAGCTCGCCGGCGGTCCGGGCGGTGCGATGGTGACCGGCGAGGTCCCGCGCAACGAGTCCGGCGGCGATAGCAGCCACCTCTCGGCACAGAGCAACGGGCTCCAGAGCCGCCTCCCTCGCAACCAGACGGCCGGCGGCGCCGAGCGCGAGGCCAAAGGCAAAGATAGCGCCCTTGTGGGTGTTTACACCTTTGGTGGCGTGTAGCATGGCCGTTTCGCAATGGAGCCCGAGGCGGCGCAGCTCCGGCAGGGTGGCAGGGGCGGGCAGGGCGGCGTCGGCCTGACCGGCCTCGATGAAAAGCGGGAAGAAGGGTGCGATGGCGGCGGCGCTGGCTTCGAAAAGGGCGACGTCCATGTCCGCATGGGAGCCGGTATTGCGGAGATCGACAAGGCCGGGTTTGGGCGTGAGCCAGACCTCGCGGAGCAGCGCCTCATGGGCGAGATCCGCGAGACTTGCCACGTCCAGCGGTCGCGGGGCAGCGACCGGGGTCTCCGGCAGCGCGGACGCTGCCGGGGATATCTGTGTCAGCGCGCTCACGGGGCGATCTGGCGAACTGTGTCGATGACCGAGCCGTCGCGATAGCGGACATGGCCGACCACGTTGTCGAGGAAATGCAGCGGCTCGGGCTTGCCGGATATGGCGATGGCCTTGCGGTAGAGATCCTCGATCGGCACGACCGGCAGGCCGGCGGCCTTGAGGCGATCGGCCACATCGGGGCGGTTCGGGTTGACCGCGATGCCGTGATCCGTGACCAGCACGCCGACCGTTTCGCCCGGAGTGACCCGGGTTGTCACGCTCTCGACCACTGTCGGGATGCGGGTCCTCAGCAACGGGCCGACCACGATGGAGAGGTTCGCGCCGGCTGCCGTGTCAGCATGACCGCCGATGGCGCCGCGCACAACGCCGTCCGAGCCTGTCAGCACGTTGACGTTGAAATCCAGATCGATTTCCAGCGCCGAGAGGATGACCATGTCCAGCCGATCCACGACCGCGCCCTTGGAGAATGGGTTGGCGTAAAAATGGGTCGAGATCTCCATGTGCTTGGGCGAGTCCGCGAGGGAGCGTGCGGCGACGGCGTCAAAGCTCTGGGTGTCGATCAGCGTGTCGATCAGACCCTTCTGGTGCAGATCCACCATGCCGCCAGTCTGGCCGCCAAGTGCCCAGGCGGCCTTGATGTCCTTCTCGCGCATGCGCCGCTCAAGGAAACGTGAGGTGGCCGTCGAGGAGCCACCCGTGCCGGTCTGCATCGAGAATCCATCCTCGAAATAACCCGCATGTTCCATGACTTCTGCACAGAGCTTGGCGATCAGCAGCTCGCGCGGGTTGGTCGTGGCGCGCGCCGCGCCGACCGATATCTTGGCCGGATCGCCGACCTCCTCCACCTGCACCACCCAGTCGACCTGGTCCTGCCGGATCGAGGCGGGGGTGTTGGGGAAGGGCACGACCTCCTCGGTCAGCATCACGACCTTGTCGGCATGCATCGCATCGACCATGGCGTAGCCCAGCGAGCCGCACCACGAGCGTCCCGAGGTGCCGTTCGCGTTGCCGAACGGGTCGCAGGCGGAGACGCCGAGAAAAGCGACGTCGATCTTGATCTCGCCCTTGTCGATCAGCGCAACGCGCCCGCCATGAGAGTGGAAGGTGACGGGCGTCTCCATCAGCCCGTTCGAAATCGCCTCGCCCAGCTTGCCGCGCAGGCCGGAGGTGTAGAGCTTTGTAATCACGCCGCTTTCGATATGCGGGATGATCGCGGCATTGGCGCCGAGCAGCGAGGACGGCGCCAGCGTCAGGTCTTTGAAGCCCATTCTCGCCAGCGTTTCGACGACGAGGTTGATCACCTTGTCGCCTTCGCGGAAGGCGTGGTGGAAGGAGATGGTCATGCCGTCCTTGAGGCCGACGCGGCGGACGGCCTCTTCGACGCTTTCGACGATCTTGCGGTCACCATCGGCTCCGGGGCCGGAGACGAAGGGCGTTTTGGCGTTGAAACCGACGAAGGGCTCCAGCCTCTTGTTATGGTCGCCAAGCGAGGCCATCGGGTTACGTTTCGATGCCATGGCGATTACTCCTTGCGCAGGCCGGAGGCGGCCGCCTTGTCCAGAACGCGACGTGCGTTGTCGACCACCGGTCCGTCGATCATCTTGCCGCCGAGGGCGATGACGCCAAGGCCCTGTTTCTCCGCCTTCTTCGCGGCAGCCACGACCCGTTTCGCGTAATCGACCTCTTCCTGGGTCGGCGCATAGGCGTTGTGCAGCAGCTCGATCTGGCGCGGGTTGATGAGGGACTTGCCGTTGAAGCCGAGCTTCTTGATGAGCGCGACCTCCTTCAGGAAGCCCTCTTCATCATCGAGATTTGAGAAGACCACGTCGAACGCGTCGATCCTGGCGGCGCGGGCGGCGTGGAGGACGGCGCAGCGGGCATAGAACAGCTCCGTGCCGTCGCCGCGCTCGGTCTGCATGTCCATCACGTAGTCGAACCCCGCGAGCGCGATACCGGTGATGCGCGGGGAGGCCTGGGCGATTGCCAGCGCGTTGACCACGCCGGAGGCGCTCTCGATGGCGGCCATCAGGTGGGTCGAGCCGACCGCGCGGCCGCAATCGCGCTCGATCTCCTCGACGGCTGCTTCCAGTTCGTGGACCTGTTCGGGCGTGTCGGTCTTGGGCAGGCGGATCGTGTCGGCGCCGCCGCGAACGGAGGCCTCGAGGTCGTCGCGGCCGAAGGGCGTGTCCAGCGGGTTGATGCGCACGACACGCTCGATGCCGTCATAGAGCGGCTGCTGGAGCGTGTGGAAGACGAGCAGCCGGGCGGCGTCCTTCTCGCGCAGGGAAACGGCGTCTTCGAGGTCGAACATCACCGCGTCGGGGCGGAAGAGGAAGGCAGTCGAGAGGCTCGCGGCATTGGCGCCGGGCACGAAGAGCATGGAGCGGCGGAGTTTCATTTCAGCGCCTCCCAATCCATCGTCGTCTCGCCCGCGGCGCGCATCACAGCGGCCTGAAGGCGGGCGCGGATCGTACAGTCGAGCGCGCCCTTGTCCTGGATGACGATGATGCCGCGCGTGACGCCGAGATGCGCCAGCACCTCCTCGACCGTCGCTCGGATCTGCTCGCCGAACTGGTGGATGACCTCGCTCTGGATAGCGATTTCAAGCGGGTCCTCCGAGGGCGAGACTCGAATGAAGAGATCGCTGGATTCGAGCGTGCCCGCCAGCGCCTCCTGTTTGAGCTCCATGTTGCTCTCCTTGATCTGGCCCGCGCTTCGCGGCCCTGTTCGTGTTCACGCGCCGGCTTGCACCAGCGGGACATATTTCGTCTTCAGCAGCTCGTAGGTGGCCGGCGGGACGAGGTTTCGGATCCGGTCGAGATCGCCCGCATGCAGGTGCCGGCGGACCTCGGAGGCCGAGATCGCGGTGCCGCCATACTCCGTGCGCGGAATCTCGACCACGTCCAGCGCGGGGCCGGCGCCGCGCACCGGGTCCTGCAGCCAGACCATCATGTCATGATTGTACTTGTTCGTCGTCGCGCAGAACGGCTCGGTGCCGACGAAACGGTGGGTGATGCCGAGAGCGGGGGCGATGTGGTTGCGGAACATCAAGAGGTCCACCGCCGTGTGGCATTTGCCGACAATGCCCTGATCCTTCAGGAAATAGCAGGAGAAGGTGGCGCGGCTGACCATGTATTGGCTGCCCGCATGCAGCGTCAGGTTGGGGATGCCCTGGATGTTTTCTTCCGCGAGATAGTAGCGGTCCTGGTAGGTGAAGAGCGAGACATCCTCCTTCACCATGAAGAGATGCAACCAGTCGCACTCCTTCGCCGCCTGTTCGATCAGGTAACGATGGCCATAGGTGAAGGGGTTGGCATTGGCGACGACGCAGCCAATCTTCGCCCCTTCGACCCGGTGCTTCTGCAACTGCTTGCAATAGGATTTGATGCCGATGGGGGTGTTCTCCATCAACACCACCGTGTCCGGCATCTCCACGAGGTCGTAGAAGCCGCAGCCGCGGAAGAACTCGGCGTTCTTCGGCTCGGTATAGACATAGAGCGTCGAATACCCGCGCGAATGGGCGAGATAGGTAACTTCGGAGACCAGCGTCAGGCTGAGCGCGCCGCCGCGATAATCCGGCAGGATGGCGACATCCTTGATGACATTCTGCTGCAGCCCGGCACAGGCGACCAGCTTCTCGCCATCGCGGCAGACCACGAAGGCCTCGATGCCGATCTCGTAGAGCAGCCCGCATTCGGTCAGGAGCTTCTTGATGTCACGCCGTTCGACATCTTCGTCGTCGGGATCGACGGTGTAGAATTCGAGATCTTCGGCCATACCTTGGCACGCCTTCTCCTTCGACTCGGCCCGCGTCGTCGCTGGCCCGCGCATCTGCGCCAATGATCCTTTCCGGCGCGTTTCGCACTGCGAAAACTTGCCGCTGTGGACCCGTGTTGCAGCGGGGCATCAGAGCCGGCCAAATGCGCGGTGACACTTCGCGACATGGCCTGTCAGAGACGAATCCCGCAGGGTGTTTACGTCGGGATAAGTGCGAAAGCTGACTGCATCCTGACACGCGCCCCTCTTGGACTGGATAAAGCCGAAAAATCCCGTCCGCGGTGGCAGATATGTCGGTATCGGTCCTCACGGTTCGGTGCGACCCGGATCCGGAATGCTGGCGAAACCACGCCCGCGCGGTTTGCCTGCATGTGTAGACATGGGAGGAAGCCGTATGACACAGGTGGTCTATGGCGTTTGGGATGGGGTCGTTCAAGACGGCCAGGAGAGCGAGGGCGGCAACCCGCTGCCCGATCTGAAGAATTTCGGACAATTCGACGAGGGCAACGATATACGCGCCTTTTTCGGGGATCGCGGATTCTTCGTCTTCGACGAGAGTGTGAGCCTTGTCGACGGGCTGTTTCACTACATGAACAAGGCCGCCGAGCAGAGCTGTGGCGCCTGCACGCCTTGCCGCATGGGCACGGTGCTGGTGCGCGATGCGCTCGACAAGATGCGCCGCGGGCTCGACGCCGATCTCGACTTTGACGAGATCGAGATGCTGGGCGAACAGATGCGCGAGACCTCGCTCTGCGGGTTGGGGCGGACCTGCGCGGTGTCGTTGCTCGACGTGTTGAGCAATTTCCGAGAAAAGATCGAGGCCGAGGTTGCCGATCATCGCCCGATCCGTGCCCAGCACGGCATGGCCTACATGACCGCGCCCTGCATCGAGGCTTGCCCCTCCAAGGTCAACGTGCCGCGCTATATCGACTATATCCGCGACGGCAAACCGGAGAGCTCGCTCGGCGTGCTCTTGCAGAAATACCCGATGGCGGCCACCTGTGGCCGCGTCTGCGTGCGCTATTGCGAGATGGCCTGCCAGCGGAAATTCGTTGACGAGGCGGTCGGTATCAAGACGCTCAAGCGCTTCGTGGCCGACCAGCAGAAAGGCCCGAATGCGCTGAAATTCACCCGAGACATGATCCAGCGGCCACTCGATGACAGCATGAAGGTTGCGGTGATCGGGGCAGGGCCGGCGGGGATCTCCTGCGCCTATCACCTGCTCCTGCACGGCTACAAGGTCGACGTTTTCGAGAAGGCGGACCAGGCCGGCGGCATGGCGCAGATCGGCATTCCCTCCTACCGGCTGCCCAAGGATACGCTGGCGATGGAGACCGACATCATCGTCGATCTCGGTGGTCGCTTCCTCTTCGGGCAGACACTCGGGCAGGATTTCTCCATCGATGACCTGTTCCGGCAAGGCTACAAGGCGGTCTTCCTTGGGCTGGGCTGCCAGCAGGGCACGCCGCTTGGCATCGAGGGCGAGGAGATTGCGCGGGACGGCTATCATAGCGGCATCGATTTCCTGCTGAAGGTGCATGACCATGTCGACGAGATCGCGCCGTTGAACCTCAAGGGCGAGGTCGTGGTCGTGGGCGGCGGCAACGTGGCGATGGATTGCGTCCGCTCCGCCATCCGGCTTGGCGCCGACAATGTTCATGTGATCTACCGGCGGACCCGCGAGGACATGCCGGCCGATCACGAGGAGATCGTCGCGGCCGATGACGAGGACATCTTCTTCCACACGCTGTGCAACCCAACCCGACTGATCACCGAGAATGGCAAGGTCACCGGGGTCGAGCTGGTCCGCATGGAACAGACCGAACCGGACGAGAGCGGGCGGCGCAATGTGCGCGCCATTCCCGGCTCCGAGTTCACCATGCCCTGTGATCACTTCATCGCCGCCATCGGCCAGAAGGTCGAGGACGGGCATGTGATGGAGGGCGACGGGATTGCGCTCGACAAGTGGCAATGCGTGAAGGCCGGCGACGGGCTCTCGACCTCGCGTCCGGGCGTCTTCGCGGGCGGCGATTGCGTCACCGGCCCCTCGACGCTGATCTATGCCATGGCCGCCGGTCTCAAGGCCGCGCGCTCGATCGATGACTGGATCCAGCTCGGCACGCCGCGCTTCTTCAAGCGGTCGCGGATGCGGGACCTGATCAACGACAACAAGTTCCTCGGCCGCGACGTGAACGAACCGCCGGTGCGCAACGCTTACCGGGTCCACAACCCGGAACTAGATCCGGACTTACGCAAGAAGATGTTCCGGGAGGTGGAACAGACGATTTCCGAGGCCGAGGCCTACAAGGAATCGCAGCGCTGCATGCGGTGCTACCGGATCTATTCCGTCGTCACCCGGCAATCCATCCCGGAAGGAGCGGCCTGACATGTGCACCGATCTCGACATTCATGCCGACCGCGACGCCGCCGAGGCAACCATCGCGCTCACCATCAACAGCCAGCCTTGCAAGGGTTTTCCGAACGAGCCGATCCTGCAATGCGCGCGGCGCCATGAGATCTATATCCCGACGCTCTGCGAGATGGACGATATCGACCACACGCCCGGCACCTGTCGCGTCTGCGTCGTCGACATCCTTCAGGAGGGCCGCAAGAAGCACCAGACGGTGACCTCTTGCAACACGCCCGTCCGCGACGGGATGGTGGTCGACACCAAGAGCCGCAAGGTGCGGGACATGCAGCGGCTCCAGGTCGAACTGCTGATGGCCGACCATTTGCAGGATTGCGCGACCTGCGTGCGCCACGGCGATTGCGAGCTACAGGATCTGGCGCAATTCGTCGGCCTGACAGAGAACCGCTTCTTTGACCGCGAACGGACGCTGGCGCGCGAAGTGGACTGCTCTTCGCCGGCATTGATCCGCGACATGCAACGCTGCGTGCGCTGCCAGCGCTGCGTGGCCGTCTGCCGCTATCACCAGAAGGTGGACGCGCTGGTCATGGAAGGCACCGGCATCGACCGTTTCGTCGCCTTGCGCAACGGCTCTGACCAGCTCAACTCGATCTGCGTCAATTGCGGTCAATGCGTGCTGGTCTGTCCGACCGGAGCATTGGGCGAGCGCGACGAGGTCGAGCGGGCGCTAGACTATATCTGTGACCCGGAGACAGTGACGGTGATGCAGTTCGCCCCCGCCGTGCGCGTCGCCTTCGGCGAGGAATTCGGTATGCCGGCGGGCTCCAATGTCGAGGGGCATATCATCTCGGCGGCACGCAAGATCGGCGTGGACGTGGTGCTCGACACCAATTTCGCCGCCGATGTGGTGATCATGGAGGAAGGCACCGAGCTGCTCGGGCGCCTCAAGGAGGGCCGCCGGCCGACCTTCACCTCCTGCTGCCCGGCCTGGATCAACTATGCCGAGATCCATTTCCCGGACATCCTGCCGCTGTTGTCTTCCACGAAATCGCCGCAGCAGGTGCTCTCACGCGTCGCCAAAACCTATCTGCCGGAGAAGATGGGCGTCGATCCTTCGAAGATGCGGGTGATCTCGATCATGCCCTGCATCGCCAAGAAGGACGAGGCGACCCGGCCCCAGCTTCAAATCGAGGAGGGCGTGCCGGAAACCGATGTCGTGCTGACCACGCGCGAATTTGCCCGCATGTTGCGGCGCGAGGGGATCGATTTGCCAAAGTTGGAGCCGTCGAGTTTCGACGACCCCTATATGAGCGAGTATTCCGGCGCGGGCGCGATCTTCGGCACCACGGGCGGCGTGATGGAGGCGGCTGTCCGCACGATCTATGCCGTGGTGAACGGCAAGGAGCTGGAAAACGTGGAGCTGGAACAGCTGCGCGGCTTCGAGGGCGTGCGCTCGGCGACGGTCGATCTTGGCGGGCCGGTTGGCGAGGTGAAGGTGGCCATGGTCCACGGGCTCGGCGACACGCGGGCGTTGGTCGAGGCAGTGCGCTCTGGCGAAGCGGATTTCGATTTCATCGAGGTCATGGCCTGTCCGGGCGGTTGCGTCGATGGCGGCGGGTCGCTGCGCTCCAAGAAGGCCTACCTGCCGCTTGCGATGGCCCGACGCGACACGATCTACAATGTCGACCGCAAGGCGAATGTGCGCCAGTCGCACAAGAACCAGCAGGTTCAGGCGCTCTATCGCGACTTCCTTGGCGAGCCCAATTCGGGCAAGGCGCATGAGCTGCTCCACACCTCCTATACCGATCGGCGCCGCGAGATGGAGCATACGGTCAAGGAGATCTGGGACGATCTGAAAATGAGCACCATCGTCTATTGACCGAACGGTCGGAGGCGGCGGAATAGAAGGCGGGGCAGGGTGGCCTGCTCCGCTCGCGCGACAGGAGGACGATTTGACGACATCCAGGCTCACCCGGCGCGCCGCGCTCGGAGGCATCTTGGGCACGGGGCTTTCCGCGCCCTGGCTTGCGCGCGCCACTGCGGCGCCGGTCGAGCCGCTGACTCTCTGGGGTATCCCGGCCACGCCCTCGGCGGTCTTTGCCCATGCTGTGGCCTCCGGCGCGCTGGAGAAGGTCGCGCCAGGGGCAAAATTCGACATCTGGAAGAGCACCGACCAGATGCGCGCCGGCATCGCCACCGGCGACTTCAAGCTCTTCGCCACCTCGACCTACGCGGCGGCGAATTTCTACAATCGGGGCGCCGGGACGGTGATGGTCAACGTCGTGACCTGGGGTGTGCTCTACATCATGTCCCGCGATGAGAGCATTTCGCGGATCGAGGACCTTGCGGGTCGCAAGATCTTGCTTTCCAACAAGAACGAGGCGCCGGACCTGCTCTTCCGCCTGATCCTGAAATGGTCCGGGCTGAACCCGGACAAGGATGTCAAACTGGATTATGTCGGGTCGCCGGGAGAGGCCGTACCGCTCTATCTGTCCGGTCGCGGGGATGTCGCCGTGATGCATGAACCCGCGGCGACGGCGGCGCTGGCGCGGGCGGAGGCAGCGGGCCTGCCGCTCTTCCGGGCGCTGGACGTGACGGAGATCTACGGCGCTCATACCGGGCGCGGCCCGCGCATTCCGCAAGTCGGGCTGGCGGTCAATCCGGACTTCCTCGACGCGCATCCCGAGATCGTCTCCACCGCCCACGCGGCCTGTGTCGAAGCCGGCAAATGGGCGCTTGCCGACCCCGAGGCGGCCGGCGTGCTGGCCAGCGCGCAGCTTCCCTTGCCGGCACCGCTGATCGCGCGATCCCTGCCGTATGTGCATCTCGATGTGGCCACGGCGCAGGAGGCCCGGGCCGATATCGAGACCTATTTCACCCATCTGATGAGCCTCGATCCGGGGATCGTCGGTGGCAAGCTGCCCGATGCGGGCTTCTATTGGGGCTGATCGGCGTGTCGCGCGGGAAAGTGCGATTCTCGGGGCTCCTGTTTGGCGCCCTCGGCATCGGTGCGTTGCTCTTGCTGTGGGAGTTGGGGCATCGGCGCTATGGGTCGCTCGTCCTGCCCGGGCTGGATGACACTTTCGCTGCCCTGCTGCGTCTCACCCGGCAGGGACTGGTCGGGCCGGCACTTTCCACGACAACCTTTCACGCCAGCCTGGGATGGGGGATCGGTGCGATCATTGGGGGGGGGCTCGGAGTTCTGGCAGGGCTGCGCACGCCGGTTCGACAGGCCTTGCAACCGGTCTCGGTGATCCTGCTCGGTATCCCCGCCATCGCCTGGATCGTCCTGGCGCTGCTCTGGTTTGGAGGCGGTTGGGCAGTGATCTTCACCGTTGCCGTGGCAACCGGCCCCGTCGTCTTCGCCGCCGCGACGCAGGGCGCGCGGAGTCTGGATGGCGATCTGGCACAGATGGCGCGCGCCTACCGTACGCCGCCGGGCGCGATGTTTCGGGATGTCCATGGGCCGCATATGGTCGGGTATCTCTTCCCGGCCCTTGCGACGGCGCTGGGACTGTCCTGGAAGATCGCCGTCATGGCCGAGTTGCTGTCCGGCTCAGGCGGCATTGGCGACGGACTCGCCGCTGCGCGTGCGCGAGTCGACACGGCTGAGACCATGGCCTGGATCGTTGTTGTGGTGACGGTACTTGTTGTCGTGGACCAGGCTTTGCTGCGCCGCTTGCAGCGCCGTGCGGAGCTCTGGCGGGACAGCGAGGAAACGGGGGCTCCATGACCGGAACCGGCGCAGATTTCGTCCTGTCCGCCGAGGGCCTTGGATTTGATCGGGGTGATCGTCCGATCCTCGACTCCGTTTCGCTATGCTTGCGACGGGGCGAAGTGCTGGCGGTGATGGGGCCGTCGGGCTGCGGCAAGAGCAGCCTGCTTGCCCTGATCGTCGGTCTCCTGCAGCCGAACCGTGGAATGCTGCAATGCGATGGCCAAAGACCGACCCTCATGTTCCAGGAGCCGCGGCTGTTGCCCTGGCGGACAGCGCTCGACAATGTCGCCTTCGCCCTCAAGGGCGACGGTGTGCCGGCCGAAACCCGGAGCGGACGCGCCCGGGACATGCTCGAAACGCTTGCGCTCGCACCAGAAGATCTCGGCAAGTTCCCACGCCAGCTTTCCGGTGGGATGCGCCAGCGCGTGGCCCTGGCGCGGACCCTTGTCGGCCGGCCGGACCTGCTTTTGCTCGACGAGCCCTTTGCGGCGCTGGACATGGGACTGGCGAAGGACATGCGTGCCGTGTTGCGCGAGTATCTTGAGCGCCAGAACGCCTCGGCGGTTATCGTGACCCATGACCCGCGCGAAGCGTTGCAGATGGCTGGGCGCGTTGTTGTCCTGTCCAAGGCTCCGGGGCGGGTCGTGTTTGAGTTCGCCCCTGAACCAGCGGGGTCGAGAGCATCCTTGGGCGACGGAATCGGCCGGCTCGAAGCCGCGTTGATCGAGGCCGGCACGGCATAGCTACCAAGGCTTGCTTGCTTCAATGCACGTCCGCGACCGCGCTGCTTTGCCAATGATCTGGGTAGACAGGATGCAGATGCTTCCGTCTCATGCAGCGGTCGTCCCATGCTCGCAGACAGCAATGTGCCTCTCGAAAGCCATGTCAGCCTCCTCTCACGGCGTTCGGACAGTCGGGCTTCCCAGGTGGATGAACTCGTCGAGTTCCAGTCCGACCTCGGATTTTTTCCACCGCGCGTTAAAGCCGATGACTCTAGTTGTCACAGGTCGCATACCGGACGCCGCCAGCACGACACGCCATCCGCAGGTCTGCTTCAGGATGACCCTGTCCGAGAGCTGCTTTCGAACCATCCGCTGCTTCCTGCACCCGGCAAACGTACCGTCCCGGTTTCACGGGGCCAAACCAAAATGTCCAACTTTGAGTGTGGGACCTATTTGCTGTCCGATGCAGGCGTTTCCAGAAACCCGTTGAGAACCGACGCCAGCTCTGATGAGAGCGTTGCGGCGTAGGTCGCCGTCATGTGATGGCGATCTCTGAACATTACCATCTCGTCGTTGGCGACGGCGCATTCGAGCTCTGAACAGACATTGTCCTTGAAATCGACCAACAAAAGCTGGTCATCCCAATCGACGACGTCCGGAGACCACGGAGAGCGCAGGGGCAACCAGCTTTCATCTTGTGGCGAATTGCAATTCTCGTTGGCGCGCGGATTCTCGATCAGGCAGTCGAGCGGATCCGACGGAAACCAAGGCATGTCCGACATCAGGACAACCTTGGTGCCATGCGCCAGCATCTGTTCGACAAAGCGCGTTTCGGCGGCAGCCAGAAGTGCCGCACTATCTTCCGCGGATGCCTTCTCGCCCGTCTCGGGCATATAGACCCGCGCCGATGAACTGTTTGCCAGGACGACGACATCCGCATTTTCGCGTTCTATCTCGGCGTGAACCGCGCCGCGCCATTCCGCGCATTCATGATACTCCCGTTTCATGAGCGAGTTCCAGGTGGGAACGTCTATGCCGATACACGCGCTCTTGGTTCGGCTGTAAAGGGCGTATCCATGCGTGGCAGCGTAGTCCGCCATCGTCGGAAACCAATGCGCGGCGTGACTGTCGCCGACCAGAAACATCTTACGAGAGCTGTCGGTATCGCCGAAAATGCAGTCCTCGTAGGTTGTCGCCTTCTGGGCCGTGTGACAGCCCACCTCGTAGATCAACCCCTTGTCCAGACGGACTTTGGCCGGGTCATAAATGGCGCCGCTCGCCAGGATGATGCGTCCTTGCGTGTAGTGCGACTGCAGCATGAAGAGCGCGCCGCACGTAATGATCGTGATCGCGACGGCCGAGGTGAGGCTTGTCATTGGGCGGGCGCCCAGCCAGAGGCTGCGGCGCACGGGATTCTCGACCAGGTGAAAGCTCAGGTAGGAGAGACATCCGGTGATCAGGATCGCGATCACCTTGTCGACCGCGCCCCACGTCTCGAAATACGCCTGATACAGATAGAAAACCGGCCAGTGCCACAGGTAAAGGGCATAGGAGATCTTGCCCACGAGAACAGGTGCGGCGAAGGAAAAGAACTTTACCGGAAGCGGTCGGCGCCCCTGATCGGTCGTCGAATCTTCCTTCCCCCCTGCGAGGATGAAAAGCGCCGCCCCAAGGGTTGGCGCGACAGCGTAGATACCGGGATAATTCAGCTCGCTGTCGAGAAGCACCATTGCGCCGACCATCAACGCCAGCCCGGACCACGCCGCGACGTGCCGGGCGCGGGCCGACATCGTCAGGTCGAAATTGACGAGAAAGTAGACGATCGCGCCCGCCGCGAGTTGCCAGATCCGTGCATGCGTTCCGAAGAAAGCCACCGGTTGCGTCGTGTTTGCGACAACAACGTTGATGAGGAAGGAAATCAGGCCAAGCAGCGCGATTGCCCAGATCGCGATCTTCTCCTGGCGGTGCGTGGCATTGAAGCGGCGCGACGCTGTCATGACGAACAGAAAGACCAGTGACAGGAAGATGTAGAACTGTTCCTCAACCGCCAGCGACCAGTAATGGATGAACAGCCCGGCACCGCTCTCGTCATTGAAATAGTCGATGGCGGAAATCAGTTTCTGCCAGTTGATAAGGTAGAGCGCCGCGTAGATAGCATCGCGCCCGCTATAGGCCATGGAAAGGTCGGACAGGACATGCCGGGCGACCAATATGGATGCAACGATTACGAGAATGGCCGAAGGAAGAAGCCGTCGCGTCCGTCGCGCCCAGAAGTTCACGAAATCGATGCTTCCGGTTCTGGAAAGCTCGGAGAACAGGATGCCGGAGATCAGGTACCCGGAAATGACGAAAAAGACATCAACACCGGTGAAACCTCCAGATATCCCGGCAACATCCGCGTGGTAAACAAGAACCGACGTGACGGCCAATGCCCGAAGGCCATCGATTTCGGGGTGATAACGCATGGTTTCGCTCGCTGGTTCCACGACATTTGGGTGCGGCTGCACGGTTCGCAGCCCGTTGAACATGAACCTCGGACCGATTGCCTCCTAGCGGTGGATGCAAGCGCTGTCCAGTATCTCCACCGGGATTGGCGCCCGCTGGTGTCATCTTGCGCAGGAGGCCGGAAATCTCGAGCTTGAGAGGCACCAACGCAAAGATGTGGGTGGGATCGCCCTGTCCACCAATCCTCCGGATTGAGGAGATTGCAGGCAGATCCCTTCGGAAGGCTCGATTATCAGCGCTGTCTTGGGTGACGAAGGCATCGAACCGCGGTGTTGCGCAATTGATGCTCAGGTTGAGCCTTGCCTGTCTCCGACGGCGTCATTCAACACCAAAGATCTCAGCCATTCCGAGGGCTGAGAAGCGATCCATGAGCGAGCAAGGCAACGCCACCGGCTCATAAAACCCTGAAAAGGATACGGATGTGGATAGAGGCGGTCTGCCGGTCCGGGTGTCTCGCCAGAATACGGTCACCGAATGATTCGAGACATCGCGCCCTGGCTTCTGCACAAGTTCGGATGTGGTACCCGCTTCCTCATTTCCAGTGCGACCTGCCGAAGCGGCGTGACGCGCGAGTTGTCGTGCTGCGAGGCTTGGCGACGGGACCGTCCTTTTTCCACTATCGTCCGTTCCAGCGCACAGGATTGATAGCCTCAGCGTCTCGGGCAATGATTGGCGCCGGCGGGCTCGAACCCGCCACGCATTTATTGGGCTACAACGACCCCCGTGAGGTCACTCACCCATTTCGTGATCCCGGCACGATCAACGAGACTGTTCGACGGTCTTTCGTCGCCTCGGTGGATGATCCGAGCTTTCAGATTATTCTATGACGGGAAATCGTGCTTTGGTCTGGCGCCGCCCAGTCCTGTCCAGCCAGTGTCAGAGGGTCGACCTCCAATCCACTCGCCGGAGGGCCGGAACCAGTGGCGCCTCACGGGTTCCCAAGTATAGCCGAGACAATACTTTCCGAGACTCGCGTCGGTATTCTGAAACTGGTTGATTTAGATGGTACCACCTCCTGGTCTCGAACCAGGGACCTCTTGATCCACAATCAAGCGCTCTAACCAACTGAGCTAAGGCGGCACAGGACGGTGATTTACCGTGAGCCTGCGCAGGGCGCAAGCCCCAAGCTGCGTCCTTGCGATGGAATATTCGGGAAAATGCCGATGCAGGCGTTGCAGGAAGGGAATCCGGCGCCTCTTGCTCATCTGCCGTTGGCGCGCTAGGCAATCGGGATCTTTCAGGGAGCCTTTGGATGAGCATCGACAAGCAAAGCGATATCTCCGCAAATCTTCAGATCGGTCCGACCACGCTCGGCATGGTGCGAATCTATGTCGAGGGCGACGGGCTCGAATTGCCGCTCGATTTCGACCCCGAAGAGGCAGAAGAGATCGCGGAAGAGTTGCGTGCGGCGGCCGAACAGGCGCGCCAGGCCGGAAAATCTGGCAAGGGCGGTCGGAAAAAGGGCTGACCTGACAGCGATCGGTCTCGTTGACAGCGGGGCATCGCTAGTCGTCGCTGTCCACCAGAGCCCGGACGCCGGGATCGCGCAGCGCCTGCAGTCGCCGGGCGGCGTGGCGGGCAAATTTCTGGGTCAGCACCTTGCGTCGCGCCCCCGCGAGTTTCGTCTCGGGGCTCATGCGCAAGATCTCGGCATCATACGCGTCGGCGATCACAAGACCCGTATCTTCGGGAAGCAACTCGGTTGGGAAGGCACCGTCCACGGCCCAGAAAAACCGGTCGCACCATTCGAGATAGCCCTGCCACTTGTGGTCCGAGGCATAATCCGCACGGCTGGATTTGCACTCGACGATCCAAATCTCTCCCTTCGGTCCAAGCGCCATGACATCGACCCGCAGACCGGGGGTCGGGACCAACTCCTCGACGGTGACAAAGCCGAGGCTGGCCAGGAAACGGCAGGTGCCGCGGGCCAACAACTGGCCGGGCATCATCAAGTCTGTTTGAGAAGTGGTGTCAGTCATGCGGGCATTGTGAACAATACGTGAACATATGGCAATGGAAAGCTGCCTCTTGACATGATACCATTTGGTATCGCATTGTTTAGATACCAAATGGTATCACAATGGGGAGGACCATGATTCCGCAATCGCAAGCCGCCTTCCGGGCTCTGGCCGATCCGACGCGCCGTGACATCCTGTTGATGCTACGGGGCCAAGAGATGACCATTGCGCAGGTCGCGGAGAATTTCGACATGACCCGCGCCGCGGTCAAGAAACACCTGACGGTGTTGTCTGATGGCGGGCTGATCACGGTGCGCCCGGAGGGGCGCGAACGCATCAACAGTTTCAACCCTTACGGCATGGCTCCGGTGCTGGACTGGCTGTCGTCCTTCGACGCCTTCTGGGACGACCGTCTCGCAGCCCTGCGCACTGCCATTGAAGAGGACAGGACATGACTGAGATTACATTGAACAAGACCATCTTCCTGCCGGCGGACAAGGCCCGCGTCTGGGCGTTCCTGACCGATCCGGAAAAGCTCGCGGCCTGGTTTCACAAGCCTGCCGTGCCACTGGGCGAGGGGACCAGCTACGAGATGTTCGGCACCCAGAGCGGCGAACGCCTCATGTGGGGCGAGGTGATCTCGGCAAGACCGCATGACTACCTGGAATACACGTTCGAGATAGCGCCGCTTCAGGGGCATGCCACACGGGTTGCCTGGACGCTCGAGGCGGTGCCCGGCGGAACGCGGCTGTCGCTGGTCCATTCCGGCTTGCCGGAGGGAGAAGCCGGCTTCGGGCTCGTGCTGGCGCTGGACGAGGGATGGGACTCGCATCTGGGGCGGCTGCGGACCAATGCTCCGGACCTGTCACCCGAAAAAACAGTGTGACCCCTTGCCGGATCTCTCGCCGCCACCTATGTCATGCGCTGGCGGATCTGTCCTTCTCGTGCCGGGGCCCAATTCCAGTGGCCTTAAGCAAATCCGAGGGAGCTGGCTCTGTCCGGACCCTGGTTCGGTTATCTGGCGCCCACCTGTATATACAGGTCCTCGGGAATAAGACGCCCTTACGGATGCGTACGGTCCCCGCCACGACTTTCCTTCGCGCCTCAGGCGCGCGCCGCGCAAGCGGCGCCACCGCCGCACGAGCTTTGCTCGGCGGCACGCGTCCCTCCCGGCTTCGGAAACTCAGGTCTTGTGGTTTGCGGTGCGGACGGCGACCCGGCCGTCCTGCGGCACGGTCGGGGTCGCGAAGGTGATGCGCTTTCCGCGCCCCGCATCGTTGTCATCCTCAGCCATGCGCATGATGGAAATGCCGAACTGAACACCCGCGAAGACCACCCCATTGAAGATGAACAGCATCAGGAGCGCGATCCACCCGCCGCTCGTATGCGTCACCAGATGCCAGAGATTGCCCACGTTGAACCACATCAAAAGCGACACGAAAGCCGCCGAGATCAGGTAACCAATCAGAACCTGGCGGATATAGAGGCGGACGAGTTTCGGCATGCCTTCTCCTTCGATGCGTTTTGCGTTGCAGAGAAGCATAGCGCAGTTGGTGGTCAAGACAAAACAAAATAATTGAATATGTTCGGTGCCTAGCGCATCCAGAGCTTTGCCCGCTTGAGTCGGTTGCGCAGTTTCTGCTCCGGCCAGGGCAGGTCTGACCGGTCGAACATCGCCCGAACCTTCTCGCCCTTGGCCTGATAAACCATGCGTTTGAAAGGCTCATGCTCTTTCAGCGCCTTCTTGATCCAATTCGGCGCCGTAACCTCTTGGAGAAGGTCGACCACGTGGTCGCTCTCGCGGGCAAACAGCAGCGGCAGCAGGCGCCAGTGGCAGGTCACATCTCCGTCCAGCCCGTCCAGGTCCGGCCCCGGACGGCCACCTCCGAAGGAATGGATCACAAGAGGCAGAGCGACCTGGTCGAGCCAGGGGTCGAGCGTCTGGCAGATCAGCTCGGGCGGTGGGTCGGAGCGGATCGAGCGGGCATAGTCGAGGAACCGCGCACCGAAAGCCTGCGGATCGGAATGGAAGAACCAGCCGGCGTTGAAATAGAGGTACCGTTTCCAGAATTCATCGGGCTGGGAGAGGTCGAGCGAGCTTTGGAAATCCAGTCCAAAGCGGTCGTAGAGCGATTTCCAGATCTCGGTATAGCCCGGCCCATAGAGTTCGATCTCCGGCCATGTTCCCTCGCGTCGCATCGAGGCGGAGGGGCGGGAGAAATCGAAGCGAACCTGCGACAGCGGACCTGTGATCATTGTGTCGCTGTCGAGAAAGAGGAACGGGTCTCCCGGCGGCAGCGCTGCCAGCGCCTCGATTTTGTTGCCCTGCGGGTAGGCGGCGCCGAAGTGCTTTGCCTCGAAGGGAAGGATCTCGGCGCCGAGCCGCGCCAGCGCGTCCCGGGTGGCTTCGCCGCGGATGCGCGGATCTTCTGGCCAGGCGCCGCCCGGTTGCGGCTCCAGCAGGATCAGCCGACCGGGGAAGTTCGGATCACTGGCACGCAGCGAGGCGGCCAGCAGCAGCGCCTCATATTGCAGCCGCCCGCCCTGGGCGATGGCGGCGATGTTGAACGGGCGCGGGGCGGTGGGGATCGGGCTCATTTCGGCGGCGGGATCTGCTGTCATCGCGCATGTTCTGGCACCGATCCGGGCCGATTGACATGGCAAAACATCGCGCCCGCGCAGAATGTCCCGCGCTGCGACTGGTCAGGCTCAGGGAACAGCGCGACCCTGCAGGATATCGGCGGCATTGGCTGCGATCATCATCACCGGCGCGTTGGTATTGCCGGCTGGGATGCGCGGCATGACCGAGGCGTCGATCACCCGCAGCCCTTCGATGCCACGCAGCCGCAGCGTCGGATCGACCACGGCACTGGCATCCTTTCCCATCCGGCAGGTGCCGACCGGGTGATAGATCGTCTCCGAATGGGCCCGGATATGGGCGATGATCTCGTCCTCCGTCTCAAGGTGTCGCGCGGGGGCGACGCGGCGCGCGCGGTGAGTCGAGAGGACCGGGCTCTCCATAAGGGCCTGCGCGATGCGGAAGGCGCGGATGAGGACGTCCATGTCGGCCGGATGGGAAAGATAGGCCGGGTCGATCAGAGGATCCGCGAAGGGGTTCGGGCCGGCGAGCCCGATCCGGCCCCGGCTTTCGGGCAACAGATCGCAAACATGCAGCGTGTAACCATAGCCACGTTTCAGCCTGCGCCCGTGATCAACGAGGAAGGCGGGCAGGAAGTGGAATTGCAGGTTCGGCCGGTCGCGCGACGGGTCCGACCGGGCAAATCCGCCCGCCTCGGCGACATTGCTGGTCAGCATTCCCCGCCGTTTCGTCGCGAAGCGCCAACTGTCGGCGATGCCGCGGGGCAGGGCCGAGAGTGCCAGCCCGAGCGGCGTCCGGCTGTTGGCGCCATGCATCAGCGTCACATCGAGATGGTCCTGAAGGTTCTGTCCCAGCTCCGGAAAGTCGTGCAGCACCTCCACGCCGTTGCGCGCAAGCTCTTCGCCGGGGCCGATGCCGGAGAGCATCAGCAGTTGCGGCGAGTTCACCGCTCCGGCGCTGAGCAGCACCTCGCCCCCGGCTTTCAGGGCAAGGTCGCGCGGGCCATCCGGTGTCTGGAGCGCAAGGCCCGCGGCGCGGCGGGCGTCGAACAGGATCTTCGTGGCGCGGCTATTGGTGAGGATGTCGAGATTGGCGCGCCCGGCGGCGGGGCCGAGATGGGCGCGGGCCGAGGAGCAGCGCTTGCCGCGCCGCTGCGTGACCTGGTAGAGGCCGAGCCCCTCCTGGTCACCGTTATTGAAGTCCTCATTGGGCAGGAGGCCTAACTCCGTACCGGACTCGACGAAGGCATGGCTGACCGGGTTGGGCGAAGGCAGATCCGAGACTGTAAGCTTGCCGCCGGTGCCATGATCGGGGCTGTCGGCGAGGCGCGGATTGTTCTCGGCGGCGATGAAGAGGGTGCGGGCCCGTTCCCAGCCCCAGAGCGCGCTTCCGGTCGCCGCCTCCCAGCCCGAGTAGTCGTCGGGATGGCCACGGATATAAATCATCGCGTTGACCGAACTGGAGCCGCCCAATGTCCGCCCGCGTGGCCAGTAGAGCGCGCGCCCGTTCAGCGCGCCTTGCGGCGTTGTCTCGAAGGACCAGTTGATGGAGCGCATATGTGCAAGGGCCGCGAGACCGAGCGGGACGTGGATGGCGGGGCTGCGGTCCGGCGGTCCGGCCTCGATCAGTGCGACGCGTTGACGGCCATCCTCGCTCAGCCGGTCGGCGAGCAGGCAGCCAGCCGAACCGGCGCCGACAATGATATAATCATACACGCCCCGTCCTCCCATGCCGGATCCCGCAGGGCAATGATTGCAGGGCCGGCCGGGCAAGGGGAGGAAGACGTGGCGTCAGCGGGTTATCCGAAGGCGCGCTTCGCGAAAGGTCGCAGGCGTTGCAAGGTCCGCTGCTTGGCATCGCTGCGGTCGGCGCGGTCGCGCGGAACATGCTGTAGCGTCGCCAGAATGCGGGCGTAGATCAGGAACCCGACGCTGGGGTCGTCTGGCCCGACAAGCCGGTATCCGTGGAAGAAGGCCGCGCGCACATCTTCGGGCAGGATCTCGCCCGGCGGCAGCGCCTCGGCGCTGCGCAGGACGGTTGCGAAGTCGAACAGGATCTTCGCGATGTCGTGGCCAACCGGCGCGGGCGCGGTCTTGGAGATGTCGATCCCGGCGAGGCGCGTCCCGTCGAAGACGAGGTTGCGCATGTGGAAATCGCCGTGCTGAACCGCCGAAACGGTCTCGCGTCGGTCATGCTCCGGGGCGATCTCGGCCAGCCGGTCTATGCCGCGCAGGAAGAGGCCGCGCGCGGCGGGGTCGAAACTGCCCGCACGGATCTCGGCGCGCAGACCCTCGTAGTGGCGCAGCGTGTAGCCCGGCTGGAACAGACGCCGTTCCTTGATTCCGCAGCGGTGATAGGCGTCGAGCCATTCGCCGGCATGGGCGAGCAGTTGGAGCTGCGTCTTCCGGTCGGCCGCGCGCATCGCCTCGGAGAGGGGGCGGCCGTCGATATAGGTGATCAGGCTCGCCTGCGCCGTCGGGTGCAGCGCGACCGGGCGGGGCAGGGTCAGGCGCTCGGAATGGGGGAAAACATCCCAGATCTCCGCCTGGCGGGCGAATTGCGCAGCGAAGGCGTCCCGCATCTCGGGGCGGAGCTGGACCTTGCAGGTATAGTGGCCGGCCGTTGGATGCTCGCCAAGCAGGCTTGCCCGCGAGATGGCCGGGTCGTCCCGAACGGCGAGGCTGGTCAGCCGCCAGCCCTCCTCCGGCAATCCGGCCCGCGCCAGCAGCCCGGGCCAATGCGCCAGAACCTCCCGCTCGACGGCACTCGGGAGCATCGGGTCAGAGCATCCGGCCTGCCACGGCGTCCAGCTTCGACAGCAGGGCCGGGTCGCGTTTCTCCGGGGCCGTCATGATCGCGTATTCCAACGCGCGGTCGCAGCCATGCGGGCAAAGCTCGCGGGTCGCGCCGAGCAAGGCCGGCAGGCGAGCGATCATGCCGCGGGCATTGGCAGAGTTGCCGGTCAGGGTCCGGATGATGTCGTTGATATCGACCTCGCCATGGTCGGGATGCCAGCTGTCATAATCGGTGACCATGGCGATGGAGGCGTAGCATAGCTCGGCCTCGCGGGCGAGCTTGGCTTCGGGCATGTTGGTCATGCCGATCACGTCGCAGCCCCATTGCGCGCGATAGAGCTTCGATTCGGCCAGCGTCGAGAATTGCGGCCCTTCCATCGCAAGATAGGTGCCGCCGCGATGGGTTGTGATGCCCTGCGCCTGCGCGGCCTCGAAGCAGATCCCGGAGAGTCGCTCGCAGGTCGGGTGGGCGAGGCTGACATGGGCCACGCAGCCAGTGCCGAAGAAGCTCTTCTCGCGGGCGAACGTCCGGTCGATGAACTGGTCGACGATAACGAAATGCCCCGGCGCCATTTCCTCGCGGAAGGAACCACAGGCGGAGACCGAGATGACGTCGGTCACGCCGAGCCGTTTGAGCGCGTCGATATTGGCGCGGTAGGGCACGGTGGTCGGGCTATGGACATGGCCGCGCCCGTGCCGGGGCAGGAAGGCCATCTTCACGCCGTCGAGCCGGCCGGTCAGGATCTCGTCCGAGGGCGCCCCCCAAGGGGTCCCGACCGCTTGCCATGTGGCGTCTTCCAGCCCGTCGATCTCGTAAAGACCGCTGCCGCCGATCACGCCGATTATCCTGTCCATATCAAAAGCCTCTGGTTCCGGTTTGCGGCGAGCCTAATGCAGGGGCAGGAGAGGGGGAAGAGGTGTCGGAGCTGTCCTCTGATTGACGCGGACTCAAGGGCGGCGCATCGGTTTGAGCTTTCTCGGATCAGCTGGACAAACCGTGTTGTTGGACCGTCAATGTGCCCCCCCGAGGGGCGGCACTGGTACGGTTTTCGTGCCGAAGAAGAGGCCGGCAGGACATCCACGCATACGGAATTCCTATACCCGCCATGCGCATGACGCATAGCTGCTGCCCACCTGACGCCCTTCTGCAACGCAGCGCTTTCTGATAGCGCCACCGGATGCGCGCCGCCCGACTCCGGGTGTGCCCGCCAGACCATATCGCGCGTGGCCGCCTCAATCGGCCTGGCCCGCGCACCGACAGCCGACAGAAAATGAGGCCCCGCGTGACCCGCACCATCATGGCAGCCCTTGCCCCGAAGAACTATCTTGCCCAGTTTTCCACCGGCGAGAACATGAGCAACGCCCATCACCTGCGCACCGAGATCCTGTCCGGTCTCACCGTCGCACTGGCGCTGGTCCCCGAAGCGGTCGCCTTTGCCTTCGTCGCTGGCGTCCACCCGCTCGTCGGGCTCTACGCGGCATTCATCGTCGGCCTCATCACCGCGCTGATCGGGGGACGCCCGGGCATGATCTCCGGGGCAACCGGCGCCCTCGCTGTCGTCATGGTCGCGCTCGTCGCCGATCACGGGGTCGAATATCTCTTCGCGACCGTGGTTCTCATGGGCATCCTCCAGATCTCTGCCGGCGTGCTGCGGCTCGGCAAGTTCATCCGGCTGGTGCCGCATTCGGTGATGCTGGGCTTCGTCAACGGCCTCGCCATCGTCATCTTCCTCGCGCAGCTCACGCAGTTTCAGGTCCCGGGCACGGCCGAGGTCTCCGGCCACGGCATGTCGGGCGGGGAATGGCTCTCCGGCTGGCCGCTTATCGTCATGCTGGCGCTGGTTGCGCTGACCATGGCCATCATCTGGGGGCTGCCGAAACTGACCAATGTGATCCCAGCCCCGCTTGCCGGGATCGGAATCACGGCCGGCCTCGTCATCGCCTTTGGCATTGATGTGCCCCGCGTCGGCGATATGGCCTCCATCGAAGGCGGGCTGCCGATGTTCCATATCCCGATGGTGCCGCTGACCTTCGAGACCTTCCAGATCATCCTGCCCTACGCGCTGATCCTTGCCGCGATCGGCCTGATCGAGAGCTTGCTGACGCTGAACCTCGTGGGCGAGATCGTCCATGAGCGCGGCGGCGCTTCCCAGGAATGCGTCGCCCAGGGCATCGCCAACACAGTCACCGGCTTCTTCGGAGGCATGGGCGGCTGCGCGATGATCGGCCAGTCGATGATCAACGTGAAATCCGGCGGCCGCACCCGGCTCTCCGGTGTTGCCGCAGCGCTCTTCCTGCTCGCCTTTATCGTCGTCGCCGCGCCGCTGATCGAACAGATCCCGCTCGCCGCGCTTGTCGGCGTCATGTTCATGGTCGTGATCGGGACCTTCGCTTGGAAATCCCTGACCATCATGCGCAAGGTGCCGATGACCGATGCGATCGTCATCGTTCTCGTGACGGTCGTGACCGTTGCCACGGACCTTGCCACCGCCGTGGTCGTCGGTGTCATCGTCTCGGCGCTGGTCTTCGCCTGGGAGAGCGCCTCCCACATCCACGCCAAGACCTACAAGACGCCGGAAGGCGCCAAGGTCTACCAGATCCAGGGGCCGCTCTTCTTCGGTTCTGCCCATGCCTTTGCCGAGCTCTTCGATCCCTCGGGCGATCCGGGGCGCGTTGTCGTCGATTTTGCCGAGAGCAAGGTGGCCGACCAGTCGGCACTCACGGCGATCGACGCGCTGGCGGGCAAATACGAGAAGGCTGGCAAGAAGCTGGAACTGCGCCACCTGAGCCATGACTGCCACGAGTTGCTGAGCAAGGCCGGGCAGTTGATCGTGGATGCCGATGACGATCCCGATTACGCCATTGCCGCGAACTACTCGGTGCGCACCGGCGTCCTGCACGCCGGCCACTGACGGAAAACGAACCTGGCTGGGCGCGGGGGCCTTGTGTCGCCCGCGCCGCCGCACTGGCTCATCACGTCTCCACGAACATCTTCCAGTCCGTTTCCAGCGCCGGTGACATGCCGATGTGGTCCAGCGCCTCGGCGCGGTCGTCTGTTATGGCGATGTCCAGCTCGCTCAGCTCCGAGAGCACCGTTGCCGTCATGCGGCTCAGGCCGAAACTCATGTCGCTCGGCGCATAATAGACCCAGCGGACCGGGCGGGGCAGCCCGGCATAGTGCTCGGCCAGTCTTTCCCGCCGGATCAGGATCATGGACAGGTCAATCTCGCTGGACTGGATGCGCGAAACATCATTCAGCACGGGCATGTCACGCTTGTAGCGCGGATCGGCCACGACCGTTTCCAGCATGTCGCGCTGCTCTGCGCGGCGTATCCGCCCCTCGTAGCACAGCAGTAGAACGCCGGGGGAAAGAAATCCGTGTCGACAGGGCATGTTCTGCCGCTCCTTGTCTTGTGGCAACTTTGGGATCCCAGAGCGCGGAGTCTAGCCCTCGCCGCGGCAAAGCTGCAATGAGGTTTGTTCTGCGTTCGCTGGGGGTTGCATGGCGAAGCTATGCCGGGGGTGGTCGAGTCGAGGCCCGCAAGACAAGCTCGACCGGTGCGATCTCCTGCAGGGAGTCGGGCGCAGCCCCGGTCATCAAAGCCTCCAGCATGCCGGCGATGGCCTGCCCGGCCTCCCGGATCGGGGCGCGGGTCACGGTGAGTGGCGCGGAGAAGCTGGCGGTGCTGAGACCGGACAGGTCGTCATCATGGCAGATCAGCGAGACATCCCGGCCAAGCTCCTGTCCCGCATCCCGCACTGCCCGTTCGGCCCCGAGTGCGAGCAGGATCGAGGAACAGAGCAGGGCGGTTGCGCCCGCTTCCAGTGCGGCGCGCGTGGCTCGGTACCCCGCCGCTTCCGTCATCTCGGTCTCGGTGATCGGTGTTTGTGCCCGGGGCAGTCCGCCGAGCCCGTCGAGGAACCCCTCCCGCCGCATGATCGCGAAGACCGCCTCGGGGTGACCGTTGAGCAGGGCGATCCGGCGGTGACCGAGAGCGACCAGCAATTCGGTGGCCTGCCGGAAAGCGCCATGATTGTCGATGTCATAGAAGGCGTGGGTGGGGGCGCGGCTGGCGCGACCATGCACGACGAAGGGGATGCCGAGACGGTCGAGATGCGCGGCGCGCGGGTCGTCGAGCAACGGCTGGCCGAGGACGAATCCGTCTACCTTGCCGGCCCGTGAGAAGCGCTCATAGGTCGCTGCGCCGAAACCCTCGAAGCTCGCGCCGAGCACGACATCGCGTTCCTGCCGCGCCAGTTCTTCCGTCAGGCCGGACATGAAGTCGGAAAAGAGCGGGTCGAGCAGCAGATGCCGTTCCGATGGCAGGATCATCCCATAGGCGCCGGCGCGACCGGTGGCGAGGCGGCGGGCAGAGCTGTTCGGCCGGTAATCGAGGGCCCGGGCGGCGTCGAGCACGCGTTGGCGTGTCTTCGGGCTGACGGTCGAGTAACCGTTCAACGCCCGGCTGACGGTCGCCTGGCTCAGGCCGAGATGTTCCGAGAGGGTCTTGAGGCTGGTCACAGGGTGCGCCCAATTACTTAAAGCGCTTTCTAAAGTATCTAGTAAACTGCAAGGCCGCAACGCTCATTGCGATGAATGGGCTAATTTTTGCTGATGATTTCTCTTCCGTTGACTTCGGATTTTCGTCGGTATTTATGAAAGCGCTTTCATAAATGCTCCCATGCATCGAGTCCCGAGGAGAAAACCATGTCCAAGACCCTGCTTGCCCAAAATCCCGACTGGTGGCGCGGCGCAGTGATCTACCAGATCTATCCGCGCTCCTTTCAGGACAGTTCCGGCTCCGGTACCGGCGATCTGCGCGGGATCACCGAGCGGCTCGACCATGTGGCCTCGCTCGGCGTCGACGCGATCTGGCTTTCGCCCTTCTTCACCTCGCCCATGGCCGATATGGGCTATGACGTGGCCGATTACTGCGATGTCGACCCGTCCTTCGGCACGTTGGCCGATTTCGATGCGCTGGTCGCCCGCGCCCATGAGTTGGGCCTGCGGGTGATGATCGACCAGGTCCTGTCGCACAGCTCCGATCAGCACGCATGGTTCAAGGAGAGCCGCAGCTCGCGCGACAATCCGAAGGCGGATTGGTATGTCTGGGCCGACCCGCTCCCCGACGGCTCGCCGCCCAATAACTGGATCGCCATCTTTGGCGGGCCGGCCTGGGAATGGGACGGCGTGCGCCGGCAATACTACCTGCACAACTTCCTGATCGGCCAGCCGGACCTCAACTTTCACAACCCGGAGGTACGTGGGGCGCTGCTGGATAGCGTTCGCTTCTGGCTGGAGCGTGGGGTGGACGGGTTCCGGCTCGACGTATGCAATTTCTACTACCATGACGCCTCGCTGGCCTCGAACCCGCCCCGGCCCGCAGACGCAGAGCCGAGCCGGCACACGAACCCCTACGGGATGCAGCTCCATATCCACGACAAAACGCAGCCGGAGAACCTGGAATTCCTCAAGTCCTTCCGTGCGCTCCTCGAAGAATACCCGGACCGGGCGTCGGTTGGCGAGATCGGCGCAGAGGAGCGTTCGCTCGACGTGGTTGCCGAATATACCGGGGGCGGCGACAAGCTGCACATGAGCTACACGTTCGACCTGCTCTCCAGCGACGGGACGCCGGCACAGATCGCAAGCTCGATCGAGAAATTCGAAACCGTCGTTACCGATGGCTGGGTTTGTTGGGCGCTCTCCAACCATGACGTGAACCGCCATGTCTCGCGCTGGCTGCGCGCAGGGGATGATCGGGAAACGGTGGCCAGGCTTGCGGCCAACCTGCTTCTGAGCTTGCGCGGCTCGGTCTGCATCTATCAAGGCGAGGAACTTGGCCTCGAACAGGCCGAGGTGCCGTATGAGCGGCTCAACGATCCGCAGGGCAAGCGCTTTTGGCCGGCCGACAAGGGGCGCGACGGCTGTCGCACGCCGATGCCCTGGGAGGCAGGGGCCGCGCAGGCGGGTTTCTCGACGGTCGAGCCATGGCTGCCGCTCGATCCGCGCCACGCAGAGCAGGCGGTGGACCGGCAGGGCGCACCCGGAACGGTGCTCGACCATTACCGGCAGATGCTGGCCTTCCGCAGGGCGCACCCGGTCCTTGCCACGGGCGCGATCCGAATCGTGGAGGCCGGTGATGCCGTTCTCGCCTTTGAGCGCAGCGGTGAGGAGACACTTCTGATGCTGTTCAACCTCGGCCGTACCGCCGTGTGCCGGGATCTGCCGGACGGGGCGGTCCCACTGGAACTGCCAGGGAACCTTCCGCCTGCCATGCAGGGGCATCGGGTGGATGTGCCGGCGCAATCGGCGGCGTGCTTCCGTCTTGCCTGACCGGCCCAGATCGCTTTGAAAATCGGGAAATGGCCGGTGGCCGGTCCGGCCATTTCTGCCCTCACGCGGGCTGTCTTTTTGCACAGGCTTGCAATGCTCGAAAAGGCATCGCAAGATTACCCAAGGTAAATTTATTGGATTGCTACCCGTAATTTCTTTGGGAGACTTGATATGCCGAAACGCGCAATTGCCGTTATTCTGGGGACTTTGATGTGGCTGGGGGCGTGTACGACAGTGCCGACCTCCACAACTGGCGAAACCGAAGCCATGGCCACGACCGCCGCCACGACCACAACGAATTCTTCTTCCTCGTCAAGTTCGTCCAGAAGCTCCCAGGGAACGTTGCTCAATCGGGGCTCGGGTGATTCCGGGACCGGCAGTTCGAACGATAGTTCTTCGGGTGGCAGTTCCGGAGGCGGCGGCTTCGGGGGCGGCAGCTCGGGTAGCAGCAGCTCGGACAATGACAGTTCGGACAATGACAGCTCGGATGATGACAGCACCGACGGTTCGGATGATGGCGGCTGGAGCGGCGGCTGACGCCATGCACAGCCCTTGTTCTTTTGCTTCGGCGCGGCGCCCGGTCCGGGCGCTGCTTTTGACCGCGACCCTGTTGGCTGCTGTCCCGTTCTCCGGCCTCCCCGTATTGGCTGGCTCTCTGCAATCGGAGCGGGCAAACGCCGGGCAGGCGGTTCCCGGGCGGATCGCCATTGTTATTGGCAATCAGGAATACGAGGCCGTCAGTGACCTCGAAAATGCACGTCGGGACGCCAGGGACGTTGCCGATATGCTCCGCAGCTTCCGTTTCAACGTGTTTGACGGCTATGATCTCGACAAACGGGGATTCGAGGAACTGCTGCGCAGCGCCATGCTGAATATCCCCGACGGCGCCGAGGTGGTGTTCTACTATGCGGGGCATGGCATCCAGATCGGCCGGCGCAATTACCTGCTGCCCACGGATGCGGCCTTTGCCAGCATCTATGACGTGCCGCTGGAAACGATGACGCTGGACCGGGTGATCGATACGCTCGCGGCGCGCGGCGCGGCGCATGTGGCTATCCTCGATTCCTGTCGCGACAACCCTTTCCCCGATATTCGCCTCGCGGCGGATCTCGACGCGAATCTTTTCGAGACCAAGTCCGGTTTCGACGTGTTCAGCACTCCGCTCAACTCTTTGGTCGCTTTCTCGACCTCTCCCGGCGCAGTGGCCATGGATGGCGCGGCCGGTGGCAACAGCCCCTATACGCGCGCCATCATGGAAGCGGCCCAGGCCGCGCCCGGCGAGAACATCCAGAACCTGTTTCCGGTTGTCCGGCGCAAAGTCCACGAGGCGACGGAAGGGCGGCAGGTCCCCTGGGAAAGTTCGACCCTTGTGCAGCCCTTCTTCCTGGCGCCGGCCTCGGTGACCGCGGCCGACACGTCCGGACAGGCCGACGCGGGGACCGGCTCGGCGGATCGCGGCATGGTGATCGCGGCCCCGTCGGATGAGCCGACCGCTCTTGAGCCCATTCCGATCTCCCTGACACGGGTCTTTGACCGCAGGGTTGTGCTGGGTGACGAAATTCTCGACGCGATCGGCGGGGAGTTCGTGGCCGTCGAAATGGCCGTTCCCCCGACAAGCGGCATCCTGTCGCTCGGAGCCGGGGTCGGACAGATCGGGCGGGTTTCCTTCGCCCCGGAAATCTCGGACATCCGCGCGACCGAGCTCGATGGATTTGAGCTTGAGGAGCGGTTCTCGCTGAACTTCGTACTGGCCGGTGGTTTGACCCGCCAGGTCGACGTCAACCTGAAGCTCGAAGTCGATTCGTGCGATCTTGAAATGGGCGATGCACTGGATCTCGGCGGGATCGGAATCTACCGCCTTGCCAATGAGATCGACGTTGCGGCGGGGCTTGCAGCTTGCGAACGCGCCGTTGCCGAGGATCCCGAGAGCGGCCGGTTCCACTATCAGCTTGGGCGTGCGCAGCAAAGCGCGGGGCAGGTCCCGGAGGCATTCGCCAGTTTCAGCCGTGCTGCCGAACTGGGGCATGTGCGGGCGCTGAACGCGTTGTCGATCCTGCACGGATCCAAGCGCATCGACCATGAGGCGTTGGGGATTCCCAAGGATCCGGAGCTGGCGCTGAGCTTGCTGGAACGCGGGATTGCGACCGGCGATCCCTATCCGATGCACCGGCTGGGGCAGCAGCTCCTGCGGCAGGGCGAGACACCACAGGATCGCCAGCGCGGATTCGAACTGATGGAGCGGGCGGTCGAACTGGGCCATACCTACTCGATGAACGAGCTCGGGATCTATTTCCTGACCAAGGACACCGATCACTACCTGCCGGAGCGCGGAATGCGCTATCTGCGTGCGTCCGAACTGCGCAAGGACATCTACGGCTATCACAATCTCGGATATGTGGCGCTGAACGGCCTTGATGGCGTTGAGCCCGACACCGCTCTCGCCCAGGAGTATTTTCGCAAATCCATGGAGGGCGGCCACCCGAGCGGCCCCAGCATGCTTGCGCGGATGATCCTGCGCGGCCAGATCGGGGAAAGGAACCCGAGCGAGGCAGTCAAATTCTATGACATGTCGCTTGCGCGCGGGGATGGATGGGCCGGTGCAAATGCGGCGACCCTGATCCTCAAAGGCGAGGTCCCGGGACTTGGTGAGGCCGACGCGGCGGTTCGGGCCGCGAAGGCGGCCAATCTCGGCAATGCCAAGGCGGCCGAGCGCGCGCGGGAACGGCTCGCGCAAGTGTCGGCGCGCGAGAAGGGCCGCGCACTCCAGATGCTGCTGGCTGAGCTTGGGCAACCGATTTCGGTTGATGGGGCCGTCGGTCCGCAGACGTTGCGTGCTCTTGAAGCCGCCAGTGCGGATGCCTCGATCCCGTATCGGCGGGTTGACGATCCGACCGAACGTCTGATCCTTGCCGCGCGTGTTTACTGGTCGGAAAACCCGGTGCGCTTCGATCTTTTCTGAGCGTCCCGGACGGCCCGGAGGATGACGTCGCATACGTGGGACTGTCCGATTGCGACGGCTGTGCCCGGCGTGGATCGAAAGCCGTGTACGCTTGGAGCGTTCACTCTTGCCGCGTTCGAAACAGAAAAGGAGCGCCGCAGGGCGCTCCTTTTTTACTCGAGGATCGTTCCGTCAAAGGGTGTCAGATCCGTTCGACGGCAATTTCCGATCCGTTGGCATGGAAGGCGATGTGATCCTTGATGCGGGTCATGCCTTCGATGGGCGCCTCATAGCTCCAGGCCGCATTGGCGAGCGTTTTGCTCTTCGTCTGGATCGAGAAGTAGTTGGCATCGCCCTTGTGCGGGCAGTGGCTGGTCTCGTCGCTCACGTCCAGGAAGGCCATCGCGATATCGTCACGCGGGAAATAGATGACCGGCGCGTGCCCGCCCTCGGTCAGTTCCAGCGCATTCCTGCTTTCGGCGAGCACGGCGCCGCCGGCGCGGACCACCCAGGTGCCGTCGGCCTTGCGGATCGTGATATGGTCAACCATGTCGGTCCCTTTGAAATTCGTCCGCCTCTATGGGCGGGCAATGTGACATTCTGGTGAATGAGGAATGTTAGCGGGCGACACTACAAGTTTCGCGTCGCGGCGTCCAGCCATGTGCGGGCGCTCCCGTCCAGCAGGTCGGCCAACCGCTGTCGGCACGCGTCGTGATAGCCGTCGAGCCACTCCCGTTCCGGGCCGCTCAACATCTCAGGACGGATCAGGCGGCGGTCGATGGGAACCCAGGTCAGCGTGGCAAAGGCGAGCATTTCACGGGCATCCGCGCCGGGGAGATCGGGGGCGGTGATGACATGGATCAGGTTCTCGATGCGGATGCCAAAGGCACCCTCGCGATAATACCCGGGCTCGTTGGAGAGGATCATCCCGGTCTGGAGCGGGGTATCCGAGACACGCGACAGCCGCTGCGGGCCTTCATGAACCGAGAGATAGGCGCCAACCCCGTGGCCGGTGCCATGATCGTAATCCTGACCGGCGCGCCAGAGCGGGGCGCGGGCCAGCGCGTCGAGGTCGCGCCCGGCGAGGCCAGCGGGCCAGCGCAGCGTCGAGATCGAGATCATGCCCTGCAACACGCGGGTAAAGCAGGCTTTCTGTTCCTCGGTGACGGCGCCCGTGGCGATGGTCCGGGTGATGTCGGTCGTGCCATCGGCATATTGGCCGCCGGAATCCACCAGCAGGATGTCGCCCGGGACAATCTCGCGATTGCTCTCTTCGCTGACGCGGTAGTGGACGATCGCACCATGCGGGCCGGTGCCGGCGATGGTTTCGAAGCTGATATCGCGCAGGAGCGGGTCGCGGCGGCGCTCCTCCTCGAGGCGACGGACGACGTCGATCTCGGTCAGGCCGCCGGCGGGCGCGGCCTCGTCCAGCCAGCTCAGGAAACGGCACATGGCGGCGGCGTCGCGAAGATGCGCGGCCTCCATCCCCTTGAGCTCGGAGGCGTTCTTGCGCGCCTTGGGCAGAATGCAGGGATCCTGGCCGAGCTTGATCTCGGCGTTGGCAAGCTGGTCGGCGACCCAGACAGGGGCCGAGGCGCGGTCGAGTCGGACCGCGCCGCGCAGGGCGCGCAGGGCCGGACCGAAGGCCGCCGTCGGCTGGCAGTGCACGTTAGCGCCGAGATGGCTGCGGACCTCCTCGGAGAGCTTTCCGGGGGCGCAGAACAGGTCCAGCTCGCCTGACGCGTGGAGGATAGCGAAGGCATGCGGGACAGGGTTGCGGGCGATGTCACTGCCACGGATGTTCAGCAGCCAGGCGATGCTATCGGGCAGGGTGAGGACCGCTGCCTGTTCGCCGCGCAGGGTCAGCTTGCCGGCCAGCGCGCGGCGCTTCTCTTCGTGCGCCTCCCCGGCATGTTCGAGCGGGTGGAGGATGATCTGCCCTTTCGGCGGCGCGGGCTGATCGACCCAGATCGCGTCGACGAGGTTGTCACTGGACACAAGCTCGATCCCGGAGCCGTTTCCGGTTTCGCGCAGGCGGGCGATTTCCTCGACCGAATGCAGCCAGGGGTCGAAGCCGACCCGGCCGCCTTCGGGCAACTGTTCGACCAGCCAGTCCCCGAGCTTTTCCTCGGGCCATTTGACCGGCGTGAAATGGGCCAGATCCACCTGGGAGCGGACCTGCACACGGTAGCGCCCGTCGATGAACACCCCGGCCACATCGGCAAGCGCCGCGCAGAAGCCGGCCGAGCCGGTGAAACCGGTCAGCCAGGAAAGGCGTTCGTCATACGGGGCGACATACTCGCCGTGATGCGCATCGGCGCGTGGGACGAGGAAACCGTCGAGCCCTGCTGCCGCCATTTTCGCACGCAGGGCGGCGAGGCGGGGCGGGCCGTCTTCAGGGCGGCTTGTCACGTCAAAGCTTTGAAACATCTGTATCTCCTGCCGCAGCGGGTCGCATCTTTCGTGTCTCTGTCATCCTGGAACCCGGTTGAAAGGGGGCGCTGCCCCCTGTGCTTTCTCCTGCGCAGGCCGGGAAGCTCCATCCGGAAGACGCGGGAGCGTTCCTCCGGATCATTCTTTCACCAAGGCTAGGAAGCGCGCTTCAAGCCAGAGAACCTTGCCCGTGCACGCTTGTCATTGTCGAAAAGGGAGGCCAGTTGCTCCGTCATCGCGCCGGCGAGCTGTTCGACATCCGTGATTGTTACCGCGCGGTCGTAATAGCGGGTCACGTCATGGCCAATGCCGATTGCCATCAACTCGACCTGCCGGCGGCGCTCGATCATCGCGATCACATCACGCAGGTGTTTCTCGAGGTAGTTTGCCGGGTTGACCGAGAGGGTGGAATCGTCGACCGGCGCGCCGTCCGAGATCACCATCAGGATCTTGCGCGACTCGGGGCGGACAACCATGCGCTTATGCGCCCATTCCAGCGCCTCACCGTCGATATTCTCCTTCAGCAACCCTTCCTTCATCATCAGGCCAAGATTGTCGCGCGAGCGGCGCCAGGGGGCGTCGGCGGATTTGTAGATGATGTGGCGCAGGTCGTTCAGGCGGCCCGGCATCTGGCTCCGGCCTTCCTTGAGCCATTTCTCGCGACTCTGACCGCCTTTCCAGGCGCGTGTCGTGAAGCCGAGGATCTCGACCTTGACCGAGCAGCGCTCGAGAGTGCGCGCGAGCACGTCGGCGCAGATCGCGGCGATGGAGATTGGCCGGCCGCGCATGGAGCCGGAATTGTCCAGGAGCAGCGTCACGACGGTGTCGCGGAACTCGGTATCCTTCTCGATCTTGAAGGAGAGGGGTGTCGTCGGGTTGGCCACGACACGCGCCAGCCGACCGGCGTCGAGCGTGCCTTCCTCGAGATCGAATTCCCAGCTGCGGTTCTGTTGTGCCTGAAGCCGGCGCTGCAGCTTGTTGGCCAGCCGCGAGACGGCGCCTTTGAGCGGCTCCAGCTGCTGGTCGAGATAGGCACGCAAACGCTCCAGTTCGACAGCCTCGGCCAGCTCGGTCGCCTCGATGATTTCGTCGAAATCACCACAGAAGACCTCGTAATTCGGATCGGCCTCGGAGGGCGGGGCAGGGGCGGGCGGCTCCAGCGGCGCCTCGCCTTCGGGCATCTCCGCTTCTTCGCCCATCTCGCTGTCGTCCGAGTCGTCCATCGTGACCTCGGCCTCGGTGGGATCGTCGGTCGCGTCCTGGTCCTGCTCGGGGGAGCTGTCGTCCTGCTGGCTGTCCTCGTCCTGCTGGTCGGTGTTTTCGGCCTCGTCCTGATCCTCTTCGGCTTCCTCGGGCTGTTCCTCGTCATCCATCTCGTCGGGATCGTCGCCGAGCTGGTCGCCATAGCCGAGATCCTCGATCACCTGCCGGGCGAATTTCGCGAAGGCGGTCTGATCCTCGAGGCAATCTTCGAGCCGTGGCAGGGTCTCGGCGGCCTGACCTTCGAGATAGTCGCGCCAGAGATCGAGGATGTTCTGCGCGCCTTCCGGCAGCTCTCGCCCCGTGGCCAGCTGCCGGACCATGTAGCCTGCGGCCACGGCCAGCGGCGCTTCGCTCGCCTTGGTGACCTGGTGATAGCCCTTGCGCTTCGCCTCGTTGCCGATCTTTGCGTCGATATTGGTGGCGGTGCCGGGCATGGTGCGGGCGCCCACGGCCTCGCAGCGGGCCATCTCCATCGCCTCGTAGAGATCGAGCGCCATCTGGCCGGAGGGCAGGTAGCGTCGATGGGTGGCCGGGTCGTGATGACGGCGGCGCAGCGCCAGCGCATCTGCGGTGCCACGCGCCAGCAGCACCTCTTCCTTGTTCAGCCGGCGGCTGACCTGCGGCAGGCGCATCTGGTCGCTGGTCAGACCCGAGGGGTCGACCGTGAAGACGACGCCAAGGTCAGGGTCATCGGCAATGACCCGGGTCGCCTCGCTCAGCGCCTTCTTGAACGGATCGGCTGGATTGTCGGACTGGCTCATGCGCAGAAAACTCTCTTTACCGGCGGACCCTCGGCTCCGCGCGGGCTTCCCTTGTTCGAGTAATCGGGCAAGGCCGGCGAAATGGCAAGGGTCGGAGCGTGCGGGAGAGGGGAGATGCCCCGGCGCCTGATCGGCGGAACCATGGGTACAAGCGGGTCGGCGCCATGCGCATGTCAGCGGATCCAGCATGTCGAGATGCTTCTGTCGACCGTTTCCGACCCATCCCATGCGCAGGCAATGCAATGGCCCCGGGGGCTCCTCCCTAGCCCAGCGACCGCCCCCGATCACGCATCGCGGTGCGGGCCGCGTCACGGTTTCCGGTCATGTAAGCGATATAGAAGAAAGCCCCGAGATAGACGACGCCGATTCCGAGGATCAGCTCTCCCGGAATAGGGCCTGTATCGGCGCGGTCGATCACCTCGCGGATCGATCCCGCCGAAACGGGGTGGACCACCAGCTTGCCGATATAGGCCACCATCTGGACCGACAGGATCCACAGGTAATTGCGCCGGATCCGCCGCCCCATCGCCGTCAGCAGGCTGACATGGTAATCCGGGCGCCAGTAATCCTCTGCCAGCACCTGCTGCCAGTTCTCCTCCGTGTGCAGGTCTCCATCATGCAGCATGGGGGCGTAGAAATGCACCTCGAGATAGCGTGCCCGCGCCCGCCAGACATTGAAATAGCGATAGCGCCGGGCCTCCAGCATCATCAGCGTCGAGATCAGCAGTCCCACCAGCAGCAGCGGCAATGCGCTTGCCTCCGGGCTGGAAAAGGAGATCGAAAAGGCCGCGCCGAGCGAGACCACGGACCAGTTGGTCGTGGTGTCGAGGCGGGTGCGCCAGATCGTCGAGCGATAGACCTCGCCGCGATAGAGATGCGCCATCGCGCCGATCTCGGCGGGCGTGAACTCACGGGTTTTCTGCGTCTCCTCCGGCATGGCCCCTCCCAAAGCGCATGAACGGCCCTCTCGAGCAGGGGCCTTGTGCCGAGCCTAGCGCGGCCGGGGCAAGCTGGGAACCGTGGCAGGGTGACAAAGCGGCCCCAGGGTGCTGGCATAGTGTCGCCGCCGCGCTTAGGTAGGGGGAAAGAACTCAGGAGATCTCGCCATGACCACCCCGCCCGTCATCGACATCCAGCCGCTGGACCTCGACGCGATTGCCGGCTTCGAGGGCCGCATCGCGGTCTTCGTGCCGGCAGACGGCAAGCTCGACCAGGGCGCGCGACGGGTGAACCGGCTGAGCAAGGGCGCGCTGGAGCGGTTCGCCGCGAGCGACGCCTTCGAGCGGCTCAAGCCGGGCGAAGCCGTGGATCTGGCCTGGCCCGCGGGCATGGCGGCCAGCGCGGTTCAGGTGATCCGGTTGGAGCCGAAATCCACCCCGATCGAACGGCGCAAGGCGGGGGCGGCGATTGGCGCGGCGCGGCGCGACGAGGATGTGTTGGTCCTCGGCGGCGCCCGCAAGCGGTTGGCCGAGATGATCCTTGGTTGCTACCTGCGCGCCTATGCCTTCAAGGAATGCCGCTCCGGCGAGGCGGCTGTGCAAGCCAAGGGCAATCTCTCCGTCATGGTGACGGATCCCAACGCCCTGCGAGCGGAGATGGCTGCCGCGGAGGCGGTCGCAGAGGGAGTCTATTTCACCCGCGATCTCGTCAACCTGCCCGCCAACACGCTCACCACCGAGAGCTTCGCCGAGAAGCTCGTCGCGCTTGGTGATCTGGGGCTTGAGGTCGAGGTGTTGGACGAGGCGGCGATGGCGGAGCTTGGCATGGGGATGCTGCTCGGGGTCGGGCAGGGCTCGGAGAGCCCGTCGAAGATCGTTGTGATGCGGTGGAATGGTGGCGGCGAGGAAGCCCCGCTGGCGCTGATCGGAAAGGGTGTCGTCTTCGACACCGGGGGTATCTCGCTCAAGCCCGGTGCGGGTATGGAAGACATGACCATGGATATGGGCGGCGCGGGCGTCGTCTCCGGCGTGATGAAGACGCTGGCGCTGCGCAAGGCGCCGGCCAATGTGGTCGGCCTTGTCGGGTTGGTCGAGAACATGCCGGACGGGCGGGCGCAACGGCCCGGCGATATCGTGACCTCGATGAAGGGCGACACGGTAGAGGTGATCAACACCGATGCCGAGGGCCGGCTCGTTCTGGGTGACGTGATGTGGTACGCGCAGGAGCGGTTCAAGCCGTCGGGCATGATCGATCTCGCGACGCTGACCGGGGCGATCATCGTCGCGCTCGGGCATGACAATGCGGGCGTGTTTTCCAATGATGACGGGTTTGCCGAGGGTTTCCTGGCGGCGGCGAAGGCGGAAGGCGAGGGCGCCTGGCGGATGCCGATCGGGCCGAACTATGCCGAGCTGATCAAGTCGACCAAGGCGGATATAAAGAATGTCGGCTCGGGCCGTTGGGGCGGGTCCATCACAGCGGCCGAATTCCTGCACCGCTTTGTGAAGGAAGACACGCCCTGGATCCATCTCGACATCGCCGGCGTCGCCCAGCCGGCCAAGCCGCCGGCCTGGGCCCCGAAAGGCGCGTCGGGCTGGGGTGTGATGGCGCTCGACCGGATGATCCGGGACAGGTACGAAGGCTGATCCCATGGGCCAGGCGCTGTTCTATCACCTGACCCAACGCCCGCTGGAGGCGACGCTGGCGATGCTGCTGGGGAAATCCCTCCAGCGCGGCTGGCGCGTTGCCGTGCGCGGTCCAGACGAGGGGCGCCTGCACTGGCTGGACCAGAAACTCTGGCTGGGGCCGGAGGAGGGGTTCTTGCCGCATGGCCTCGCTGGCGGTCCTCATGATGCGGACCAGCCGGTGCTGTTGACGCCCGGCGAGGCGTTGCCCAATGGCGCGGCCTGCCTGATCACGATCGACGGCGCGGCCGTCTCGGCTGCGGAGGTGGATACGCTGGAGCGGGTCTGCATCCTCTTTGACGGTCATGATCCGGAGGCGGTGCAGCAGGCGCGCGGCCAGTGGAAGGGGCTGACCGGAGAGGGCGCCCCGGCGCAATACTGGTCGGAAGAGAGCGGCCGCTGGGAGATGAAGGCCGAGAGTTGAATGCGGACTGTCCGGGGGGAATGCAGCGACCGGAACTGGACGCTTTCTTTCGGCGCATCGGTCGAATTGAGACGCCGATACGATTCGCATTGCTGTGATCCGGGACTTGCGGCCGCGGGGTGCGGACAAGAACGCTGGGCTTTTCTGCGGCGTTTCCCGGGCGGAGCGTCTCTGTCTCCACGGCGTTCGACTCGAAGACGCTGCGGCGAATGATGAACGGCGGCTGACCCGGCGTTCTCCCGGCATTTGTTTGGGGACCGCGCTTTGAAACGGCCTCGACTCGGACCCTGGTCTTGCCTTTCCCAACATCTGATCGGGCCTCCCTTGTTGGGGGGGGCGCGCTGCGCCGAGCCGAGGCTTTCGCGCCAGTGCTTGTCTGTCAGCCAGGTCAGCGAATCGCGGGTGGAGATGGGAAGATTGTAGCCTGTTCGAGGATCGGTCGGCGCGGGTCCGTGGACGTGGCGCTGGCATGATCCCTTCCGACCGAAGGGCGGATCGGTTTTCTCCGCCCGAAAAAGACTGGCGCCCCGCCCGATATCCCGGGGGGGGCGCCAGCAGTCCGGTCCCAAAAGGGGAGGGAAGGACCGGGGTTTCGTTTACTCTCCGAGCAGCGCGGGCAGGGTCATGGAGACCGCCGGCACATAGGTCACGAGGATCAGCGCCACGAAGATCGCGAGGTAGAAGGGGAAGATCGACTTCACCGCGTCTTCGATCCGGATCCGACCGACCGCGCAGCCTGCGAAGAGGCAGGTGCCCACCGGTGGCGTACAAAGGCCGAGGCCCAGGTTGACCAGCATCATGATGCCGAACTGGATCGGGTCCATGCCAAGATCCTTGGCGATGGGCAGGAAGATCGGCGTACAGATCAGGATCAGCGCTGCCATATCCATGATCATGCCCAGCACCAGAAGCATAAGGTTGATCATCAGCAGGATCATCCAGGTCTTCGAGGAGATCCCGAGCAGGAGCTCGCTGAGCTTGTCGGGCACCTGGTAGAGCGCCAGAAGATAGGCGAAGGCGCCTGCGAAACCGATCAGGATCATCACCATGGCCGTGGTGCGCACGGCGGAGGTGAGCGCGATGGTGAATTCTTTCCAGCCGAGTGTGCGATAGAAGACGGAGGTCAGGATCACCGCGTAGATCGCGCCGAAGGCACCGGATTCGGTCACCGTGAAGATGCCGGAGAGCACGCCGCCAACGATGATGACCGCCGTGATCAGGCCCGGAATGGCGATGGCGCCGGTCTTGGCGACGGAGACCCAGCCGGGGAAGGGCTCGGCGGGATAATTGCGCCGGACGGCAATCCAGTAGGCCGCAACCGCGAGACAGAGGCACATCATCACGCCGGGCACGACGCCCGCGAGGAAAAGCTTCGACACCGAGATGCCACCCCCCGCAGCCACCGCGTAGATGATCATGTTATGCGATGGCGGGATGACGATGCCGGCGATCGAAGAGGTCACCGTCACGTTCACCGCGTAGTCCGCGTGATAGCCCTTTTCCTTCATCACCGGGATCAGGATCGAGCCGAGCGCCGAGATGTCGGCAATGGCCGAGCCGGAGATGCCGCCGAACAGCATCGAGGAGAGGATGTTCACCGTCGCTAGGCCGCCGCGGATATGACCCACGAGCGCGCCGGCGAAGCGGACCAGCCGGATGGCGATGCCACCATGGAGCATGATCTCGCCGGCAAAAACGAAGAACGGGATGGCCAGCAGCGCGAAGACCGAGATGCCGGACATCGTGCGCTGGAAGGTGATCAGAAGCGGAAAGCCTTCGTACCAGAAGGCCGAGGCTGCGGCGATGCCCATTGCGAAAGCGACGGGCACACCGATCACGACCGCGCCGGCAAACATGCCGAGAAGAATTGCGAGTCCCATCGGTCAGGCCTCCTCGTGGTGAACTGGGTCAGGATAGGTCTCGCCGTTCTTCCAGTAGATGACGCGGAAGACGGCGCGGAACCCAGCGAAGATCGCGATGAGCGCGCCACAGATGACGAAGGCGAGGGTGCGGAAGCTCTCGGGGATATTGAGCATCGGCAGCATCGTCTCCCAGCCAAAGGCGAAGAGTTCGAGACCAGCGACAAACATAACGCCGCCGAAGCTGGCCAGGATGATGTCGATGATGAAGCGCCAGATCCCTGTCATTTTCGGCCCGAAGGCGTCCCGGAACAGGGTCACGCTGAGATGGAATTGTTCATGAATGCCCACGGCGGCGCCGAGAAAGGCAATATAGCCGACCAGAAGGAGCCCGAGTTGCTCGACCCAGGTCGGGGTCACGTTCATGACGTAACGGCCCCAGACCAGCCAGCCGAATGTGGCGACAAGCGTGGCGAGGGCGACGGCGCAGATAATGAGACAGAGCTTGGAGAGGAGGTCGAGCCACCCCTCGATCCTGTGCACGAAGGTTAGGCTGTTTGACATGCCCCTAGCTTTCTTGGTTGGCTGGCGCCCCGGATGATCCGGGGCGCCGCGTTGGTGTCAGTTACGGATCACTCGAAGTTCTGGAAGAGCTCGACGATCCCTTTCATGTCCGGGTTCGCGGCAAGGTACCCTTCATAAACCGGGGCCATGGCCTCCTGGAAGGGAGCCTTGTCCTCGATCATGTTGACCTCGACGCCGGCGGCCTTGACGACTTCCATCGACTTGGCTTCCCGATCAGCCCAGAGTTCGCGCTGGAGCATGGTCGAGTTCTTGCCGGCCACTTTCACGATTTCCTGCTGTTCCGGTGTCAGCCCGTCCCAGGTCTTCTTGGCGATGACCAGGACTTCCGGGATGATCAGGTGCTCGGAGATCGAGTAGAACGGGGCCACTTCGTAGTGAGCGGTCGACTCGTAGGAGGGCGGGTTGTTTTCAGCACCGTCCACCACGTTGGTCTTGATCGACTGGTACACTTCGGCGAAGGCCATCGGCGTGGCGTTGCCGCCCAGAGCCGCGATCATGTCAACGAACAGGTCGTTGTTCATGACACGAACCTTCATGCCTTCCATATCGGCGGGCGCGTTGATCGGGCCCCGCGAGTTATAGAAGCTCCGCGCGCCGGCGTCGTAGTAGCCGAGCGCGATCACGCCCTTTTTCTCCAGGCCGGCCGAGAGGGCTTCGCCGGGAGCCCCGTCCATCGCACGGTGCATCTGGTCGATGCTCTTGAAGATGAAGGGCAGCGAAACGACGTTGGCTTCAGGTGCAACCGGACCCCAGGGGCCGAGGCTGAATTCAGCGAAGTCGATGATGCCGAGACGTACCTGCTCGATGGCGTCGGGCTGCGAACCCAGCACGCCCTGGTGGAACACCTTGCCTTTGATCTCGCCGCCGGTCTTTTCGGTCACTTCGGCCATGAAGGCCTCCATGCCGTGGGACACGGGGTAGTCTTCGACGTGAATGTTCCAGCCGCGCCAGTCTTTGGCTTCGGCCACCGGAGCGGCGAAAGCGGCAGCGAGCGCGATGGCGCTTGCAAAGGCGGTTGCGGCGTATTTCTGGAATGCCATGAAGTCCTCCCATAGGTCATTCTGTTTGGTGAGCCGCACCCTATCGCCAAAACAAATTTTTACAATAATCAATAGTGCGACACATTGATATGCTAGTTCACGGCTATCCCACGCTGTCAAGAAATGCTTTAAGCAGCTGACAAGGCGAAATAATTTTTTCTACCGTTGCGGGTGTTCGCAAAAAATGAACCGAAAAAACCCCTCCCTTGCGTAATCTTCCGCGCCAGTTCCGCGCGAATCTTTCGTTTCGGGCGGGACCGGCATGGGGGCGACAGATCGGCGGTTTTACAAATTTGTTCCTTGCGTATACATCAGGCGTCAGGGTGCTCGCCAACGTGCTCTGCTCGCCGTTTGGACGGAAAAGGGCAGGGTGAGGGGCGGGCAAGGGTAGGAGGAGAATGGAATGGCTGTGGCATCGGAGGGCGCTGGGGGGCGGCCTGTTCGGCCGGGAACGCTTTCGGACCAGGTCTACGAGAAGATACTCGCGGGCATCGCCGATGATTCCTATCCGGTTGGCAGCAAGCTACCCACGGAGCACGCGCTGTGCGACCGATACGGCGTGTCCAGGCCGGTCCTTCGGCAGGCCCTGCGGCAGCTGCGCGAAGATGACGTGATCCAGTCCCGCCAGGGCTCAGGTAGCTTCGTCAAGCGCCGGCCGGAAATCGCGGCGCTCGATTTCGCGCCGGTCGGCTCGATCGCCGATATTCAGCGAACCTTTGAATTCCGGGCGGCCATCGAGGGCGAGGCAGCCTTTCTTGCCGCTGAACGGCACACGGCCTCCGATCTCGACGCTATCCGCGCTGCCGTTCTGGAACTCGACCGCTGCGTGCGGGAAGGCGAGTTGGGCGTCGATGCGGACGAGGTCCTGCACGCCGCGATCTGTCGTGCCTCGGACAACCAGTATTTCGTCGCTGCCCGTGCTTCGATGCGGGAGAATATCCTGACCGGCATGAACCTGACCCGAAACCTGTCTCTGACCAAGACGCAGCAGCGTCTCGATCTGGTCCAGGCCGAGCATTATGTCATTCTCGACGCCATCGAGCGTCGGGATGGCGAGGCGGCACGGCAGGGTATGCGCGCTCATATCGAGAATGCCCGCAAGCGAGTCTTCGAGGGCGGCTGATTCCGTCAATCCCGAGTCGTTGCCGCTAAGGCACCGCCCATTTTCCGGGCGGGATTTGTGACGTGTCAGGGCGCTAACAAATCTCAGGTTGGTGCGAATAGTTGGAACTGGCATCTTACAAATCAGCCGTTGAGACCTGATTCTAACATTTTGATTCAAAATGTATTTTTTGACTTCCTTCCGAAGGGGGATCTGCCTTCCCAGGGGTCAGAATGTCATAATTTGTAAAGATTAATCTGGACAAATCATTGTTGTGAGATATTAGATCACCCAATCGTGACGCCCTGGGAGGGGGAAGTCTGTTGGAGGAATTCCTGGTCAATTGCCGCGCCGACCGCATCTCGACGGTGTCGGAACTGCTTGCCAGCGTCGAGCTGACATCGAAGGAAAGCAAGGTTTCCCAGATATTTGAACGGCTCCGGGCTCTCGTCGTCGAAATCAAGCTGCTCCCTGGACAGCAGATTTCCGAACTGGAAGTGGCCGAGGCGCTCAAGACCAGCAAGACACCGGTCCGCGAGGCGCTGATACGTTTGGAAGATGCCGGCCTGGTCAATATCGTCCCCAAGAGTGGAACATATGTCACCCCGATCCGGATCGATCGGTATCTCGAGGCTTGTTTCATCCGGGTCAACCTGGAGATCGGCGCAGTGCGTAAGGCGGCGCAGAAAGCCCATCTCGCGCCAGACGCGTTCCGGGCGCGGCTCAAAGGGTCCATCGCGGAGCAGGAAGCGGCCATCGAGGCCGAGGATTACGACAGCTTCTACGCGCTGGACGAGGATTTCCACCGCTCCTTCTACGAACTGGCCGGCGTGCCGGGCGTCTGGTGGACGGTGAAGGGCGTGCAGGCCGATCTCGATCGGGTGCGCCACCTGAAAATGCTCCGTCGGATCCGTCGGGGCCCGCAGCTCATCGAGCAGCATCGTGAGATTGCCGAGGCGTTGTGCGCCGGCAATCCGGCCGGCGCGGAGACCGCATTGCTGGCCCATATCGGCCGACTGGGAAGCGAGATCGAGACGCTCTCGCGCCAGCCCGGCCTGCTGGAAAATATCGAATCCCTCAATGCCGCCGTTGGGCGGCCCCAATCCTTGCGCGCACTCGAAGCGCGCTGAACCCAGAACCGGAGGTATGATGTCGGGCGTTTTTCTCGAAGGTATCGTCAAGCGATACGGCGCCGTGGAAGTGGTCCACGGGATCGATCTTGAGATCCAACCGCAGGAGTTCGTCGTGCTTGTCGGCCCGTCGGGCTGCGGCAAGTCGACCACCCTGCGCATGATCGCCGGTCTCGAGGAGATCTCGGACGGCGAATTGCGGATTGGCGAACGCGTCATGAACCGCGTGGCCCCCAAGGACCGCGACGTGGCGATGGTGTTCCAGAACTACGCGCTCTATCCACACCTGAACGTCGCCGACAACATGGCTTTCGGCCTGCGTATCCGCAAGACACCGAAGGACGAGATTGCCAAGACGATCGAGGAAACGGCGAAAATTCTGGGTCTGACCGAGTATCTCGAGCGCCGTCCGGCCGACCTCTCGGGCGGTCAACGCCAGCGCGTTGCAATGGGCCGCGCCATCGTGCGCCATCCCGCCGTGTTCCTCTTCGACGAGCCGCTCTCCAACCTCGACGCCAAGCTGCGCACCCAGATGCGGGCAGAGATCAAGCGCTTGCACAAGCGTCTTGGCGTGACCTCGGTCTATGTGACCCACGATCAGGTCGAGGCGATGACGCTCGCCGATCGGATCGTCGTCATGGCCGATGGCAATATCGAGCAAATTGGTACGCCTATGGAACTGTTCAACAATCCGGCGAACACCTTCGTCGCGGGCTTTATCGGCTCGCCGCCGATGAACCAGTTCGAGGCGACGCTGGAAGACAGCGATGCAGGCCCAATTGCCCACGCCAACGGCACGATGATCCAGCTGCATGGCCAGGAAGCGCTGCGCGGCTCCGCCGGGCGCGACGTGATCGTCGGCATCCGCCCCGAACATGTGATGCTGAGCGCCGAGGCGGGCACCGCCGAGATCCCGATCAGCCTCGACCTGATCGAGACCCTGGGCTCGGAGGCGCTGCTGCACACACATGTCGGGGACGTGCCCTTCGTCGCCAAGGTGGAGACCCATGGCGAGATTGGCCACCTGCAGGGCGTAAGCGCGCTGCATGTGAAGCCCGAGCGCGTCAAGCTCTTCGACAAGGATTCCGGCCGAGCACTCGGTCAGGTGGCCTGAGGACAGAGCAATGGCAATTGTCGACAAAGAATCATCAGCCGGGATCGAGAAAGTCGTCCCCAAGCTGACCCTGTCGCAGAGGTTGGATCGCATCTACCTGCACCTCCGTCGCGAATGGCAGATCTACGCCATGCTCGCGCCGCTTATCATCTGGTTCCTGATGTTCAACTACAGGCCGATGTACGGTCTGCAGATCGCCTTCAAGGACTATTCCGTGTTCCTCGGGATCGATGGCAGCCCCTGGGTCGGGTTCGAGCATTTCCAGACTCTGTTCCAGAGTGACCAGTTCGTCCGGGCCTTCAAGAACACGATCATCATCTCGCTGCTCAGCCTGTTCATCGGCTTTCCGATGCCGATCATCCTGGCTCTGATGTTCAACGAGATCCTGAACGAGGCTTATAAGCGGACAGCCCAGACCATCGTCTACCTGCCGCACTTCATCTCCTCGGTGATCATCGCCGGTATCATCATCACGGCTTTCTCGCCGTCGGCTGGTATCGTGAACACCGTGCTTGGCTGGTTCGGCGTCGAGCCGATCTACTTCCTGACGAAGCCGGAATGGTTCCGCCCGATCTTCATCGGCACGGGCATCTGGCAGGAAGCGGGCTTCCAGTCGATCGTCTTCCTTGCGGCCATCGCGGGTGTGAACCCCTCGCTCTATGAATCGGCCGTGGTCGATGGGGCGAACCGCTGGCAGATGATGTGGAAGATCACCATCCCCTGCATCCTGCCGACGATCATCATCATGCTGATCATCCGTATCGGTAACCTGCTGGAGGTGAGCTTCGAGATGATCATCCTGCTCTACCAGCCGGCGACCTACCAGACGGCGGACGTGATCAACACGTTCATCTATCGCCAGGGTCTGATCGGTGGGCAGTACGATGTCGCGGCAGCAGCCGGCCTGTTCAACGCAGTCATGGCCTTCTGCCTGGTGATGAGCGCCAACGCGATCGCCAAGCGCGTGTCCAAGACGTCGCTGTGGTAAGGAGATAAATCGATGAGAAACATGAATCTCTATTCCCGCGGCGACAAGTTCTTCGTCTATGCGACGATGGTTCTGGTCGGGGTCTTCACGATCTCAACGCTCTACCCGTTCATCTATATCGCTGCGATGTCCTTCTCTTCGGGCTTCGCGGCGAGAGCGGGCACCGTGGTCCTGGCGCCGATCGACCTGACATTGGCCGCCTATGAACGGGTGATGTCGGAGCCGGCCTTCTGGAACTCCTACAGGAACACCTTCATCTACACCTTCGGCGGCACGCTTACCTCGCTGCTTCTGGTGATCCCCGGGGCCTACGCATTGTCGCGCCCCAATCTCTGGGGGAGGCGCTTCTGGAACCTGCTGGTGGCCTTCACCATGTGGTTCAACGCCGGCATGATCCCGATCTGGCTGAACTTCCGGGACCTCGGTCTTCTGGACAGCTATTTCGGTATCATCATCGGCTTCGCGCTGAACGCCTTCAACGTCATCCTGCTGCGCAACTTCTTCGAGAGCATTCCTGACAGCTTCCAGGAAGCGGCGCGGATGGACGGTGCAAACGAGTTCCAGATCCTCTGGAAAGTGTTCGTGCCGCTCTCGAAGCCGGCCCTCGCGACGATCACACTGTTCTGCATCGTCGCCCGCTGGAACGGCTTCTTCTGGGCCATGGTGCTGCTGACCGACGAGGGGAAAATCCCGCTCCAGGTCTATCTGCGGCACACGATCGCGGCCTTGTCCGACGACGAGGAGTTCTCCTCGACGCTTCTGACCGCGCCCTATTCGGTGGAGACGGTAACAGCCGCCATCATCGTCTGCTCGGTCATCCCGGTCCTAATGATTTATCCCTTCGTCCAGAAGTACTTCAACAAGGGCATCATGCTCGGCGGGGTGAAGGAATGAACAAGTCGAACATCGCATACAGGGAGGTATCCATGCGAAATCTGACGAAACTGACAGCGGTTGCCCTGGCAACCTCGGCAATGACCTCGGTCGCGCCGGTCTGGGCTGAAGGGGATCACCTGATCTCCGACGAACCGCTGGAGCTGACGGTGCACATGCACCACAAGCGCTACACCAAGTATGACGAAGACTGGCCTGTTGAGCAGGCCGCGCGCGAGATGACCAACATTCATCTCAAGAACGTGACGGTCGGCTCCAACTCGACCTCCTCGGAAGAGGCGTTCAACCTGCTGCTGGCCTCCGGCAAGATCCCGGATATTGTCGGCACCTCGCGCATCAAGGACTTCGTCTTCCAGTACGGCCCGCAGGGCGCCTTCCTGCCGCTCAACGACCTGATCGACGAGCATGCGCCGAACCTGAAGGCCTATTTCGACGAGCGTCCCGAGGTCAAGGCAGCGCTCAGCGCCGCGGATGGCAACCTCTACTACATTCCCTACCTGCCGGACGGGAAATACGGTCGCGCCTTCTTCATCCGATATGATTGGCTGGAGACCCTGGGCCTGGAAGTGCCGAACACGGTCGAAGAATACGAAGCCGTGCTGCGCGCTTTCAAGGAGCAGGACCCGAATGGCAACGGCGAGGCCGATGAGGTTCCCTATTTCGCACGTCAGTGGGAAGAGCTGATCCGTCTCGTGACCCTTTGGGGCGGCCGCTCCTCGGGCTCCGACACCTATCACGACTTCTATGTCGACAATGGTCAGATTGCCTATCCCTACATGGGCGAAGGCTATCGCGAAGGCATCAAGAACCTCGCCCGCTGGTACGAGGAAGGCCTGATCGACGCCGAAGTCTTCACCCGTGGTTCCTCCGCGCGTGAGTTCCTGCTCTCCGAGAATCTCGGCGGCGCGACCCATGACTGGTTCGCTTCCACCTCGGGCTACAACACGACGCTGCAGGGCTCGATCGACGGCTTCGAGTTCAAGGCCTTCGCGCCGCCGGCGAACGTCAATGGCGACCGGATCGAAGAGCACCGCCGCATCCCGCTCAAGCCGGATGGATGGGCGATCGGTGGCACCAACAAGAACCCGGTCGAGACCATCAAGTACTTTGACTTCTGGTTTACCCCGGAAGGCCGGAACCTCGTGAACTTCGGTGTCGAAGGCGAATTCTGGGACATGGTCGACGGCAAGCCGCAGTTCAAGGAAGAGGTCCTGACCAACGGCCGTCCGATGAACTCGCAGCTCTACGAAGTCGGTGCGCAGCTCCACGCGCGCGGTTATTTCCAGGACTACGAGTACGAGAAGCAGTGGTCGAACGAATACGCACTCGAAGGTATTGCGCTCTATGATGAGGGTGACTACCTGATCGATCAGTTCCTCGGCGTTGCGATGAATGCCGACGAACAAAAGGTCTACGACAAGTATTTCTCCCAGGCACGGACCTACATGCTCGAGAAGCAGCAGGCCTGGATCCTCGGCTCCTCCGACGTGGAAGCCGAATGGGATGCATATCTTGACGAGCTGAATGACATGGGCATGAACAAGGTGCTCGAAGTCATGCAATCGGCTTACGACCGCCAGTACGGCGGCTGATAGGTCGTCTCTCAGGCGCCGCCCCCCGACGAGCATGGTGGGGGCGGCGCCGCTCCGAAATCAAATGAGCTTGCCCCGTCATTCCGGACGGGGCCTCATCTATCCGATCGAAACCTTAGAACCAAGGACGCCCGTCGATGCCTTCGACCTCCATGAAAGATGCCACCGCCTATCTCGATGAACCGAAGGCCGGCCGGCTGAACATCAAGTACTCCCCCGCAGGAGGCGAGGCGCTGGTCGAAAACCCACCCCGTTTCATGTGGCTGCCGGTGGTCGACGAGGGCGCGCATTATGTCCTGCGGGTCTCCATGGACGCCACCTTTCCGGAAGGCGAGACACAGGTCTTCACGGATATCCCGCTGAATTTCCTGACCCCGGATATTGTCTTCGCCCCGGGGCATTACCACTGGTCCTATGCCGTCTGGGACGCCGAGGCCTGCCAGCCCGCCACGGCCTGGAGCGGGGTTCGCGACTTCGTGATCCCCGAAGGCCTGCCGGAAGTGACGCTGCCCAGCCGTGCCAAGCGCTATGCCAACTCCGATATGGCACATCCGCGTCTCTGGCTTGGTCCGAAAGAACTGGCCGCTTTCAAGAAGGCCGTGGCCAAGGATCCCGATCACTGCACCTGGTCGACCTTCTACGAGAAATCCGTCACGCCCTGGCTTGACCGTGAAATCACACCGGAGATCAAGCCCTACGAGAACAACCAGCGCACGCCGCCGGTCTGGCGCCAGGGCTATATCGACTGCCAGGAGACGATCTACGCGGTCCGCCACCTCGCCGTTGCCGGTCATGTGCTGGGCGACCAGGCGATGCTGGACCGCTCCAAGGAATGGCTGCTTTCGGTCGCCGAATGGAACCCGAAGGGGACCACGTCGCGCGCCTATACCGACGAATGGGCCTATCGCATCGCCACCGCGCTCGCCTGGGGCTATGACTGGCTCCACGGCGAGATGACGCAGGAGGAGCGCGACAAGGTCCGCGCTGCCCTGCTCGAACGGACCCGCGACGTGGCCGATCACGCCATCCGCCACGCCAATATCCACACCTTCCCCTATGACAGCCACGCCGTGCGTTCGGTCTATGCGGTCATCATCCCCTGCTGCATCGCCATGCTCGGCGAGGAGCCGGAAGCGCAGGAATGGCTGGATTACTCGATCGAATTCCTCTCCACCGTCTACTCGCCCTGGGGCGACACCGATGGCGGCTGGGCTGAGGGCCCGCATTACTGGATGACCGCAATGGCTTACCTGGTCGACGGCGCCAATTACGTGAAGAACTTCGCCGGTTTCGACCTTTACCAGCGCCCATTCTTCCAGAAGACGGGCGACTTCCCGCTCTACACCAAGCCGCCCACCACGCGACGCTTCACGCTTGGCGATGACAGCACCATGGGCGACACGGTCTGCCTCAAGGTCGGCTACAACCTGCGCCAGTTCGCGGGTGTGACCGGCAATGGCGCCTATCAGTGGTACTATGACGAGGTGAAGCGGAACGACCCCGGCACCGAGATGATGTCCTACAATTACGGCTGGTGGGACCTGAATTTCGACGAGATGTGCTACCAGCATGACTACCCGACCGTCGAGGCGGAGCCGCCGGCGGATGACCAGCGCCTGCGCTGGTTCAAGGGCACCGGCTGGGCCGCGATCCAGCACCGCATGGGCAACCCCGACGAACATATCGGCTTCGTGCTGAAATCCAGCCCCTTCGGCTCGATCAGCCACAGCCATGGCGACCAGAACGCCATGGTCATGTCGGCCTTCGGCGAAGACCTGATGGTCAATTCTGGCTACTACATCGGGTTCAACACTTCGATGCACCGCAAGTGGCGGCGCCAGACGAAGTCGAAATGCACCATCCTGGTCAATGGCAAGGGCCAGTATGCCGACCGGGACAAGACCATGGCGATGCGCGCCACGGGCGATCTGGAACTGGCCGAGCAGCGCGAGGATCACATCTATATCCGCGGCAACGCGACCGAGGCCTACAAGGTGCTCTCGCCGGAAGTGACGAGCGTCACGCGCGAAGTCTATTTCGCTCATGACAGCTTCTTCGTCGTCGTCGACAGCATCGACGCCGACGAGCCGGTGAGCATCGACTGGTTGGCCCATGCCAATAATGGCTTCGATGTCGGCTCCGACAGCTTCCGCTATACCGGCGAACGGGCGGGCTATTATGGCAAGTTCGTCTTCTCCGAAGCCGGCATGCCGACCGTCGAGCAGATCAAGGGCTATGACGATGCTGACCCCGCTGAGTTCGAGGGCAAGCCCATCGGATCGCGGATCGTCGCGCGCTTCCCGAAGGCGAAGCGCCACCGCATCGCAACGCTGCTCGTTCCCTACCCGAAAGCTGCGCCGCGCCGGGTCTTCAACTTCATCGACGACCAGGGCTATGACGCCGATCTCTATTTCACCGATGCCGACGAGAATTCCTTCAAGGTTGTCGTGCAGAAGCTGATGAAAGCCTGATCTCCGATTGCCGGCGCTCCCGGGTGCCGGCAATTGCTTCCCCCTCTCACCACGGAGAAACCCGATGGACATTACCAATTTCTGCTTCAGCAAGGATCACGAGCTTCAGGATCTCGGCGGGGGCATCAGCCGCCGCATGGCCGTCTATGCCGAGAACGCGATGGTCGTCGAAGTGCATTTCGAGAGCGGCGCCGTTGCCGCCATGCACAACCACCCGCATGAGCAGATCTCCTACTGCGTATCGGGCGTGTTCGAGTTCACGATCGGCGAGGAGACGAAGACCGTTCGCGCCGGAGACACGACCTACAAGCAGCCGAATATCCCGCATGGTGCCAAATGCATCGAGGCCGGCATGCTGCTCGACTTCTTCACGCCCCATCGCGAAGATTTCGTCTGATCCCGCACAGGAACTCCCCCGCGGGTGAATAGTTCTCCAAGCCCGCGATATCAGCCGCCTCCGCCTTCGGGCGGGGGCGGTCCTTCTTTCGGGGCAGGGGGGACCGCTCCGGTCCAGTTTTCTCTGCAGTGCCGCGACAGCTGGTAGTTGCGCCCCGTGTCCGATCTGACCCGACGAAATTGAACGATCCGCGCCGTCGCCATGACAAAGGGATGACACCTGAAGTGTAAGCTCGTAAACAGACCGCGCCCCCTCTGCCGGATTCGGAGCCACCGCCTCATGCCTGCCGCGCTCGAAAACTCGAAGCCCTTCCTTGCCCACCCATTTGACGACGACAAACTCCGCGAGGAATGCGGTGTCTTCGGGGTCACGGGCGTTGCCGATGCCGCCAATTTCATCGCTCTCGGCCTGCACGCGCTGCAACATCGCGGCCAGGAAGCCGCCGGGATCGTCACCCACAACCAGGGTACGGGGTTCCACTCCGCGCGCCGCTTCGGCTACGTGCGTGACAACTTCACCTCCGCCAAGCTGATGGAAACGCTGCCCGGCGATCTCGGCATTGGCCATGTGCGCTATTCGACCGCTGGCTCCAAGGGCCGGACGGAGATCCGAGACGTGCAGCCCTTCTTTGGCGAGTTCTCCATGGGCGGGGCGGCGATTGCCCATAACGGGAATCTCACCAATGCGGATGCACTGCGCCGCGAGTTGATCGATCGCGGGTCGATATTCCAGTCCGGCTCGGACAGCGAATGCATCATCCACCTGATGGCCCGCTCGCTGCAGCGTGACATCCCCGAACGAATGAAGGACGCGCTGCGCCGGGTCGAGGGCGCCTTCTCTGTCGTGGCGATGACACGCACCAAGCTGATCGGCGTCCGGGACCCGCTGGGTGTGCGGCCGCTGGTGCTGGGGCGGATCGGCGATGGCTGGGTGCTGTCTTCCGAGACCTGCGCGCTGGACATCATCGGTGCCGAGTTCGTGCGTGAGATCGAGCCGGGCGAAATGGTCGTGATCGCGCCCAATGGTGGGGTGAAGAGTCACCGGCCTTTCGAAGCGCGGCAATCACGCTTCTGCATCTTCGAACATGTCTATTTCTCACGCCCCGACTCGATCCTCGGCGGTCAGTCGGTCTACGAGACCCGGCGTCAGATCGGTGTGGAACTGGCACGAGAGAATCCGGTCGATGCGGATCTCGTCTGCCCGGTGCCGGATTCGGGCACGCCGGCGGCCATCGGTTTCAGCCAGGAAAGCGGCATTCCCTATGCGCTCGGCATCATTCGCAACCAGTATATGGGCCGGACCTTCATCGAGCCCTCCGAACAGATCCGCAACATGGGCGTGCGGCTGAAACTGAACGTGAACCGGGCGCTGATCGCCGGCAAACGGGTGATCCTTGTCGACGATTCCGTGGTGCGCGGCACGACCAGCCGCAAGATCAAGGAGATGATCCTCGATGCCGGCGCCAAGGAGGTGCATTTCCGCATCGCTTCCCCGCCGACCGCCTGGCCCTGCTTCTACGGCGTGGACACACCGCAGCGCGAGAAGCTTCTGGCCGCGACCATGTCTGAGGATGAAATGCGCGAGCACCTTGCCGTGGACAGCCTCAAGTTCATCTCGCTGGACGGGCTTTATCGCGCCGTGGGCGAGGCCAAGGGGCGCGATCCAAAGGCCCCGCGCTATTGCGATGCCTGCTTCTCGGGCGAGTACCCGGTGGAGCCGTCCGATATGCTGGAGCGTGGCTTCAAGCTGAAGACGGCGGCCGAGTAGACGTCAGGCGCGTCCCGGCACGCAGCCCGCAGCACAACGAAAATCACGCATGGGTTGCAACACAGCCCGTCATCTCCTGTAAGCACAAATTTTTGTGGATTTTCAGCGAAGATGTGTCACCCTCAGGTTGTGCGGTCTCGTGATCGCTGCGTGCGGAGGCGACTTTGCACCGGTGCTTGCATGGACGGACCGACTGGGGAGGACCACATGCTGAAACTATTGTCGTCGGCGGCCTGTATTGCCGTCATTTCCGTGCCTGCCGCCGCGCAGATCGTTGTCAGTGAAGAGGCTGCGGAAGGCACCTTCGCCGCCCGCCCGTTTTCGCCTTATGCCAACCGGACCTTTCCGGAGCGGCCGCTCTGGGGCGAAACGCATCTGCATACCGGCCTGTCGCTCGATGCCGGTGCCTTCGGCAATATCCTCGGCCCGGATGATGCCTGGCGCTTTGCCAAGGGCGAGCAGGTGGTCTCCTCGACAGGGCAGCCGGTGCGTCTCAGCCGTCCGCTGGACTGGATGGTCCTGACCGATCACACCGACCTGATGGGCTTTGCGCCCGACCTTCAAGCCGGCGATCCCGGCATTCTCGCCGATCCGAAGGGGCGCGAATGGTATGAAGGGTATAGCCAGGGCGGCGAAGCGGCCGGAAAATCGGCCTTCGACCTGATCACCAATTTCTCGCAGATGACGTTGCCAGAGGCGATCGTCGAAGCCTACAGTCCTGGCGCCGATGCTTTTGCCTTCACCTGGGAGAAGATCGTAAAGGCGGCCGAGGATCACAACGAGCCGGGCAAGTTCACGGCCTTCATCGGCTTTGAGTGGACCTCCGTTCCCAAGGGGTTCAACCTGCACCGCAACGTGATGCTGCGCGATGGCGCGGTGCGGGCCTTGCAAGTGGTGCCGCCGGTGACGCAACCGCCCATGGGCAGCACCGACCCTCTCTCGCTCTATGATTGGCTTGAGGCCTATCAAGAGAAAACAGGCGGCCGGGCCGTCGCGTTTTCGCATAATGGCAACCTGTCAAATGGCTGGCTCTTCCCGACGGAAGGCACGTATCACGGTGGCACGGTCGACGAAAACTACGTGACCCAGCGTGCCAAGTGGGAACCGCATTATGAGATCACCCAGATCAAGGGGGACGGCGAAGCCCATCCCTATCTGAGCCCGGAGGATGCCTTTGCCGATTATGAGAACTGGGATATCGGCAACCTGGATCTTACGGAACTAAAGACGCCGGAGATGCTGAAGGGGGAGTATGCCCGCGAAGCACTGAAACAGGGATTGGCCCTTGAAGCGAAACTGGGCGTGAACCCCTACAAGTTCGGCCTGGGCGGCGCGACGGACAGTCATACGGGGCTGACCACCGCCGAGGAGGAAAACTTCTTCAACAAGTCGGTCAGCGTCGAGCCATCGCCAACGCGGATCGAGCATCCGTTCATCGCCAGTGACCTCGGCGAGATCCCCGGCCACATGATGGTTGCCTCGGGCTACACGGCGGTCTGGGCAGAGGAAAACACGCGGTCGGCGATTTTCGATGCTTTCAAGCGGCGCGAGACATATGCGACCACCGGTCCTCGGATCGGGGTGCGCTTCTTCGGCGGCTGGGAGTTCACGGAGGACGACATTCGCACCCGCTCCATCGCCGAGGCCGGATATAGCCGGGGCGTGCCAATGGGTGGGGACCTTCGCCCGCGCGAAGGGAATGTAGCGCCGTCTTTCCTGATTGCTGCCCTGCGCGATCCGATCGGAGCCAATCTCGACCGGGTGCAGGTCGTGAAGGGCTGGATGGACAGCGAAGGCGCGTTGCAGGAAAGGGTCTATGACGTTGCATGGTCCGGGGATCGCGTGCTGGATGCCGATGGCAATCTGCCGGAGGTCGGCAACACCGTGGATCTTGAGACCGCGAGCTGGAGCAACACGATCGGCACGTCGGAGATCGCCACTGTTTGGAGCGACCCCGATTTCGATCCGGCCGAGCGAGCGTTCTATTACCTGCGCGTGCTGGAGATTCCGACCCCGCGTTGGGTTGTCTATGACAAGCTGCGCTTCGGAATCGAGTTGCCGGAAGAGGCGCAACTGATCCACCAGGAGCGGGCGTATTCTTCGCCGATCTGGTACACGCCCGAGGGGTGACCCTTGAGATCCGCAGTTCGGGAACTTGTGCCCGTGCCGGGCATACAGCGTGACCCGAAGGGTGGGTTCCAGGCCGAGAATGCCGCTTCCCGCTTCCAGGTCAGGCGCCAGGTTCTAGCGCTAGCCGCATGCGATGCCGGGCGCGTGCCGCCGAGCCGTCGATGGGCTTTCGCGGCCCCTTCGGGGCCACGGTCCCATCTCGGCTCGAGCGGCGGTGGCACCGCTGCGCGGTGCCTGCCTTCGGCAAGGAGGAGCCGAGGTGCGGATCTTTTTTTGCACGTCGCTTGCGTCTCGTGGAACCGCGCCCGCTGACGCGGGCGCCCGGCCCAACGGGACAAGGGCATCTCTGATGCCCGCGGACGGGCGGGAGCGCTACCCGGTCGGTCCCAGCGCAGTCGTCTGTTCTGCGCTCAGAAAGGGAAAACCAGCGGGATCACGAAGATGGCGATCAGCATGACCAACACGGTCAGAGGCAGGCCGCATTTGAGAAAATCGATGAACTTGTAGCCGCCCGGATTGACCACCAACGTGACCACCGGCGATGAGACAGGCGAGGCGAAACCCGCCGAGCCTGCAACCAGAACGGCGATGGCCATCGGCATCGGGGACACCCCCATCGAGATCGCCGCATTGACGGCGATAGGCGCAACGAGCACCAGCGTTGCCGTATTGGACAGGATCCAACTCAGTGACATCGTCAGGAAGAACATCGCGAACATCACCGCGCGCGGGTTCTCCGCCCCGGCCATGCTGATCAGCCCGTCTACGATGATCTCCGTCCCGCCCGTCTTGTCGAGCGCAGTGGCCAGTGGCAGCATTCCGGCGATCAGTACCAGCGTCTCCAGCTTGATCGAGCGATAGGCCTGGTTGGTCGAGACCGTTCCGGTCAGCACCGCAGCGATTGCTGCGAGGATCACGGCAATGGTGATCGACATTCCGCCCAGAGACACAGCGATCATCGTGAAGAGGATGATCATCGCGATCCAGAGCTTGTTCGAGTTGGGCACGGACAACGCGCGTTCGGCCGGCTCCTCGAGGACAACGAAGTCGCGGGAGCGGCTGTTGATACGGTCGAGCTTGGTCCATTTTCCGGCAACCAGCAGCCGGTCGCTCTTGCGTAGTTTCTCGTCCTTGAAACTGGCAACAGGATCGGGGCCGCGCTTGAGTGCCAGCACTTCGAGACCGTAAACAGACCGGAACTCCAGATCCTCGATGGTCTGGCCGAGCACGCTGGCCTCTGGGTGCACCATGACTTCCATGATACCCAGCGTGTCGATCCAGGCATTCATGTCGTCATAGAAACTGCTGACAAACTCGATGCCGGGGCGGTCCCGGAACGCGGCCATTTCGGCCTCCGAGCCAACGACGACGATGAGGTCCCCGGGCTGGAAATCCATGCCCGAGGAATACAGCGAGGTGTTGGCATTGCCGCGCGGTCCGCGCCGGCGGCGGGCGAGGATGCGGGGGGCAGAGAGCTCGAATTCGCGCGCTGCCGCGCCTTCATAGGCATGTTCGAGCCGAAGCACCTCGACCCGTTCGACGCCGTGGTCGCGATACATCTCGGCAAAGGAGCGACTGCGGGTCCGGGGCTGGTCGGAGCCGTCGGCATATTTCGGGCCAAGCAGGTGACGGCCGACAAAGGCGAAGAAGACCAGGGTTCCGGCGAGAACGATGAAGCCGATAAGCGAGAAGCTGAAGAAGCCTAGCGGTTCGCCCGTCGCGTCGCGCAGCGCGTCCGAGACGGCGAGGTTGCCCGGTGTACCGATCAGCGTGAGCATGCCCGAAAGCAGCGCGCCGAAGGACATCGGCATCAGCAGCCGTGCGGCGTTGATACCGGTGTCGCGGGCCACGCGCATGACGATGGGGATGAAGATCGCGACCACCGCCGTCGAGGACATGACCGAGCCCAGCAGCGCCGCCCCCGCGCAGAGCGGGATCATCAACCGGACCTCGTCACCCTTGCCCTGTTTCAGGATCAGATCGCCCACGGTGCGGGCGACGCCTGTGCGGTCCAGCATTTCGCCGACCACGAAGAGACCGGCAACCATGATGATAATCGTGGCGCCGAAGCCAGCAACGGCCTCGGTCGGGGTCAGGATGCCGGTGAGCGCCAGTGTCACGAGGACCAGCAGCGCGATCAGGTCGTAGCGGACCCGGTTGGAGGCCATCATGATCGCCGTGAGGCCGATCAGGTAGAAAACGATTGTTGCGTCGCTGGGCATGGCAGCTTTCCTCAGGCGGGGCGCGGTTGCTTCGCTTTTGTCTTAAAGCAGGGTGGTGCCGACTGCGCCAGTCCCGAAGGCGAGTGAGGGCAGGTGGCGTCGCGGCGGAATGCGTGTTGGGGCACCTCCCGGCGGAATGGGGTGCCGTTCGCTCGGGGGCCAGGAAGCTTCAACTGGTGCCGTGCCGGCGTCAGCCAGTCGGGCCGGGCGGCCGTTGGCTGGAAAGCGTTCGCCCGTGTGTGTGTGCCAATGGCGCTCCCTCCCGTAATCTCCGTGCGGGGTCTTGCAGCATTCAGGTTCGGCCCGGGCGAGCGGTGGCCGAAGTCTTGGCGTCGGCGTCCACTCCGGGCGATTCTGACCTGCCGCGCAGCCGGGATCGTCGCTCGGAATACCGGGACAACACTCCACGCATCACAGTTTCGAAATCGACAGGGACTGCGCGGAAAATTGCCAGCCCTTTACGCCTCCTCGCGCGATTTTCGGCCCAGCTTCTTCCGTACGCACCTGCGGGACTTCCGTCTTCCCCAAGGCGGCTGATAGCGGGGCCCCTGACCTGACGCGGCGGGATCACTCAACCGGTGCCGCGATGTTTCGAACAAATCTGCTTTGCCCGTGTCCCTTCGCCTGCGTCGCGCGGTGTCGGGGATGTGGCTGGGCGCAAAAAGGATGAACATGTCCGAGAACCAGAAGGTGGCCACCGCGGCCACGAAGAAGAATGAACTCCGCCTCGACCGCCTGTCGCTGATCGGAACCTTCGGCACCGAGACCAAGCGTCACGCGTTGCTGCGCCACTCGTCCGGGCGCATCTCGAAGGTCGAGATGGGCAAGCGGATTGCCGGGCAACAGGTGGTCGCTATTGCCGATGGCGCCGTCTTCCTGAAAACCAGCACCGGTACGCGGCGGTTGGAGATGCCCGAAGGCTGAGCCTTGCTTTCGCTTGACCTCGCGGGCGCGCCCGGTGCAGATGCGGCCCATGACCAGACTTGCCCTCGTGACCGGCGCGTCCCGTGGCCTTGGCGCTGCCATGGCCGAAGCGCTCGCCCCCGACTATCACATCCTCGCCGTCGCCCGCACTGTGGGCGGGCTGGAAGAACTTGACGACCGCATCAAGGCGCGCGGCGGCGACGCGACGCTGGCGCCGCTGGACGTGACCGATGACGGCGCGATGCAGCATCTCTGTCGCTCGGTGCATGAGCGTTGGGGGGGCTTGGATCTCTGGGTCCACACCGCGATCCACGCCGCGCCTCTGACCCCAACCAACATGGTCGAGGGCAAGAGTTGGGACAATTCGGTTGCGGTCAACCTCGAGGCCACGCGGCGGCTGATCACCTATGTTTCGCCGCTGTTGCAGGCACGCGAAGGCGCACGGGCGGTGTTTCTCGACGATGACCGTGCCGGCCAGCCCTTCTTCGGCTGCTACGGAACCACCAAGGCCGCACAGATGGCGCTTGTGCGCGGCTGGCAGGCGGAGACGCGCAAGCATGGGCCTCGGGTCGAGATCCTGCAGCCGCAAGCCGTTCCGACCGCTTTACGCGCGCGCTTCTTTCCCGGCGAGGACAAGAGCGCGCTGGTGAATATCCTGAAAGAAGGCGCCCGGCTGGCCGACCTGATCAAGGCCGGCTAGGACAAGGCCTCGTCGCGAGCCGCGGCTACAGGTCCAGTTCCAGAATCCCGTCCGGCTCTGCTGCGCGGGACTGGCAGGCGATGAACCCTGTCTGCCGTTGTCTGGCCGACAGAACGTGATCGCGATGCTCGACCGCGCCGGAGACCAGCCCGCACCGGCAGACACCACAGATCCCGTCCGAACATTTCACATCGACCCGTATGCCGTTCGCATTCAGCACCTCGGCGGCGGTCTGCCCGGGCGCGACCTCCAGCTCTCGCCCGTCGCGCAATCGCAGGCGGAAGGGGTGGTTGACGTAGTCTGGCGTCTCCGGCGGGTTGAAATACTCCAGGTGGCGTGCATCCTCGGCAAAGCCCTGTCGCTCGGCGGCGGCCAGCACGGCCTCCATGTAGCGCTCCGGTCCGCAGGTGTAGACATGCCAGCCCGGTCGCGCGCCGGCGAGGATCGCGTCCAGATCGGCCCGGCTTCCCTCGTTGGAGACATGCAGGCGAACGCGCCCGGCCCAGTCCGCCTGTTCCAACGCGTCGAGATAGCCGGCCTCGGCGCGCGTCGGCACGGAATAATGCAGCTCGAAATCCCGTCCGAGAGCGTGCAGGCGGTGGGCGAAGGCGATCATCGGCGTCACGCCGATCCCGCCTCCCATGAGGAAGCTCTTCCCGGCCGCCTCGACCAGCTCGAAATGGTTGATCGGACGCGCGGCGAAAAGCTTGCGGCCGGGTGTGAAGATCCGGTGCAGCAGCGCCGAACCACCCCGGCCCGCATCTTCGCGCAGCACGCCGATCTGGTAGGTGGCGCGGTCCGCCGGATCGCCCGCGAGCGAATATTGGCGGAGATATTCCGGCGCCACGAGCAGGTCGATATGCGCCCCGGCGGTCCAGTCGGGCAGGGGGGCGCCATCTGGGGCGCGCAGCGTGTAGCCGGTGACCCGCGCCGCCATCGGCTCCACCTTGGCGACCTCAAGTTGGATCACCGGAGAGTCGCTTTCAGTGCGGGAGTGATGGATCACCGAGGCATCGCCCTGCGCCAGCCGGGCGCGGTATTCATCCGCCGGGATCATCGCCTCATAGGCCGATATCCCTGCCTCGCGATCCATCGCGAATGGGTAGGGCCAGGGATGCGGCGCCAGCGGGGCCGGGTAGACCGCGAGTGTCTGGTCCTCGTAGGCAAGGTCGAGATCGGTCTGCAGATCGCGCCGGTTGACCGGTTTTTCAGTCGGGCGATAGGCGCCATCCTCTGACTGCTCGAGGTCCCACCACCATTTCTTGACATCGTTCAGCCCGCCATTGCCCAGCCGGTCGTCGAGCTTTGCCAGAAACGGCGCGGCGGTGGGGATGTTGGAGGCGGCCCAGCGGAACGGGGCTTCGGCGAAAAGCCCTTCGAGATTCCATGGGCAGGTCTTCATGCAGCGCCCGCACATCGCGCCGCCCTCCTGCGTGACGCGGTAGGTGGTGCATTTCTGGCTGTCGGATTTCCAGATCTCGTAGCCGTTGAACATCAGCTTCGGCCCGGCAGTGATGGCGCCGGAGGGGCATTCGCGGGCGCATTTGTTGCAAGCCTCGCAGAAGGATTGCAGGCCGAAATCGATCGGCCTGTCATGGGCCATCGGCATGTCGGTCGTCACCGCGCCGGATTTGAGCCGCGGGCCGAGATAGGGGTTCAGGATCACTTCGCCGATGCGGGACACCTCGCCGAGCCCCGCGAGCAGCAAGAGCGGCGGTTGCAGCACTTCGCCATCCATCACCGTATGTGCCTTTGCCGAGAAGCCGAGGTTGCGGATCTGCTGCGCCATCACCCCGCCGAGAAGCGAGAAGCGCAAATAGGCGCGCATCGATTGGCTGACGGCGATCCAGTCATCGCCCGAAGCGCCTTCCATTGTCTCGAAGCCCTGGTCGACGATCATCGACAAAGCCTGGTCATGCGGCGGCTCGATCGGCGCGCCGGTGGCGTCATGGCTGTACCAGGCCCAGTCCGGGCAGCGCGAGGTGCCCGCGGCGTCGATGCCGAGGAAATAGCTCGCAGCCTTCAGGTTCAGCGCGTTGCGCTTCGGGTCGGTCGGACGCGGGCCGTTTGGGTCTGGCGGGCCGTCCTGTAGCAGGACGAAAGCGCCGAGCGCGCGGCGTTGCGCCATGGAAGGCGCGGATTTGCGGACATATTTGCCACCTGTGGCCGCCTTTTGCAGCGCCGGTCCCATATCGCCGAACTGGCTGCGGGCGAACATGTCGGCGCGTTTGGGCACGCGGGCGACATTGGGCTCGTCGATATAGGTCGTGGGGCTGTCCACCCGCTTGAGCCGCTCGAAGGGATGCGCACCAGCGGCATAGCTGCGCCGCGCATAGGGATCGCGGTTCATGGCGCCCTTGCCGGTGCCCAGCCCGAACCACCAGCCCGGACCGTTCGCCTGCGCTCCGGGCGCGAGCGGGTCGTCATGGGCCAGCTCCAGTTCGGTCGTCACCGCCGCGAGCCCGAAGCGCCGTCCCAGCCACGGGGCGGAGAGCGCGCCGTCTTCGAGCGAGACCAGCCCGGCCGCGAGCGCAAGCTTGCCGAGGTCGACCTCGCTCGTGGTCGCCGTATGGGCGCGGGCGTCATAACCGAGCGCGCGGATGTAATTGGCCAGTACCACGGCGTTTTCCGTGGCCCGCAGGCAGGCCCGATGCGCCTGCGCGCCGAGGATCCAGTCGCTGCCGGGTTCGTCGGGACGGGGGGCGCGATGGTGTTCGTAGAGCAGCACGATGGCGTGGGCGTGGTCCGAAAGCGGTTTCGGGGGCGCCTCCATGCTCTCCTTGAGGTCGGCCATGATCAGGTCGATCCCGGCGGCGAGGGTGCGGGTCTGGCGGGTGCGGAGCGCCTCGGCCAGCCGCTCGATATCCGGGTTTCGGCGCGGCTCCGCCAGAAACGCGGCAGCGGGCAGGGGGCCGGTCCCGACCATGGAGGCGTCGTTGTAATAGCCGAAGGCCTTGAGGTGATTGGCGCGCTCTGCCGGATCGTCGGGGATGGCGGCGCGCGCCGGGTTGACCAGCCCATCGCGGATCGCATCCATCATCGCCTGGAATTCGCCCATGGCATTGACGATGCTGTCGGGCTGCTCGGGTCGATGGAAGCTCAGCGGCGGCATGGCGGGGGCGTCGCTGAGGTCCGGGATGCGCTCCTGCCGCTTCAGCCGCTCCAACGGGTAGGACCCGAGATGGACCGGTCGCTTTCGGTTGGAAAAGATCCGCATCGCCAGCCCCTCTTCGCGTCTCAGCCGCCGCAGCTATCCGCGCCGAGGCGGGAGATGCGCGCCAGCGCCATCTGCTCGATCTCGCGCAGTCTTTGTTCGGTCTCGGCGAACTGGGCGCGGATCTCGGATTCCGGCACATAGGTCTCGCCGGTCTGTCGCGACATCTCGATCAGCCGTTCTTCCAACGCCGTAAACCGGGTTTCGATTTCCTCGGCGGGAACGAATTGCGCTTCGGCGCTTATCCCGTCGCGAAGGCGCTTCTCGATATCAGCGAAACGGGCGTGAAGCTCGTGCGCGGGGACATATTCCGCCGCGCGCTCATCTTCGATCAGCGCCCGGAGCGCGGCGCGAAACCCGGGGCCGCCTTTGCGGATCCGCGATATGACATCCCGCACGAGCTGCTCGTGTTCATGTTCGATCCGCAGGTTGATCGCCTTGGTGCCTGTCTTCGACGCTGTCATGCCCGTCTCCCTGAAAGAGGTCTCGCAGGACCCCCTTCGTTTCCGTAGCATAATGGAAGCATTGTGCAACCAGCTCCTGTGCGCGCCGGCACGCCGAAGGCGTGCCACCCCCGACGGGAGGAGCGCATCTTGATGCGTCGACGACGGGAGGGACGCCTCCTCTGTCCCGGCCTGCGCCCAGCGGTCGCTCTTCCGAGCGCTTCCACCCGTCGGAAAAGACGCCTAGCTTGCGCGCAGTCTCCCATATCGAGTTGAGCGCCATGCCTGAAATCATCCCCGTCTTCGACGGTCATAACGATCTGCTTCTCCGTCTCCATCATGCCCCCGAGACGCGGCGCACGCTCTTTCTGGAAGGCGGGACAGAGGGCCATCTCGACCTGCCACGAATGCGCGCGGGCGGGTTTGCCGGCGGTCTTTTCGCGATCTACGTACCCTCGCCGCCCAGCCCGGGTGCCCCCGACCTCTTCGAACTCATGAAAGAGCCCCCCTATGATGTCCCGCTGCCGGCACCATTGAACCTGACGCGGGCGCAACCGGTGGCCCTGTCACAGGCCGGACATATGCTCTGGATGGAGCGCGCGTCCGAGGGCGCGTTCACGGTCTGCCGGTCCGCCGCTGACTGTCGCGCCGCCATGGAACGCGGTTCCATCGCCGGCGTTATGCATATGGAAGGTGCCGAGGCGATCGGCCCCGACCTGGACGCGCTACATGTCTTCCACGCGCTTGGGCTCCGCTCGATTGGCCCGGTCTGGAGCCGCCCTACCGCCTTTGGTCACGGCGTGCCCTTCCGCTTCCCCGGCAGCCCGGATAGTGGCCCGGGCCTGACCGACGCTGGCAAGGCGTTGGTGCGCGAGTGCAATGCGCTCGGTATTCTGATCGACCTCTCCCATCTCAACGAGGCCGGTTTCGACGATGTCGCCAGCCTTTCCGACGCCCCCCTCGTCGCCACCCACTCCAATGCGCATGCGCTCTGCCCCAGCCCGCGGAACCTCACGGATCGCCAGCTTGACCAGATCGCCGAGAGCGGCGGAATGGTCGGGTTGAACTTCGCCACATTCTTCCTGCGCCCGGATGGGCTGGCCGCACGAGATTGCGGTTTCGAGCCGATGCTGCGCCATCTCGATTACCTGATTTCGAGGCTCGGAGAGGATCATGTCGGCTTCGGGTCCGACTTTGATGGTTGCGTCGTTCCGGAGGCCATCGGTGATTCTGCGGGCCTTCCGGCCCTGATCGAAGCAATGCGCGAACACGGGTTTGGAACGGAGTTGCTGAAAAAACTGGCGTACCGGAACTGGTTAGCTATTTTGGAACGCACAATCGGGAGGTGATGTCATCGAATCTTGGCATTGCCATGGTTCGTGCTCCTGCAGGGGCGCCATTTGGACTATGACGCTGCGAGGTGGATGAGTGGAGAATGGGTATGGAGCAATTGGTCAGGACATGTGACCGCGACGAAGGATTCGAAGCGGTTCCGCAAGAGAGCTTTGGGGCCGACGTCGTGGAGAGCTGCACCAATCTTGCGTTGGATCGGTTTTTTGAAGCCAAGAATGCCTTCATGGCGCCTCTTCTGAATGCGCCGGGCCTTGTCACGCTCTATGCAGACGAGGCCGAGATCGAGCTGGAAGTGCCCGCAGAGCCGGGAATGGAGCGGCGCATTTGTCGAGGAAGTGCCCAGATCGAGGCGCTTTTCGAAGAATTTGCAGAGGTGATGCTATCGACCACGGTGGTCGAGATTTCCCGAAAGGTGACCGGGCGCGCGGCTTTCTGGAGCGGACTTGTTCAGGGCGTGCACCGGGAACGACGGGAGCCGGTGAGGCTGGATGCGTTGTTTCGGCTGGAGTTCGATGAGCATGATCATGTGACCCGTCAATGGACGCGTCTGACCCCGTCGGGGAGTGAGTGATGGCGCGCCGGGCCGTCCCGACGGCCCGATGCTCATCCGCCCAGGCAATAGGCTGAGCCTCGTTCTATGTGACAAGACTGCTTGGCAGCGCCCGACTGCCGCGGCACCGGCCACGGTTGGGTGCTGAAAGGACAGCCGTCGCACGAGCTTTCCGTCGTCGCGACGTCCCGTGCCGCCAGAACCGGCCTTCAGGAACCAGTCCCCTGGCCTTTGCCGACCGGTCCGGGGTCTATCCGAACTCCGCCTGATGCGCCGCGAGGATCGGGTCGACCCGTTTCAGGGCTGACAGGATCCGCGCGGAGATCGTTGCCTCGCCATCCCCAGGCGTCAAAGGGCCAGAGACATGGGCGGCGCAGAGCGTTTTCGTCTCTTCCGTTGAGTCCGCAAGCTCTTCCGCCCAATTCCTGAACGCGGCCGCAGCTCCGGCGCGCGGTTCCAATACCTTGCGCAGGGTTGGATGGAAGGAGACGCGCGGGCGCAGGCCGAATGCGCGCAGCAGGGCGGGGGGGCGCAGGACGGTCAGAGTGTCATCGACATGCAGCACGCCGGAGGCGCGGTGCATCGCCAGGACGGAGGAAAAATGGAGCTTCTCGTCTGACGAGATGAAATCGACCCCGCGCGGAATGAAAATGTCGAGATCTTCGGCGAAGAGGTCCGGGAATTCGGGGTCCTCGCAGCGTAGCGGCTCCCAAGGCAGGTCAGGGCGCTTCGTTGCATGGCGGCGTGTGCCGTAGAGCTTTGCCTGCGGGAAGTCGCGGTGCATGGCGTGGCAATGCAGCGTGTGGAACGGGTGCAGGTTCAGGATCGCTTCGACGGCGTTGCCGCCATCGGTCAGCTCTAAAATCTCGCGGCGATGCGCGTCCCGCAATGTCAGCGAGTCGAGCAGCAGAAAGGAGCCGTTCCGGCGGCGCAGCAACGAGGCATGGGTGCCCAGGTCGATGACACCGCCGACACGGAAGGAGCCGCGGATATTCCAGAAATCCTCGGCGACGCGAAGAATCGAGTTGCTCATGGCGGGGGCCTTCTCACGGGATGCGGATCACCGGTGCCGGCCCCAATGGGACCGGGCCAAGCTTGGTGCGACCATTGGAAAAGCTGAGTGGGATGTCCAGCGTGTCCGAACGTCCGGCAAGCCCGCTCAGAAGCCCCAGCCCGGATTCGATTGGATCGACAAGGCTTTCGGGAACCAGACCCGACTGGCGCACCAGTTCCAGGATGTCGCGCCAATTTGTGGATTTGACCATCACATCGCCGCTGACGAGGCCCGCCGCGTCCAGCTCAAGATCGCCGGCAATTCGCAGCTCAAGCTCCCCCCATTTCACCGCGATCTCTCGGATCTCGATTTCGCGCGGCTGCGGCCGGGCCGTCTCGACGGCCAGCCTGTCCCAGGGCCGGTCGAAGCCGACCGACAGATCGGCACGCAGGGTCTCGACCTCCTCGGGCACCAGCCCGGCCTGTGCCAGACGCCCCAGCAGTGGCGCGCGCGGTTTCAGGCCGAGGAATTCCAGCCCGATATCGCGCCGGCCGAGCTTTGCTTCGGTCGGGCGAGTGGCCAGGCGCATCTCGTCGCTCGAAAAGGTCCATCCGGCATCGGAGATCAGTTCCAACGCCTCGAAAATCAACGTCGCCTCTGACAATTCCCGCGCCGGGCCGGGCAGGAAGGTGGCGCTGCCCTGAAGAGACTGGCCGGTGATCGCGACGTTCTGATAGGGCGTCCGAAGCGCCATCTCGTTTGGCCAGACGAGGATGACGTGATCCTTCTGATAATTCAGCCCGAGGATCTGGAAGAAAGGCGCGGTCCAGACCCAGCCGGAATCTGTATTGGCCAGGGTCACGCCGGTCAGGGTCCGGTCGATCCGCGTCGGGAACCCCCGGACCTCCAGCCCGTCCCACTCGGCCTGCCAGCCGGCCTCCCGGCGCGCCTCCAGCCAGTGCTCCAGCCCGTTTTTCGCCTGCCAGGCACCCCAGCCCCACCAGGCGCTCCAGCCCGCCGCGAAGATCACGACGATCCACAAGAGTCTGCTCGGTCTCATATCGGCCCTTTCCCATCGCTCCGATATGCGGTTTACACCGGCAACCGCGCGAGGAACATCGGATGCTTCAGGAAATCGACACCACCCAGCCGCTCTGGGTCTTCGGCTATGGCAGTCTGATCTGGCATCCCGGGTTTCCGGTCGAAGAGCAGGCTGTTGCCCGGCTGACTGGCTATCATCGGGCGTTCTGCATGTCCTCGATCCATCATCGCGGCACCGAAGAAGATCCGGGGCTGGTCCTTGCACTGGACCGGCTCGAAGACGCCCATTGCGACGGGTTGGCCTTTCGCGTCATGCCGGACCACGAAGCCGAGACGCTGGCGGCGCTGCGTGAACGCGAGCTGGTCTCCTCGGCCTATATCGAGGAACTGGTGACGCTGCGGCTGCATGACGGGCGCAGTGTGACGGCGCTGGCCTATGTGATCGAACGCGGCCATGTGCAGTATTGCGGCGGCATGGCGCTGGAAAAGCAGGCGCAGATCATCGCCCGCGCTGTTGGCGGACGTGGTCCAAACACCGAATACCTCTTCAACACCGCCGATCACCTGACAGAGCTTGGCCTTGCGGATGCGGATATCGACTGGCTCGCCGCCCGCGTCCGTGCGCTGACCCGGCTTGGCTGAGCCGGGCAGGGCAGGGAGTTTTGCAACGCTGCCGGTCCTTCCTGCGTCATCGTCCGATTGCTCATTGGCATTCGCCTGACCGTTAACTAACGTGCGCAGCAAGATTTCCCTTGTGCGAGACGCCCGCCAGCCATGAGCGACACCCCGGCCCAGACCCATTTCTCGCAACCCGTGCGACAGATCACCCAGATGCTCATCGCCTGTGGCCTTGTCGCCGCCGGAACATGGGTCATATTCCCGTCGGTTCAGCCGGTCTTCTACGCCAATCTCTGGCTCAACGGCACCATCGCGCTGGTCTTCGTGATCGGTGTGCTGGCCTGCTTCCTGCAGGTCGCGCAGCTTTCCTCCTCGGTGCGTTGGATCGAGACCTTCGCACGCGACCATGACAGCGCGGCCAACTCGCCGACCCCCCGCCTGCTCGCGCCGCTCGCGGCTCTTCTGCGCTCGCGCGGGGTCAACCGGCAAATCTCCTCGACCTCCGCCAGCTCGATCCTCGACTCGGTGGCGACCCGGATCGAGGAAGGGCGCGACATCACGCGATACATCGTCAACCTGTTGATCTTTCTGGGCCTTCTGGGGACGTTTTACGGTCTGGCGACCACCGTCCCGGCCGTGGTGGAGACCATCCGTTCGCTCGCGCCCAAGGAGGGCGAGACCGGCGTGCAGGTCTTCGAGAAGCTCATGGGCGGGCTGGAAGCGCAGCTCGGCGGCATGGGCACGGCCTTCAGCTCCTCGCTCCTGGGTCTTGCCGGATCTCTGGTCGTGGGGCTGCTGGAGCTCTTCGCCTCGCGCGGACAGAACCGCTTCTACCGCGAGCTGGAGGAGTGGCTTTCCTCGATCACCCGGCTGGGCTTTGCCGGAGGCGGCGAGACCGAGCTGTCCGGCGAGACCGGGGCGCTGGTCGGCGTGCTCGACCACATCGCCGAGCAGATGGAGAACATGCGCGAGACGCATTCGGTGGCCGATGCGAGTCGGTCCATGGTGGATGACAAGCTGACGGAAGTCGCCATGGCGGTGACCGCGCTCACCCGCACGATGCAGCATGGCGACCGCACGACGGACGTGCTGGAACGCATCGCCGAGGGGCAGGAGCGGATGCTCGAAACCCAGCAGCAGATGCTGCGCCGGGCGGGCTCCGCGCCGAGCCAGGAAGGGGACATGGTCGATAGCGGCGGCGATGCCGAGGCGCGGATGCGTCTGCGCTCGATCGACGTCCAATTGCTGCGGATCCTCGAGGAACTGGCCGCTGGTCGCCAGGAGACGGTGGCCGAATTGCGCGGCGATATCGCCACGATGACACGCGAGATCCGCCGCGCCCGCCGACAGCAGGGCCTCGCCGAGACCGGGACCGTGGTTGGCCCCGACGAGCGGCCGGGGAGCTAGGCCATGTCGCTGCGCCGACGCGGGAGTGATCGTCTCTCGGCTTCGATCTGGCCAGGCTTCGTCGACGCGATGACGGCGCTGTTGTTGGTGCTGATGTTCGTGTTGTCGATTTTCATGATCGTGCAATTCATGCTGCGAGAGACCATCACCGGGCAGGAAAGCGAACTGGACCTGCTGCAGAACGAGATCCTGCAACTCGCCGAGGCGCTCGGCATGGAAGAGACCCGCTCCGCGGATCTGGAGCGGCAGGTCGGCGTGCTCGATGCGACGCTCTCGGCCGCGCGCGACGAGGCGAGCGAGCAATCGGCCCTGATCGCGGCGCTCACGTCCCAGATTGGCCAGCAGGAAACGGCCCTGGCGGATGCCGCTGGCCGCATCTCCGATTTTGAGGAACAAGTCGCGGCATTGCTGCTGGAGCGCGATGCCGCGCGGACCGATATCGCGGAGCTGGAGAGCGCGCAGGACACGCTGGAGAGCGAGCGCGACGCGCTTACGACGGCGTTGGCTTCGGCGCGCGGCGAGATCGATGTTCAGGAAGAGGCGGCGCGGTTGGCGGCGGCGAAACGGGAGGCGCTGGAGGCGTTGATCGCCGATCTGGAGACGGAAAATGCGGAAACCGAAGCGGCTTTGACGGAGAAGCTGGCAGAGGCCGAGGATCTGGCGGAACGGCTCTCGGAGGAAGAAGCGTCGCGGCTGGCCGAGGTCGCTGCCGCGCAGGCACTGCGGGAGAAGCTGAAGGGCGCCGAGGACGAACTGACGGCGATGACGTTGGCGCTGGAAGCGCAACGACGCAGGGCTGAAGAGACGTTGACGCTGCTGGCCGCGGCGCAATCGGCCGAAGCCGCACTGGACGAGAAACTCGCCGCTGCGCTGCTCTCGCGGCTGACGTTGGAAGAGGAGCTTGCCGGTGAGACCGCGGCGAAGGAAGCCGGCGCGACGGCGCTCGAGGAGGCACAGGCAGAGGCTGCGCGGATGCGCGAGGCGCTTGCCGAGGCGGAGGCGGAACGTGCGCGGCTGGTGGCGGCTCTGGAAGAGGCGCGCTCTGGTCAGACCGCGCGGGCAGCCGCGCTCGGCGAGGCGAATGAAGAAATCGCCCGGCTGCAGGATGCGCTTGCCGGGCAGACGGCGCGCGGTGAGGCGCTCGCGGCGGCGCTGTCGGAGTCCGAGACGGGCAATGCGGCCCAACTGGCGGAGCTGGCTGACGCGAAAGCACGTATCTCAACCCTTTCGAGCGAATTGGAAAGCGAGCGCGCCGCTGTCGTGGCTCTGACTTTTGAGCGCGATGCGGCCCGTGCCGAGGGCGGCGAGTCTGGCGCGCGCCTGGCAGAAGCGGAACGAACCATCGAGACGTTGTCGGGCGAGATGGCGGATCTGCGCAGTGAGATGGCGCGGCTGGAGACCGAGAATGAGAGCCTGCGCGCGGCCACCGGAGATGCCGAGGATATTCGTCGTCAACTCGCGGCGGCTCTCGCGGCCAAGCTGGCCGCCGAGCAGGATGCCGAGAAGCAACTGACCGATGCCGAGCAGCGTGCTGCGCTGCTGGCGGCCGCCAAGACCGAGCTGGCACAACGCGAAGCGGCTTCGGCCGAGGATCAGCGGCGCATGGCGTTGCTCAACGAAAACATCTCTTCGTTGCGCAGCCAGCTCGCCTCTCTGGAGGAGTTGTTGAGCGCCTCGGAGGCCCGCGATTCTGTTTCCAAGGTGGAAATTCAATCGCTGGGATCGCGGCTCAACACGGCCTTGGCACAGCTTTCGAGCGAGCAGAAGGTGCGGGCGGATCTCGAAGCCGAACGGGCGCGACTGGAAGAGGTCGAGCGCGTACGGCTTGAAGAAGAGAAGAAACGGCTGGAAGCGGAAGCACGCGACCTGAAGAACTACCGTTCTGAGTTCTTTGGCCGGCTGCGCGAGATCCTCGGCGGGCGCGAAGGTGTGCGGATCGAGGGCGACCGCTTTGTCTTCTCCTCCGAGGTGCTGTTCGAACCGGCTTCGTCCGATGTCTCCGAGGCAGGTCGGGCGCAAATCGCGCGCGTGGCGCGGATTCTCGCGGAGATCTCGGAAGAGATTCCCGAAGGGATCGACTGGGTGATCCGGGTCGATGGCCATACCGACGACACGCCTCTGTCGGGACGGGGGCAATATGCCGATAACTGGGAGCTGAGCCAGGCGCGTGCGCTTTCCGTGGTTCGGCACATGACGGATGAACTGGGCTTCCCGCCCTATCGCCTGGCGGCGAACGGGTTCGGGGAATTCCAACCGGTAAGCCGCGACGACAGCGACGAAGCCCGCGCCCGCAATCGCCGGATCGAGCTGAAACTCACCGAGCGTTGAGCGTCAGGGGCGACGAAAGGCGATGGCATCGCGGGCCAGCAGGGTTTCCCCACGCCAGAGCTCCACGCGCCCGCGATAGTCGCCCGACTTGAATCCCTGCGCAGGGGCTTTGATGCCCCAGGCGCGGAAGAGCTGCGGCTGGGACTTCTCCAGCCGGATCTCGCCGCTGCGGGAGCGACCATCGGGAAAATCGATGCCAAGGACCAGCCTGTCGCCGGCCTCGCCTGCATAGAGCTGGCTCCAGACGACCAGCGCGTCAAGTGGTCCGCCGGGCAAAGTCTCTCGCGCAAAGCCAGCCTTGACTTCACTCCAACTGGGGACCCGGTTTGCGATCCCGACCTGTACCACGCCGCCCGGCGCGTAGTCTGGCAAGGAGGGCCAGGGGCTTTTTCCGGTCCCGGAACCACATGACTCGTCGGGATTTGAGCGGAACGGATCGACGACACGCCCGTTCTCGCGCAAGCTGAAATGGAGATGGTAGAAATTCGTGTCTCCACTCAACCCGACCTCGCCGAGAGGCGTTCCGGCGCTCACGATTTCGCCCTTGCGCACAACAAGACTACCGCGTTTCAGGTGACAATATTGGCTTTCCCAGCCGTCGCCATGATCGATCACCACGCCGTTCCCGCATTCCCTGCCGGCCACGTTTGGCGCTCCCGGTGCCATGACGTCCACATCCGACATGCCGTCCCGAAGCCCCCGCACCCGTCCGGCGGCCGCCGCCACGACGCGCACGCCTGCCCCTGTCGCATCGACGGGCGGCACGGCGATGTCTGTTCCCTTGTGTCCATCGCTGGTCAGCCGGCCGCACGCAAAGTCCCGCAAACCCGGGCCCGGGTCGTTATCGACATGTTTCTGGACAAAGCAGCGCGTGGCCGAGCAATCCACCGGGAGCAATAACTCCGGCATTTCGGCGTGCAGGACGGATGCGGTCGAGAGCACAAGGAGGCAGGGCAGAAAAAAGGGCGCCGCGAAGCGCCCTCTTTCATGTTTCAGGACCGGTTTCATCAATCCGCCGTCAGCAACGGCGGTTTGCGCGTGGACAGGCGCGGTTTGCCCGGTTCCTCGATCTCGAGATCCAGCGCGTTCTCCTTGACCGCGACCTTGACGATGCCACCCTTGGTCAGCTTGCCGAAGAGCAATTCCTCGGCCAATGGCTTCTTGATGTATTCTTGGATCACACGGCCCAGCGGACGGGCGCCCATCTTGTCGTCGTAACCCCGTTCGGCAAGCCACTCGGCGGCCGGCGTGGTCAGCTCAATGCTCACGTTGCGATCCATGAGTTGGGCCTCGAGCTGGAGAACGAACTTCTCGACCACCTGCAGGATCACCTCCTTGCCGAGCGGTGCGAAGCTGACCACAGCATCCAGACGGTTGCGGAACTCCGGTGTGAAGGTGCGCTCGATGGCGGCGGTGTCTTCACCTTCGCGCTTGTCGCGACCGAAGCCGATCGCGGCCTTTGCCATGTCCGACGCGCCTGCATTGGAGGTCATGATCAGAATCACATTGCGGAAGTCCACCGAACGGCCGTTATGATCCGTCAACGTACCGTGATCCATCACCTGCAGCAGGATGTTGAACACATCCGGGTGCGCCTTCTCGATTTCGTCGAGCAGCAGAACGCAATGTGGATGCTGGTCCACGCCGTCGGTCAGCAGACCTCCCTGATCGAAGCCGACATAGCCCGGAGGGGCACCGATCAACCGCGAGACTGCATGTTTCTCCATGTACTCGGACATGTCGAAGCGCAGCAGTTCAACACCCAGAGTGTCGGCAAGCTGCTTGGCGACTTCGGTCTTGCCGACGCCGGTCGGGCCGGCGAATAGGTAGTTCCCGATCGGCTTCTCCGGCTCACGCAGCCCGGCGCGGGCAAGCTTGATCGCCGCGCTGAGGGCTTCGATCGCCTTGTCCTGACCGAAGACGACGCGCTTGAGGGTCGGTTCCAGATCCCGCAGCAGCTCGGCATCATCCTTGGAGACGTTCTTGGGCGGGATGCGGGCGATCTTGGCGATAACGGCCTCGATCTCCTTTGTTCCGATGGTCTTGCGCCGTTTGCTCTCCGGCACGAGATGCTGTGCCGCACCGGCCTCGTCGATCACGTCAATCGCCTTGTCTGGCAGCTTGCGGTCATTCATGTAGCGCGCCGAGAGCTCCACAGCCGTCTTGATCGCGTCCGCCGTGTATTTGATCTCGTGATGCTCCTCGAAGTAAGGCTTGAGGCCTTTGAGGATCTTGACGCTGTCCTCGACGGAAGGTTCGTTCACGTCGATTTTCTGGAAGCGGCGGGAGAGGGCGCGGTCCTTTTCGAAATGCTGGCGGAACTCCTTGTAGGTCGTCGAGCCCATGCAACGCAGCTTGCCACCCTGCAGCGCTGGCTTGAGCAAGTTGGAGGCATCCATCGCGCCGCCGGACGTTGCGCCGGCGCCGATTACGGTGTGGATCTCGTCGATGAAGAGAACCGCGTCGGGGTGATCCTCCAGTTCGGTCACGACGGCCTTTAGCCGTTCCTCGAAATCGCCACGATAGCGAGTGCCGGCGAGCAGCGCGCCCATGTCGAGCGAGTAGATGGTTGCGCCCGAGAGCACATCCGGCGTCTCGCCCGACACGATCTTGCGCGCCAGACCTTCAGCGATGGCGGTCTTGCCGACGCCGGGGTCTCCAACCAGAAGCGGGTTGTTCTTGCGCCGGCGACAGAGAACCTGGATGCAGCGCTCGACCTCCGGGTCGCGTCCGATCAGCGGGTCCACATCGCCTTTCTCGGACTTGGCGTTGAGATCCACGCAATATTTCGCGAGCGCAGATTCGCGCTGCTCGCCGCTGTCCCCCGGTGGCGTCTCGTGTTGCTGGCTTTCCTCCTCCATGTCGGCGCCCGTCACCGGACGGCTCTCGCCGAAGCTCGGATTCTTGGCAACGCCGTGGGCAATGAAATTAACCGCGTCATAGCGGGTCATTTCCTGTTCCTGCAGGAAGTAGGCAGCATTCGATTCGCGTTCGGCGAAGATCGCGACGAGTACATTCGCGCCGGTCACTTCGGTGCGGCCAGAGGACTGCACGTGGATCGCGGCGCGTTGGATGACGCGCTGAAACGCGGCGGTGGGCACTGCTTCCGAGCCTTCGACCTCGGTCACCAATGTCGCCAGATCTTCCTCGATGAACTCGGTGAGCTTGTTGCGCAGCTCCTCGAGATCGACATCGCAGGCCTGCATCACCTTGGCCGCGTCCGGCTCATCGATCAGCGCCAGCAGCAGGTGTTCCAGGGTCGCGAGTTCATGACGGCGGGCATTGGCGAAACCCAGTGCGGCGTGAATCGCTTGCTCGAGCGTATTCGAAAATGACGGCACGATAAGTGCTCCTTGGTCCTGCGGGGCCTGCGGCGGGAGCGCCCGGCGTCGAGACTGGCCCGTTTAAGTTAAAGTTTGGTGGGCGGGGCGGCAGCTTCAAGTGTTTTTTTCCCCAAGTTGGCCCAGGCCGAGGGCCGATGCACAAAATGTGATCGTTTGGCGTGCCCTACTAGGCAAGCAAACAAGGGTTTCCGGGGCAAGTGGAGCCGCGCAAGGGAGCGCGAAAGAAATTGCTTAACGCACCGTGCGCCGAGAGATCGGTGATCGCGCCGCAGGCGCACGCCGCGCAGCGGCGCCACCGCCGCTCGAGCTTCGCTCGGCGGCACGCCCGCTGGCAGCCTCGAAACTCCGGAAGGGTACAAGGAACTCACGCTGCTCCAGCAGGGTAGCAGCACGACCCGTGCAACGCCGGACTATTCAAAAGGAGTCTTTACGGCGACGAATCTCGGCGAAGACCTCGGCGTCGGGTGCTCCGGGAAGCCCGACCTGCGCTTTGACCTCGGGGGCGGTTGCGCGCAGGAAGGGGTTCGTCGCCAGTTCGACAGACAGCAGGGAAGGAACGGTCGGTTCGCCGGCATCCCGGGCGCGCGCCACCTCTGCAACCCGAGCTGCCAACGCGGTGTTGTCGGGATCCACCGTGACGGCGAAGGCGCCATTGGCGGCCGTGTATTCATGTCCCGAATAGACCAGCGTCTCTGGCGGCAAGGCGGCGAGCTTGCTCAACGAGGTCCACATGGTGGCCGGGTCGCCCTCGAAGAGCCGTCCGCAACCGAGCGCCATAAGGCTGTCTGCGGTAAAGACCGCACCGGGGAAGTGAAAGGCGATATGGCCGACCGTGTGGCCGGAGACATCGAGGACCGCGCCCTCGACCGTTCCGATTCGCACCGTGTCGCCCTCGCGAACAGCTTCGTTCAACTCAGGCAGGCGGTGACTGTCGGCGGCCGCGCCGATCACGCGGGCGCCGGTCTCTGCCTTGAGCCTGTCCACACCGTCGATATGGTCGGTATGGTGATGCGTGATCAGTATGTCGGTGAGGTGCCAGTTCCGCGCAGCAAGGGCCGCGAGGACAGGGGCAGCGTCCGGTACGTCGACCACCGCGACCGCGCCGCTCTCCGAGTCGCGGACTAGATAGGCGTAATTGTCCGTCCGGCATGGGATTGTGACGATTTCCAGCGACATGGCGTTTCCTTTTCCCCGAGACCCGGTATGTTCAGGCTCCAAGGTGGCAAGGGAGTTGTCCGGGCGCAATGCATCTCGATGTGCTGGACCTGAGAAATTTCTATTACAAGACCAGGCTGGGCCGCGTGGCGCAGCGGGCTATCCGTGATCAGATGGTGGAATTCTGGCCGCCCACGGAAGCGCGCGGCCAAACCGTGGCCGGGTTCGGCTTCGCCGTGCCATTGCTGCGCCCCTATCTCGGTAATGCGCGCCGTGTGATCGCTCTGATGCCGGGTCCTCAGGGTGTCATGCCCTGGCCAGCGGGCCATCCCAATCTCTCGGTGCTCTGCGAGGAAATGCTCTGGCCGCTGGATACCGGATCGGTCGACCGGCTGGTCCTGCTGCACGGGCTGGACACGTCCGAGCACACTTCAGAGGTGCTGGCCGAGTGCCAGCGTGTGCTCGGCCCCGGCGGCAAGGCGCTCTTCATCGTTCCCAACCGCTCTGGGCTCTGGGCGCGTCGCGACGCGACGCCCTTCGGCTATGGCCGCCCCTATTCGACCGGTCAGCTCGAAGCGCAGCTCTTGCGTCACGGTTTCCAGCCCGAGCGCCATGCCGCGGCGCTTTTCGGGCCGCCCTCGGAAAAACGGTTCTGGCTGCGCTCTTCCCGTATGTGGGAAAAGTTCGGCCGGCAGGTCTTCACCTCGCTTGCCGGTGGGGTTTTCCTAGCCGAGGCGAGCAAGATTACCCAATTGCCCGGCGGGTCTCCGGTCAAGGACATGGTCCGCGATCCGTTGCGTGTGCTGGACGCAGTGAACGCGCCGCCAGGGCCAAAACCCGCGTAAACCGCGCGCGACGGGGCGATCGTGGCCCAAGTGCAGACTGGAACGGACTTGGGACAGGCAGGCGTCGCCTTTCCGAGAACACTTCCTTGCTTGCGCAGCAAGTGTCCGCTCCGCCGCGACACCTGATTGTCCTTTCCTGAACCAGAACCGTCCTTTGGCGCCGCCCTGTATCCGCGCCGAGGTGATTCTGTCGCGAACACACGAAGCCCCGCGATTTTCTTCCAAATCGTCCTGCTTTCTGCTTCCTGCTCCCCGGTATTCGAATCTCTGGACAATCTGCCGCAAGGGAAACCGTCGATCGCTCATGCTGCGTCGCGGCATGCGAATGTATGCAATGGTGCACCGAAAACGGTTGCTTTGGGCGCTAACGACAGGTTCACGCCATGTTGACCGGCCATTTGAACGGATATTTTCCAGACGCCTATTTCCCGGGCAATGATATTGCGCGCTCCAAGGGAGTTGCGGGGTGCAAACGGGTCTGTTACATCGCTTTTCGATTTGAGGGGGGAACTGCTGTTTCCGCCCGGGACAACATGCGTCCGGGGGTGCACGCCCGAACGCACAAATAGCAGAGGGGTGGACGTGTCAGAAACGGCTTCGATTTCCTCGAGCATTGCAGGACGCTACGCGCTGGCGATGTTTGAACTGGCCAAGGACGAGGGAAAACTGGATTCCCTCGAAGCCGATACCGACGCCCTGTCGGCCGCGCTTGAATCCTCGGAAGATTTCTCGGCGATGATCTCTTCGCCGATCTATTCCCGCGATGAACAGACCGCCGCGATCTCGGCAATCGCCGATGGCATGGCTCTGGACGCGACGACGAAGAACACGCTGGCCCTGATGGCTTCCAAGCGTCGGCTCTTCGTGCTGCCGCAGCTGCTGAGCAGCCTGCGCGCGATGATCGCCGAGGAAAAAGGCGAGGTGACCGCCGAGGTGACATCCGCCATCGCGCTCAACGACGCCCAGGCCGGCGCCGTGGCCGAAATGCTGAAGTCCCGCTTCGGCAAGGACATCAAACTGAACACGACCGTCGATGAAAGCCTCATCGGTGGTCTTATCGTCAAGGTGGGCTCCAAGATGATCGACACGTCGGTCCGGGCCAAGCTCGCCAATCTCCAGAACGCTATGAAAGAGGTCGGGTAATGGCATTGCAAGCTGCGGAAATCTCCGCGATCCTCAAGGACCAGATCAAGAATTTCGGCCAGGAGGCCGAAGTTGCAGAAGTCGGTCAGGTGCTGTCGGTTGGCGACGGTATTGCCCGCGTGCATGGTCTGGACAACATCCAGGCCGGTGAGATGGTCGAATTCCCCGGTGGCATCCGGGGCATGGCGCTGAACCTCGAAGTCGACAATGTCGGTATCGTGATCTTCGGCTCCGACCGGGACATCAAGGAAGGCGACACCGTCAAGCGGACCAAGGCCATCGTGGACGTGCCCGTGGGCGACGCCCTGCTCGGTCGCGTGGTTGACGGTCTTGGCGCGCCGATCGACGGCAAGGGGGCCATCGAGGCCACCGAGCGTCGCGTTGCCGACGTGAAGGCCCCGGGCATCATCCCGCGGAAATCGGTGCATGAGCCGATGGCGACCGGTCTCAAATCCGTTGACGCCATGATCCCGATCGGCCGTGGCCAGCGGGAACTGATCATTGGCGACCGTCAGACCGGCAAGACCGCCGTGGCGCTCGACACGATCCTGAACCAGAAAGCCTATAACGACGCCGCCGGCGACGACGAGAGCAAGAAGCTTTACTGCATCTACGTTGCTGTTGGCCAGAAGCGCTCGACCGTTGCCCAGCTCGTCAAGAAGCTCGAAGAGACCGGCGCGATCGAATACACGACGGTTGTTGCGGCCACCGCGTCCGACCCGGCGCCGATGCAGTTTCTCGCTCCCTATTCGGCGACCGCGATGGCCGAGTTCTACCGCGACAATGGCCGCCACGCGCTGATCATCTATGATGACCTGTCCAAACAGGCCGTGTCCTATCGCCAGATGTCGCTGCTGCTGCGCCGTCCGCCGGGGCGTGAAGCCTATCCGGGCGACGTTTTCTACCTCCACTCCCGCCTGCTGGAGCGCTCCGCCAAGCTGAACGAGGACAATGGTGCCGGCTCGCTGACCGCGCTGCCGATCATTGAGACCCAAGGCGGCGACGTCTCGGCCTTTATTCCGACCAATGTGATCTCGATCACCGACGGCCAGATCTTCCTTGAGACCGAACTGTTCTACCAGGGCATCCGCCCGGCCGTGAACACCGGTCTGTCGGTGAGCCGGGTTGGCTCCTCGGCCCAGACCAACGCGATGAAATCCGTCGCCGGTCCGGTCAAGCTGGAACTGGCGCAGTATCGCGAAATGGCGGCCTTCGCCCAGTTCGGCTCCGACCTCGACGCCTCCACCCAGCAGCTGCTGAACCGTGGTGCGCGCCTGACCGAGCTGATGAAGCAGCCGCAATACTCGCCGCTGACCAATGCCGAGATTGTCCTTGTCATCTATGCCGGCGTGAACGGCTATCTCGACAAGATCGACGTCAAGGATGTCGGGCGCTTCGAGGAAGGCATGCTGAACTTCGTGCGCTCCAAGCACGCTGACCTGCTCGATTGGATCACCACCGAAGATCCGAAGGTCAAGGGCGAGGCATCCGACCGTATCAAGGCCGTGGTGGACGAGTACGCCAAGGGCTTCGCGTAAGCGAGGAGAGGTAGATGCCCAGCCTTAAGGATCTCAAAACACGGATCGATAGCGTCAAGTCGACGCGAAAGATCACGAAGGCCATGCAGATGGTGGCCGCCGCAAAACTGCGGCGGGCCCAGGATGCGGCCGAGAGCGCACGGCCTTACGCCGAGCGCATGGGGGTCGTCATGAGCGGCCTCGCTGCCTCCGTTGGCAGCAGCGACAGTGCGCCCCGGCTCATCGCCGGGACGGGCAGCGATCAGGTTCAGATGCTGGTCGTGATGACCTCGGAGCGCGGGCTCTGCGGTGGCTTCAACTCCACGATCGTTCGGGCCGCGCGCCTGAAGATCCAGGAGCTGCTGGCCGCTGGCAAGACGGTGAAGATCATCACCGTCGGCAAGAAGGGCCGCGAGCAGCTCAAGCGTGATTACGCGAGCCTCTTTGTCGATCACGTCGACATGAGCGAAGTGAAGAAGGTCGGCTATGGGGACGCATCGGGCATCGCCCGCGATCTCATGGATCGTTACGAGGCCGGCGAATTCGACGTCTGCACGATCTTCTACAACAGGTTCATATCGGTGATCAGCCAGGAGCCGACGGTCAGGCAGATCATCCCTGCCACGTTCGAGGCGCCCGAAGAGGGTGCCGAGGCTGGCGCGCTCTACGATTACGAGCCCAGCGAGGAAGATGTTCTGGCCGACCTGCTGCCGCGCGGCATCTCGACCCAGATCTTCACCGCATTGCTGGAAAACGGCGCCTCGGAAGAGGGCGCGCGGATGTCCGCCATGGACAACGCCACGCGCAATGCCGGCGAGATGATCGACAAGCTGACGATCGAGTTCAACCGCTCGCGTCAGGCCGTCATCACCAACGAGCTTATCGAAATCATTTCGGGCGCCGAGGCGCTCTGAGACACCGGAGACACATAGCACATGGCTAGCATAGGCAAAGTGACCCAGGTTATCGGCGCTGTCGTCGACGTTCACTTCGACGGCGACCTGCCCGAGATCCTGAACGCCCTGGAAACCACCAATAACGGCAAGCGCCTCGTTCTCGAGGTTGCCCAGCACCTCGGCGAGCACACGGTCCGCACCATCGCCATGGACGCGACCGAAGGTCTCGTTCGCGGCGCTGAGGTCAAGGACATGGAAGGCCCGATCACAGTGCCCGTGGGCAACGCGACCCTCGGCCGGATCCTCAACGTCGTCGGCGAGCCGGTGGACGAAGGCGGCCCGGTCGAAGCGACCGAGTATCGCGGCATCCACCAGCCCGCTCCCGAGTTCGCCGAGCAGGCGACTGAATCCGAAGTCCTCGTGACCGGCATCAAGGTCGTCGACCTGCTGGCGCCTTACGCCAAGGGCGGCAAGATCGGCCTGTTCGGCGGCGCCGGCGTTGGCAAGACGGTTCTCATCATGGAACTGATCAACAACATCGCGAAGGTGCACTCGGGCTTCTCCGTGTTCGCCGGTGTTGGCGAGCGGACCCGTGAGGGCAACGACCTCTACCACGAGATGATCGAATCCGGCGTTATCACCCCGGACAATCTCGAAGACTCGAAGGTGGCGCTGGTCTACGGCCAGATGAACGAGCCGCCGGGAGCCCGTATGCGTGTTGCCCTGTCCGGCCTGACCCTGGCCGAGCAGTTCCGCGACCAGTCCGGCACCGACGTGCTGTTCTTCGTGGACAACATCTTCCGCTTCACCCAGGCCGGTTCCGAATGTTCGGCGCTGCTGGGTCGTATCCCCTCCGCCGTGGGCTACCAGCCGACACTGGCCACCGATATGGGCCAGCTGCAGGAGCGGATCACCTCGACCAAGGGTGGCTCGATCACCTCGGTGCAGGCGATCTACGTGCCGGCTGACGACCTGACCGACCCCGCGCCGGCCACGTCCTTTGCCCACCTCGACGCCACGACGGTTCTGTCGCGCGCCATCTCCGAGCTGGGCATCTACCCGGCCGTGGACCCGCTCGACTCGACCTCGCGCCTGATGGACCCCGCCGTTCTCGGCGATGAGCATTACCAGGTTGCCCGGGACGTGCAGGGTATCCTCCAGCGCTACAAGTCGCTGCAGGACATCATCGCCATTCTCGGCATGGACGAACTGTCGGAAGAGGACAAGCTGGTCGTGGCCCGTGCCCGGAAGATCCAGCGTTTCCTCAGCCAGCCTTTCGACGTGGCCCAGGTCTTCACCGGTTTCCCCGGTGTGCAGGTGCCGCTCGAGAAGACGATTGCCTCCTTCAAGGCGGTTGTTGCCGGCGAGTACGACCATCTTCCCGAAGCCGCCTTCTACATGGTTGGCGATATCGACGAAGCGGTTGCCAAGGCCGAGAAGATGGCCGCGGAAGCCGCGTAAGGAGGGCTCATGGCCAATACGATGCAGTTCGACCTGGTAAGCCCGGAAAAGCGGCTCGCGTCGCTTGAGGCCACCCAGGTCCAGATCCCGGCCGCCGAAGGCGACATGACGGCGATGCCCGACCACGCGCCGGTCATCACCACGCTGCGCCCGGGGATGGTCAAGGTCACCGGCGCCGACGGCTCCGAGACCAGCTACGCGGTGACCGGCGGTTTCGCCGAGATCAACGCGGAAGCGATGTCGGTGCTGGCCGAGCACGCCTCGGAAGGTGCCGAGGGCAAGGTCGCGCTGGAGGGCTTCCTCGAGGATGCCCGCGGGCGCGCGGCCGATGCTTCGGGCGACACCCGGGACGTGGCGGAGAAACTCGTCGCTGATCTGGAGCAGCTTCTGGAAGCGATGGTCTGATCCGTCACCGCGATCGACGATTTCGGAAAGCCCCGCCTCGCGCGGGGCTTTCTGCTTTTGGAGCGGTCGGTGCGTGCGGGGGGGATCGAAGCAGGACCATTTGGTCGATGGCTCGACAACGGGAAACGCGCTTTCCATGTGGGCCGACAGGTGTTGATTGTCGTCTTTGGGGCGGTGCGCTGGTGGGCAGGGCGACCGATGCGCGCAGCGTGCATCCGCAAGACCACATAGTGTGGCGTCGAGAGCCAGGTCGCAGGACGGCATGTCGCTGAAATGAAATTCGCCCCGCGCAGCAGATGCGCGGGGCGACGGTGAAGGGGGATGCTCCACCCAGCCATTGGGACAGGCTACGTCGAGTAGTTAGGGCCAAATCGGGCAGAGGAAAGGCGGTTGGTGCCTTTGTGGAAATGAAAGTGGTTTTCCAACAACAGTGGCCCGGCGACAGCCTGGAAAGACCCCGAAATTGCCGCGCGAACCGGTCAGGCGGAGCGCCCGGCGGCCTGCATCCGGTCCTTGATTGCCGGCGGCAGGCGCAGCGGGCGCCCGTCGAGCGACATCGTGACGATGACAACCCGCGCCTTGAACAGGACCTGCGCGCCGCGCATCACCTGCTGCGCCATCTCGAATCGGGCGCCACGGATCTCCGCAAGCTCGGTCTCGACCCGCAGGTCATCTCCCAGCCTGGCCGGGGCGAGGTAGTCGGCTTCGACCCGGCGCACGGCGAAAACGATGCCGTGCTCCTCCTTGAGCGCGTTCTGGTCGATTCCGATCTCGCGCACAAATTCGGAGCGGCCGCGTTCGATGAACTTGAGGTAATTGGCGTAGTAGACGATCCCCGCCATGTCGGTGTCTTCGTAATAGACACGCAGCTCGTGGATATGCGGCATGAGACGCTCCGGATTGAGTGTGCTTCGGTGCTAGGCGCGAATGGGGGGCGGTGCAAGCGGGTCAGTCGGATTTGATCAGGCCGGAGAAGCCGGCAACGGCCAAGAGCGAGAGCGCCCAGCCGGCGAGGATCTGCGCCCAGAGGAACCAGCGAGCGCTACAGCCCCAGTTGCCCGCCTTCTCGTCGGGGATCCAGAATTCCTGCATTTCCAATGCCACTACGGGCAAAAGCGTGTCGGCCGAATAGACCAGCGGGTTGAACTGCGGGTAGCGCTTCGCCTCGGGCTGGCGCTGGAAGCAATCGAGCTGGCTCTCTCCCGGTTCGGCCAATCCCTTCTTTTCTCCTTGGTCCGGCGATGCCGCAAGCGGGCCCTTCTCTTCGCCATAGCCCTTGCAGATCACGTAGCGCAGGAAATCGGCGCGGATCTGCAGGTCGTCACCGGCATCGGCGTCGGGGCAGCTGTCGCTGACGGTGACGCCACCGGGCGACCACGCCTCGTCGCGCAGTTTCTGGTCGGCCTTGGAGAGGGCGCCGAAGGCTTTCAGGTCACGGATGGGGGCACTGGTACGCATGGCCTTACGCTGACGCTTCGGGGCGGGCAAGGTGGGAAATGCCGCAGTCAGCGGTCCAGCTTGCGCGCGATGAAGGCGGTTGCGCCGACGCCGCCGGCCGTGTGGAAGCCGGTGAGGCAGCGTTGTTCGAAGCGGGTCTGGAGCTGGTCCGGGGGCGGGGTGTCCTCCGGTTCGGGCTGCCATTCGAAGAGGTGGACGCCGCCCTTGTAGCGCATGCGGAACCAGCCGAGATCGCCTTCGGCGTGGATCTTCACCGCCGGGAAGATGCGGATCACCTTGCCCTCTTCGAGGATGAATTCGGACGGGTCCCAGGAATTGGCACCGAGGCGGTGGAAATGCCCGATCTCGCGAGCCGAGAACGCATGTGCGGTCTGGGCATTGGGGACCATCAGGGCTGCGGCCTCGATGGGGCCGGAAAGGGCGTGAAGCAGTTTGGTGCGGGCATCCATGACGAGTCCTCAGTTCCCGCGCCCGAGCCGCGCGGCGAGGCGCAGGGCGTGGCTGGGATCCGTAGCAGCGGCGGGCATGACGGGATCATAGGCGGCGCGGATCACGTCGCCAATCTCCGGGTGCAGGACGATCGTGCCTTCGGGCGTGCGGGCGAGTGGGGAGCGGGTTGTGAAGGCGCGGTCGGACCAGGACAGGATGCTCTGCGCCATCTGGCTCAGGGCGATGTCCTCGGCGGGCTGTTCGGAGAGGGCGTCATCCATGCGCAGGAAGACGAAGGCGGCGCGGATGGCACCGCTCTGCTCGAAGCGAAAGGCGCGGTACTGGTTGGCGTCGGCCTCGGCGAGCCTCGCGACCAGCGGCGCAAGGTCCGGTACGAGCTTGTCGAGATCGGGCACCTGCAGCAACTCCTCCCACTGGCGGAAGAAGAAGACCATCAGATTGGCGCCCATCTCGGTGTCGGTCTCGGCCATCTTGTGACCGGCGAGGGTCACGATGGCCTCGCAGGCGCCCTTGACGGTCGAGAGCGTGGCATCGTCGACGCCGAAAACGATGGGAACGATGGGGCGTTCCCAGCGGGCGAAGAGATAGCTGTCATCCGAGCAGGTGAACAGCTGTTCGATATCCTGGGGGGTCATGGGCGGGCCTCCTTTTGATCCTGTCGCATCATGTGGCGGGGGAAATGTCCAGAGGCCAGCGGCGGATCGGATGGGGCAGGGGCTCCCGCCCGGTCTCGTCGCATCGCAGATGCGCTCCACCGGTTGGGGGTGGCCGCGCGCTGGCGCGCGCGGCGGGCGCGCTCGGACTTGTCGTTCTGTTCGCTGGCCGGACGCGACTTGATCGGCGACGGATGACCCTTCGGGTCCGTGAAAGCCTGGTCTTGCCTGCCGGTGCTGGGCAGCCAGCGCAGCGCGTCTCCTGGTCTCGACGCGCGTCAGGCCCTACCGTCGCATCGTTTTCACCAGTTCCGGTACGAGGACCAGAGGCAGCGCCAGCGCCAGGATCATCCCCCAGTGGTTGAGCGCAAGTGGTACCGTGTGCAGCATTGCCTGAAGCGGCGACCAGTAGACGGCTGCGATCTGGGCAAGCATCATTGCCGTGAAGGCCAGCCAGAGCGCCGGGTTGCTCCCCCAACCGAGTTTCCAGCACGGATCGCGCAGCGAGCGGAACGCGAAGACGCTCGCCTTCTCGAAGACGACCATGCCGGTGAAGGCGGCCGTCCGCGCGAGATCGACACCCAGCTCCAGAAGCGAATAGAAGATCCAGAGGCTGGCTGCGCCGGTATAGATCCCGAAGGCGAGGATCACCGGGACGGCGGACAGCCCAAGCAGGCGCTGATGCGGATCGCGCGGTGGTTGCTTCATCTGCCCCGGTTCCGGCTTCTCCACCCCGAGCGCGACCGCCGTGACGCCATCGGTCACGAGGTTCATCCATAGGATCTGGGTCGGCAGGAAGATCAGCGGCCCGCCGATCGCGAGGTTGGTCATCAGCGCGACAACCTCGCCGGTATTCGACGCGAGCAGGTAGCGGACAAACTTCCGGATATTCTCGAATTGCCGACGACCCTCGCGCACGGCCCGCACGATGGTTGCGTAATTGTCGTCGAGCAACACGACGTCGGAGGCGTCCTTGGCGACCGCGGTGCCGCGGATGCCCATCGCGAGGCCGATATCGGCCTTCTTCAGGGCCGGGGCATCGTTCACGCCGTCACCGGTCATCGCGACAACCGCCCCGCCTGCCTGAAGCGCCGCGATGATGCGCAGCTTGTCCGCCGGGCGGGCGCGGGCGAAGACAACGTCGCCGTGCAATGCCTGCGCCAGGGCGGGGTCGTCCATATCGGCGAGATCGTCGCTGGTCAGCACCGTCTGCGAGGGAATGGCGAGCTGGCCGGCGATGTACTGCGCCGTGGCAGGGTGGTCGCCGGTGATCATGATGGTGCGAATGCCGGCGCGCCCGGCCAGCTCGACGGCCTCGCGAACCTCCGCGCGCGGCGGGTCCACCAGCCCGACCAGCCCGAGGAAGACGAGATCGGTCTCGACGATCGGGGCGGGCCCGTGTAGCCGGAAGGCCAGCGCGATGGTCCGGAGCCCGTCCCGGGCCATGCGGTCCACAGCCCCCGCAATCGCTGTCCGCTCGGCCCGGGTCATCGGCGACGGTCCTTCAGCGCGCTCAACCTCGGTGCAGATCTCGAGGATCTTCTCCGGAGCGCCCTTGCAATGCAGCTCCAGACCGTCCGCGGTCTGTGCCAACACGCTCATGCACTTGCGGTCGCTGCTGAAGGGCAGTTCGGCGGTTACGGCATCCGGATCGGCCGGGTCTGCCCAGGCCTTGGCCGCAAGCGTCACAAGCGCGCCCTCTGTCGGCTCGCCGATCATCTCCCAGCCATCCGTTCCGTGCTGAAGCCGGGCATGGGAACAGAGCCGCGCCGTTCGACAGAGGCGGGCCAGAACCGGATCGTCTTTGGCCCGGACTCGAGCGCCGTCCCGGGCGATATGCCCTTCCGGGTCATAGCCGTTCCCGGTGACCGTGTACTCGGCGTCCGGGGTGTGAATGCTGCGCGCGGTCATCTTGTTTTCGGTCAGGGTGCCGGTCTTGTCGGTGCAGATCACGCTGGCCGCGCCGAGGGTCTCGACCGCCTGAAGGTTGCGTACGAGTGCCTTCTGCCGAGACATCGCACCGGCCCCGAGCGCTAGGGTCACGGTGACCACCGCCGGCAAACCCTCGGGCACCATCGCCACCGCCAGCGACAGGCCCAGCATGAAGACCTCCATTGCCGGGCGCGCGGTCAGGAAGGCCGCGAGCATGACAAGAGCTGCGATGGCGATGGCCAGCAGCCCAAGCTGTCGCGCCAGCCCGTGCAACTCGCGCTGCAACTGGGTCGGTTCGTCATCGACCGAGGCTGTGAGCGTGGCGATGCGTCCGAACCGGGTGTTCTGGCCGATTGCCGTGACCCGCGCCTCGGCATGGCCGTTCAACACGGTCGTGCCCGAGGCCACGCCGTCGCCCGTGGCGCGCGCCACCGGGACGGATTCCCCGGTCAGGACGCTCTCGTCGACCAGCAGGCCAGCCTCGTGCAGCACATCGGCATCGGCGGGAATCCTGTCGCCCTCGGCCAGCACGATCAGGTCACCCGGCAGCAGCTCCCGCGCCGGCAGACTGCGCCGCACACCGTCCCGCAATACGAGTGCCACGGGAGACAACATCCGCCGCAGCGCCTGCATCGTCGTTTCCGCGCGCCATTCCTGAACGAAACCGAGTCCGGCATTCAGCAGAACCACCGCGACGATTGCGATGAAATCCGCGATTTCCCCGACTGCGAGCGAGATAGCGGCAGCGGCCAGCAGCAGCAGGACGAGCAGGTTGGTGAACTGGTGGGCAAGCAGGCGCAGCGGAGAGGCCGGCGGCGTTTCCGGCAAGGCGTTCCAGCCATGCTCCTTGCGCAGCTCGGCAACCTCTCGCTCCCTGAGGCCCTGATACATGAAACCGCCTCCCATCGCTGAAGACGGCTGCAAGGATAGCCCTTTGCGCGATGATGGCGTTGACTGGAATCAAGCAAGGGCCGGATTCATGTCCGATCCCGGTTCGACAGCTCTGGCCAGCGACGGCAATCTTCATGGCATTTGTTCTGGAAACTTGCGGCGAGCGCGAAAAAACTCCGCGTGGTGCTGTTTGCCGGGTTTAAGAACGCGACGAAAATACATATACTGAAAATACACCAAAAGACTCTCGCCGGCATCCGGGAAAGGATGTGGACGGTCGACCGTCGGGTGCACCGCATATACATTTGGACGAGGACAGGAAAATGTCGAATTCGTTGCCAGTTGTCATGGTGCCTGGTCTTTTGTGCGACCAGCGCGTTTTCGAGGCGCAGGTGGCGGCTCTGTCAGGCCTCGCCCCGACCCAGGTCACCGATATTTCGCGCTATGACACGATCGACGCCATGGCCGAGGCGATCCTGGCCGAGGCCCCGGAGACATTCGCGCTCTGTGGCTTCTCGATGGGCGGCTATGTCTGCCAGGAAATCCTGCGTCGGGCACCAGAGAGGGTCGACCGGCTTGCCCTGATCAGCACGAATGCCCGGGCCGACAGCGACCATGCGCGCGCGTTTCGCAAGGCGTTGCTGTCGGACGCGTCCCACGGGCATTTCGCGGACGCCGTGGACAACCTGCTGCAGCATCTTCTGCCAAAGGCGCGTCAGGAAGACCCGGACCTGACCGGAGTGTTCCATGCAATGGCTCGCAAGATCGGACCGGCCGGGTTCGAGCGCGAACAACATGCCATCATGACGCGCGTCGACCATCGCCGGGACCTCGCCGAGATCCCGTGCCGGACACTCGTGCTCTACGGTCATGACGACCCGTTGATGCCGCCGGGTACGCAACTCGAACTGGCGACGGGGATTCCGGTTTCGATGCTGGTAACGCTTCCCGATTGCGGACATCTGGCGACGCTCGAGAAGCCACGGGAGGTCTCGGAACAGCTTCGCCGCTGGTACCTCAACTGATCGCGCCGACGCCGACGCCAACCCATTGACCGTCGGAGATTGACGCAGGTCATTTAATTCTGGTGTCGCTTGGGTATCCTGTTCCCATCCCGTTTTCGGAGCGTCATCGCGATGCCCACCGGGGCATTCGTTCATCGCTTCTATCGGGTAGGGGAAGAGCCGGCACGGTCCTGTCCTCCTCCATGGATCGTGCCGGTTTCGGCAGGAATGCGACCCGACCGAATCAAGTTTCGAAGGGCGATGCCATGTCCATGGCCGAAACCAACAAGAGCGAAACCGTCAGGGGGGGGCGGATCGTCGCCATTCGTGGCGGCGTCGTGGATATTGCCTTTGACGGCGAGGTGCCGCGCATTCACGACTTGCTGCATGCCGGGAAAGTCGCGCTGGAGGTTGCGTCGTTGGCCGAGGACGGCGTGGTGCGCGCAATGGCGCTGGCGCCTGTGCGCGGTCTTGGGCTGGGCATGCGGGTCGTTGCGACCGGTCACCAGATCGAGGTCCCCGTGGGCGAGGCGCTGCTGGGGCGGATGCTCGATGTCTTCGGCGCGCCGATCGACGGCGGCCCGCCCCCGGTCGACTGCGCCCTGCGTCCGATACACAGCCCGCCCCCCGGGCTTCAGGCACTCGGCAGGCAGTCCGAGATCCTGGAGACCGGGATCAAGGCGATCGACCTGCTTGCGCCCATCGAGCGTGGCGGCAAGACCGGCCTGTTCGGCGGCGCGGGCGTTGGCAAGACGGTGCTCATCACCGAGTTGATCAACAATATCGTTCAGGTCCATGATGGGGTGAGCCTGTTCTGCGGCATCGGTGAGCGCTCACGGGAGGCCGAGGAACTCTATCGCGACATCGGTGAGGCCGGCGTGCGCGACAAGACGGTGATGCTCTTCGGCCAGATGAACGAAGCGCCGGGCGTGCGCTTCCTTGTCGGCAACACGGCGCTGACAATGGCCGAGTATTTCCGCGATGACCGGCACCAGGACGTGTTGCTGCTGATCGACAATATCTTCCGCTTCGTGCAGGCCGGCTCCGAGGTTTCCGGCCTGATGGGGCGCATGCCCTCGCGTGTCGGTTACCAACCGACTCTGGCGACCGAGCTGGCCGCGTTGCAGGAGCGCATCGTTTCCACTGGCAACGGGGCGATCACCTCTGTGCAGGCGGTCTATGTGCCCGCCGACGACTTCACCGACCCCGCCGCGGCGCACATCTTCTCTCATCTCTCGGCCTCGGTCGTGCTGTCGCGCAAGCGGGCGAGCGAAGGGCTTTACCCGGCGGTCGATCCGCTGGCCTCCACCTCCGCGATGCTGACGCCAGACGTTGTCGGGGCGCGTCATCACGACATTGCCCGGGCGGTGCGCCGCACGCTGGCCGACTACGAGGAGCTGCGCGACATCATCGCCATGCTCGGGCTGGAGGAGCTGACCGCGTCCGACCGTGCGACAGTGGCGCGGGCACGGCGCCTTGAGCGCTTCCTGACCCAGCCCTTCTTCACCACAGGGGAGATCTCGGGGATGACCGGAACGCGGGTCCCGATCTCGGACACGCTGGACGGATGCGAAAGGCTCCTGTCCCAGGAGCGCTTCGAGCTTCCCGAGAGCGCCTATTACATGATCGGCGCGCTTGATGCGCCGGAGGCGGTGTCATGAGCATGGCGACGCAAATGGATGTCTCGGTGCGGCTCCCGGCGCGGCGCCTCTTCGACGGCGCGGCGGTTGCTGTCAATGGCGTGGGGCGGCAAGGCGCCTTCGGGTTGCTGCCCAATCATGTCGATACCGTCGTTGCGTTGGTTCCCTCCGTGATGGCGCTTCGCCTCGTGGACGGAACCGAGCTGTTTTTCGGCCTCGACGAGGGCATTCTCGTCAAGCGCGGACACCGGGTCGACATCGCCTGTATCCGCGGCATCCGCGGCACGGATCTGGGCGCGTTGCAGGAGAGCGTCGAGGCGAGCTTCGTCCAGATCGACGAGGAAGAGCGGCTCGCGCGCTCGGCTCTGGCGCGGCTTGAAGCCGACATGGTGCGGCGGTTCGCAGAGCTGCGGGAGCCGGTGCAATGACGAAGAAGCCCGACCGGCATGCCGAGAAGATCGCCCGCCACGCGCGGCGGATCGCGGATCGACGCGCCCATCCGGGGCCAAGCCCGCTGCGCGGGATCGGCGCCTTCGGGGTGATCGGCTGGTCGGTGGCGGTGCCGACAGTTCTCGGGATCGCCCTCGGCACATGGTTGGACCGCGTGGCGCCGCAGGATTTCTCCTGGACGCTGGCGCTTCTCCTCGGCGGCGTCGTGCTCGGCGCTGTGCTGGCATGGCGCTGGATCGACAGCGAAGGAAAGGACAGATGATGCCGATTGACTGGACGGCCATTGGTCTCGGGCTGCTCGTGGGTGCGGGGATCAGTTCGCTCTATTTCGCCGGGCTTGCCCTTGGCCTGCGCCGCGCGTTGGCCGGGGCGCATCCCGTGGCCGTGCTCGTGGCCAGCGCGGCGCTGCGGATGGCCGGGCTGCTTGCTGTCGGCTGGACGGTCATCGCACTGGCCGGGCCCTGGGCCGGGTTGAGCCTCGCGCTGGCCTTTTTCACAACCCGACATCTCGCGGTGGCGCTTGCCCGACGCGGATCGTCGGGCGCGGCGGAGGGACGGCCATGACATTGTCGGGCGACGACATCATCCTTTTCACGCTGCTCGGGATTCGCATCAACGCCACGATCTTTTTCACCTGGATCGTCATGGCGCTGCTGGCTGGAACTGCCTGGCTGGTCACCCGGCGCGTGCGCCCGGACCAGCCGCCCAGCCGCTGGCGCACCGCGCTGGAGGTGATCGTGCAGGGGATCGAAGGCCAGATCGAGGAGGTCACGGGGCGCCGGGCGCCGCATCTTCTGTATTTTGCCGGCACGCTGTTCCTCTTCGTCGCCGCATCGAACCTGCTGCTCGTGGTGCCGGGGTTTCACCCGCCCACGGCGTCGCTGTCGACGACCACCGCGCTGGCGCTTTCGGTGCTGATCGCAGTGCCGCTCTTCGGCATTACCAGCCGCGGGCTGATCGGCTATCTGCGCACCTACACGCAGCCCTCGATTGTCATGCTGCCCTTCAATCTCATCACCGAAATCTCCCGCGCCGTGTCGCTCGCGATCCGGCTCTACGGCAACATCATGAGCGGTGCGGTGATTGCCGCGATCCTGCTCAGCGTGGCGCCGTTCTTCCTGCCAGTGGTGATGGACATGCTGGGCCTGCTGACCGGCATGATCCAGGCCTATATTTTCGCGATCCTTGCCACCGTCTATATCGCCAGCGCCACTGCGCCGCCTCCACCCGGAAAGGAACTCCAATGACAGAGCTGACCCTCATCGCCTTCATCTCGATCCTCACGGCCGGGATCACGGTGTCCTTCGGTGCGATCGGCCCGGCGCTGGGAGAAGGTCGCGCCGCCGCCGCGGCCATGACCGCGATGGCCCAGCAGCCCGACGCGGCCCCGACCATCTCGCGGACGCTCTTTGTCAGCCTCGCGATGATCGAATCCACGGCGATCTATTGTTTTGTCGTCGCCATGATCCTCATCTTCGCCAATCCGTTCTGGAACATGGCGGCGGGCGGGTAGACGATGACGATCGACTGGATCACGGTCCTCGCGCAGATCGGCAATTTCCTGTTGCTGTTGTGGCTGCTGAAGCGGTTTCTCTTCCGGCCGATCCTTGACGGGATCGACGCGCGCGAAGCCGAGATCGACGCGCGCATGGAGCGCGCGGTCCGGGCGCGGGAAGACTCCGAGGCGACCGAGGCGGCCTATCGCGCGAAGCTGGAAGCGCTGCAATCGGCGCGATCGGAAATCACCAACGGCGAGCGCGCGCGCGCCGAAGCGCAGGCCGACGAGTTGTTGGGGGCGGCGCGGGAGCGGATGGAGCAGGAAAAACGGACCTGCCAGGCACAGCTCGACGCGGAGGCGCGCAGTTTCACCGACAGGCTGCACCGGGCCGGCGCGCGGGCGCTGCTGGCGATGACCCGAAAGGCGCTGGGCGATCTGGCGGATGTGGAGCTTGAAGCCGGGATGGCGCGGCACCTTGCCCGGCAGGCCGCTGCGATGGCGCCCGAGATCCGCGCGGCAGCCGGGCAAGGGCGCGCGGCCGTGGTGACCAGTCGAACTGCCTTGCCGGATGCCGAACAGGCACATTTCGCCGAAAGCTTCGCTGGGATCCTGCCGGGCGCGACTCTCCGCTTCGAGACCGACCCCGACCAGTCTCCGGGGATGGTCCTCCGTCTTGGCGGCGCGCAGCTCGCCTGGACCGTGGACAGCTATCTCGACGGGTTGGAGGCGCAATACGGAGAGCAGCTTGCGGCGCTTGGTGCACCAGCGGGGCAGGGGGCATGACCGACCGGACGCGCAGGGACATCCCGGACCCCGAGACGCTCCTGACAGGGCTTCTGGCCTGCGACGGGCCCGGGCCGCGGTTGAGCGAGATTGGCAGGGTTGCCGAGATCGGTGACGGGATTGCCATCGTTGCCGGGCTGGAACGCGCGCTGGCGGACGAGGTGCTGCATTTCGCAAGCGGTGTGCGGGGGATCGTTCTGGACGTGGAACCGGGCCGGCTGGGCGTTGTCCTGCTGGGCGCGAGCGACAGGGTCACGGTTGGCGAGGTCGTGCAGCGCTCCCGCAAGGTGGCCAGCATGCCGGTGGGACCGGGGCTGCTGGGGCGGGTGGTCGACGCGCTCGGGCTGCCGCTGGACGGGGGCGGCGCGCCGGACGCGATCGCATCGCGCCCGGTCGAGGCGGAGGCACCGGCGATCCTCGACCGGCTGCCGGTCACGCGCCCGTTGCAGACCGGGATCAAGGTGATCGACGCCGCCGTGCCCATCGGGCTGGGGCAACGCGAACTGCTCATCGGGGATCGGCGGACGGGCAAGACCTCGCTGGGGGTCGGCGCGATCCTCAACCAGCGCGACACCGGGGTGATCTGCATCTACTGCGCGATCGGCCAGCGCGGCGACGCGGTGGCCCGCGTCATCGACACGATCCGCGCCGGCGGCATGATGGACACCACGCTGGTCATCGCCGCCGGGGACGAGGAGGCCGCCGGACTGGCCTATCTGGCGCCCTATGCGGCGATGACAGTGGCGGAGTATTTCGCCGGACAGGCGCGCGACGTGCTGGTGGTGCTGGACGACCTGACTCACCACGCGCGGTCCTATCGCGAGCTGTCGCTGCTCCTGCGCCGCCCGCCCGGGCGCGAAGCCTTCCCCGGCGACATTTTCTTCGTGCATGCAAGGCTGCTGGAACGCGGCGGGCAATTCGCGCCCAAGGCCGGGGGCGGATCGATCACCGTGCTGCCCGTGGTCGAGACCCAGGCCGGAAATCTCTCGGCCTATATCCCGACCAACCTGATCTCGATCACCGACGGGCAGATCTATCTTTCGCCCCGGCTGGTACGCAAGAACCTGTTCCCGGCGGTCGATCTCGGTGTTTCCGTCTCCCGGGTCGGCGGCAAGGCGCAGAGCCCAGCCTTCCGCGCGGTGGCGGGAAACCTGCGGGTGACGCTGTCGCAATTCGAGGAACTGGAGGAATTCGGCCGCTTCGGAACGCGTCTGGACGACGTGACGCGCGCGCGGCTGGCTCGCGGGGCGGCCATCCGGGGCGCGCTGCGGCAGGGCGAGCGCGACCCGATGACGGCGCTCGAACAGCTCGCGGTGCTTGTCGTGGCGGTGGAAGGGCTGTTTGACGGGATGGACGAGGCAACCCTGTTCGATGCGATGGACGGGCTGCGCGGGGCCATGCGCGAAGGACCCGGCGAGATCGCCGGGCGTCTGTCCGGGGAGGCGCCGCTATCGGAGGCCGATCGGTCTCATATCCTTGATCTCGCGCGTGGCCTGTTGGAGCCCGAAGGGGGGCGGGGCGCATGACGCAGACACTTGAAAGCCTTGCCCGCAAGACCGCGAGCCTCGCAAGCATTCGCGGTATCGTTCACACGATGAAGACCGTCTCGGTGATCAATTCCGCGCCCTATGAACAGGCGGCCGAGGCCATCGAGGCCTTCCACGCGACGGTGCTGGAGGGGCTGCAGGCCTTTCTGTACAGCCACGGCCCCTTGCAGCTGTCCCCGGACCCGCCCGCGCGGCAAGTGATGATCGTTTTTGGTTCCGATCATGGCCTTTGCGGCAATTACAACGAGGCGCTCGCCGAAGATGTTCTTCGCTATCTCGGGCCGGATCCCGGCGCGGCATGGACGCTGCTCTGTGTCGGGGCGCAGATGGCAGACGCGCTGGCCGAGCAGGGGATCGCGGTGGAACAGACCCACCTGACGCCGGCCTCCGCGGACGGTATCGTGCGGCTGGCAAACCTGCTCGCGCAGGAGTTGGACGGGATCCGGCGAGACAGCCTGCCGCGCCCGCTCTCGGCGAGCATCGCCCATTGTGAACGCCGTCCGGATGGTTTGGGCGGGTCGGCCATCCGCAAGCTGCTGCCGATAGATCCCGCGTTGATCGCAGCGCTCCAGGACCGTGGCTGGCGGTCGCGCTCCTTGCCTGTCCCTGCCGGTCCGCCGGAGATGTTGCTGGGAGAGTTGCTGCGCGGTCATCTTTTCGCGAGCCTGTTCCGGGCCAGCGCCGAGGCGCTTGTCACCGAGAACGCGGCGCGGATGGCGCGGATGCAGCAGGCCGAGCGGGCGGTGGATGACAGGCTCGAGGACGTGACGGCCGAAACACGCAACCTGCGGCAGAGCGAGATCACTGCCGAATTGCTGGACCTGATTGCCGGCTTCGAGGCGTTGCGCAAGCCACGCCGCCCGAACAGATCCGTGCGAGAGGCACCCGGGTAGGACCGGGCAAGCAGGGCCTCAAACCGTTTGCACCTCCAGCGTGGTATGAAACCGCCCTTCGATTCCGATCCCGAGGGGTTGAAGGTTGCGGGCGGACCGGCATGCCGAACGACTGGTTGCCAATGCTGTCCAAGGAGCTGGAAGGAATGTGGACGATCCCGGTTTCGTGCAGTGGTTGAGTCTGTGCGTCGCGCTTAGTCCCGACCTAGACCATCTCGGGGCGCCGAAAAAAGCGCCGAAAACGGCCATGGCTGCGGCAGAACCCGGCGTACCCATGGGCCTTGCGCAAAACAGGTCCGCGGAGAACTTGATACCCGCCCGATAAAATACATATCTTGAGTATGTATTCAGGGAGTGTCTGCCATGCTGAATCTCTGCCCGTCCGAAATCGCGAAAGAAACAGGATCCGCCTTCACGATCTATCAGATCGAGATCGAGGGGGCGAAAGGCCGGATGGTTTATACCGGCTGGACGTCGCAGGGGATTCACAAACGGGCGCAGGATTATCGCCGCGAAACGGGGCGCTTGCTGAAGGGTGTCCCGCATAACCGCGCTGGCGGCTACCGGGCCATCCATCTTGCGCTGGCAGCCGCCGTTCTCGAGGGGTGGTTTGCCAGGATCCGCATCGTTGGCGGGGCCGAGACCGCCGAAGAGGCCCGCGCGCTCGAACGCCATCACGAGGCGCAGCTCAAAGGCGAGGTCCGGTTGAACGGTTGGCATGGCGACGCGACCTGCGGCGCGCTCCGCCGGATCGTCGCGGAACATCTGCGTCGTCTTGGCCTGGACAGTGACCGGACTCATGCCGTTTTGGGGGACTCCCCGGATGTCGATGCGCCCCCAGAGCCCCGCGTCAGGCGGCATGTCGAGCCCTTCGCGCGGGACGACACATCATCGCCGGCGCAATGGGCGGCGGAGGATCGCGGGACCTGGAAGCGCCATGTCGCGGCGCGAGACACACCCGGCCCTCGGGATGGCACAGGCGCGAGCGGTCCCGGATGGCCCGAAGAAAACCGAAAATGACCGCGCCGAGCCGGCCCGCACCAATTGGTCGAATCCCGGCCTGGGAACCGGGCAGGTCCAGCGTGTCGGTCGGCCCGCAGGTGCGCCCGGCGCGCGGCAGGTAGGCGGACCGGAGGGTGCATGGAACCCGTTCAAGCGGCTGACGATGATTCTTCGTGAGGTGAATGACTTTCCGCCACCGACGATTGGACCGGTATCTGGTCACGCTCCCATGACATTGTGTCGTCCGTCGTCTGGCGGTGATCGATGCAGACCTCTGGACCAGGGAGCCGGATGCCGTTTCATACCAGTGCCGATCCCGATCGATCTGGCCTGGCGGAAACTGACCATTGCGCCGGATGCGTGGGTCCGGCCGTCAGGCATGCTCGGAGATCACGTCGCCTGATGTGTCGCAGATGCGCGCTCCGTCTCTGCAAGGAATTCAAGGAGCGTGTCCCGAGCATCGAGGAGTTGCTGCCCGAACTCGACGATGTCTTCGGGGGATAGGGTCTTGTCGGCCCCGTCCGCCCTGGACTCGATTTCGCGCGCGGTGTGTGAAATCTCGTTCAGCCCGAGCAGCCCTGACGCGCCGGCGAGCGCATGTGCGGTCGAAGAGACCTTCGGCCAGTCAGATCCGGAAACGCCTGCGTGCAGTTCCTCGATGCGCACGGGGATGGTGTCTGTGAACGCCCGGATGATCCGCCGGCTCCGGTCCGGTCCGAGATGCGACATGTGCTGGTTGAGCGTCGCGAGGTTGGTGTCTGACCTGCGCGGTGTCACCGTTTCTGGTGCCGGTGCCTGCCCCTCGGTGGTGCATCTGGCGGGAAGAAGGGGATGAATTGCCCGCGACAGGTCCTCTGTATCGTAGGGTTTTCCGAGGACCCCGTCCGGTACCGCCGCGTCGGATGCTCCCGCCGTCACATCGCCGACCGACGCCGTGACGATAACAACCGGAATCCCGGAATTGTCGCCGGATCGCACTTCTCGGATCTTCGCCAGCAGCTCAAGCCCCGTGACCCCCGGCATGCGATTGTCGCTGAGGACGAGGTCGAACGGCTCCGACTGGAGCCGGTCGAGCGCTGCTGGAGCGGAGGAGACAGCGATCGCGTGATGGCCGAGTTTTCCGAGGAACCCCTGGGCCACGGCCCGGTTGACCTCGTCGTCATCCACCACAAGAATCCGCGCCCCGACCGGCTGCGACCGGGAGGCGGCGGCTTCGACGACCGAAACAGCCGCCTCCAGCGGGAGATCCGCCTGGAATATGCTGCCGCCTGCGGGGTTGGCGCTGCACCGGATCTCTCCGCCGAGGGACGAGACGATCTTTCGGCAGATCGCGAGGCCAAGGCCGACGCCCCCCTTGAGCGGAGCGCCGCTGCCGTCATGCTGGGTAAACGCGTCGAAGAGCCAGGCGCTCGGACCGTCCGGAAGCCCCACACCGGTGTCGAGCACTTCGAAGCGGACCCACGCGGGGCCGCCGGAGCGGTGCAGGGGCGCCACGTGGACGGTGATCTCGCCCTGCTCGGTGAACTTGACGGCATTGTGGACGAGGTTGAGCAATACCTGCCGGATCATGGAGGTATCCCCCCGCAGATGCGTCGGCAGGTCGGGCGCGATCCGGGTCACCAGCCGGAGCCCTTTTTCCGATGCGAGCCGATCCACCACCAACAAGACCTGACCCACGAGCTCGGCCAGGTCGAAATCTCCCGGCACGGGCGCCCGTCCACCGACTTCTGCCTGCGAGAAATCGAGGATGTCGCCGACCACCCCTGCGAGCAAGCCGCCCGAAGAGAGGATGCCGTCGACGTGGCGGGACTGCTCGGCCGAAAGCTCGGTGTCCCGCAGCAGGCGGGCAAGCCCGAGCACACCGGCAATCGGCGTTCGGATCTCGTGGCTCATCGCGGCAAGGAAGGTCGACTTTGCCTGATCGGCGGCCTCGGCCCGGCGCAACGCGCGTTTATATTCCGAGACGTCGTTGAGGATGATGACGGTGCCATCGAACTTGTGACTGACATCCAGCATCGCCTGGATGTTGACGTTGAACTCCCGCGGACCGGAGACGGTTTCGACCACCGCATCATAGCCGCCTTCGGAGGCCCCCTTGAGCATGGCGGTGATCTGGGCGTTCAGCAGCGGGCTGTTGGAGGCGCCGTAATAGGAGGCGCCGGGCGCCACATCTCCGCAGAACAGCCGATGGGCGGCGTGATTGAGATGGGTGGGGTGGCGATTGGCATCGAGCAGGATCACCGGTTCCCGGATGCTTTCGAAGATCGTCAGGTACTTGTTCTTTTCGTTGGTCAGGAGCCTTGTCTGCCCCTGAAGGTCGCGCAGACGGTCGGCGTTGGAGGCCGAGTTCCACTCGCCGCAGAGGCCAATCTCCACCTGGTCGAAGAAATCCAGAACGTAGCCGCGCAGCCGCCGTGCATCGGTCTCCGATACCGCGTTCTCGTCGATGAGATCGAGATAGGCGCGGCGATAATACTTCAACAGCCCCAGAAAATCGGTCAGCTGCACGCCGCGTGCCCGGTGCCGCAGCGCCTGTTCCACGCCGAAGGCGACGATGGTCTCGCGCGCGCGGCCAAACCCGTCGGGCGCATTCGACACGGCGTCCGCCGCAGCGACGGCATCGAGGATCGGTCCGGACAAACCGCAGATGGAGGCGCGCCAGGCCTCGCGCAATGTCGAGGTGTTCTCGGCGAAGCCCTGCGCCACGGCGTAGAAGACGACACGGTCAACCAGCCAGTCTTCGTTATCGAGGATCAGCCTTTCGAGTGTTTTCATCTTTCACCTCCGGGCGTCCGGATCGGCGGTCTGGGCGTCACCGGATGCAGACTCAAGGGTATCGCTTGCGTGATGCTGGAGGAAGGCAAGAATGAGCATCTGGTCCGCCTTCGCAAGCCCGGTGCGTGGACCCATGACCTTGATCAGGCTGCGCCACTGGTTCGCGGTGTAGTGCTCGGGCACACGGCGTTGGTGGCAGGCCGTGCAGCGCTCCGCGAAGAGCGCCCAGGCAGCCCGCCAGATCGGGTCGATCTCGGCCTGCAGCGTCGATTGCGCGACCCAGCCCTCGACCCGCATCCGTTTCCACGTGATGCCGGTGTCGGAATCCCGCATGTGTCCCATCAGGGTCAGCGCGTCCAGATTGGCCTTCGGAACTGTCGCGGCCAGAATCCGTTTCCCTGGCAGGGCGAACAGCACACGCTCGGCACCGTCGCGCGCCCAGCCTTCCAGCTCGACCCGGTGGAACCCCTCCCGGGTCTCCAGCCGGTTCACTGTCGCGGAGACCGCGATCTGCGCCAGAACCGGCGCATCATTTGCGGGCGCGTTTGCCAAGGGCGCGGCGGAGGATGCGAACATCGGTTCGGCCACGGCCCCGCCCGCCACGAAGAAAGCGGCGGCTCCGACTCCGGAAAGGCCGCGCCGAAGCGCGACCAGTCCAAGGGAGGTAACCTTATGCAAGATGGTTCTCATGAAAAAACGAGGGGGGTGGCGGGGGCCGTGTTCGCCCCCCGCCATCTCCCGTGTCAGCCTTCGGCCGGGGTGGTGAACACCACCGGGTCGCCTGCTTCTCCGGTGAATTTCTCGACATCCACCACCGCTGTGTGGCCGCAATTGCCTTGCGCAAGGCTGGACGTGCCGATGCCGACCGTCAGCATGTTGACGTCGCCATACTCACAGAGCGTTCCCGCTTCCGCGCCGGCCGCCGGGCTGTACCAGCCGCCTTCGGAGATCCGGATCACGTTCGGGCGGATCTCGTCTGTGACGATTGCGCCGGCGAGGATCGCACCACGGTCGTTGAAGACCCGCACGATATCGCCATCGGCAATCCCGCGCGATTCCGCATCGACCGGGTTGATCAGGCAAGGCTCGCGCCCGGCAACCGCGTAGGTCTCGCGCAGTTTCGTGCCATTGAGCTGCGAGTGCAGGCGCGAGTCCGGGTGGGCGGTGTCGAGGTGGAACGGGAATTTCGACCCGGTTCCCAGCCGTTCGATCGGTTCCATCCACATCGGATGCGGCGGGCAATCGTCATAGCCCATCTTCTCGATATTCCGCGAGAAGATCTCGATCAGGCCGGACGGCGTCCCGAGCGGTTCAAGCAGCGGATCTTCGCGGAAATCGGCATAGCGCACGAACTGCTTGTTGGCTTCGGGGATCTCGAACTCGATGACCCCGGCCTCCCAGAAATCGTCGAAGCCAGGCACTTCGATGCCACGTGCCGGTGCCTGTTCGGCGGCGGACTCGTAGAAGCCCTTGATCCAGGCCATCTCGTCCTTGCCTTCGGTGAACTTGTCCCGCGCGCCGAATTTCTCGGAAAGGTCGGCGAAGATGTCGAAATCGTTGCGGGCCTCGTACATTGGCTCGATCACCTGCTTCATCGCCACGATGGCGCGGGCCGAGTAATCGCCGACATTCTCGATGTCGTTGCGCTCGTAGGACGAGGTCGCGGGCAACACGATATCGGCCATGCGCGCCGTCGGCGTCCACTGGAAGTCCTGCACGACAACCGTTTCGAGCCGTTTCCAGCCTTCGATAAGCTCCTGCGTGCTGGGATGGTGGGCAAAGGGGTTGCCGCCGACCCAGTAGACCATCTTCACTTCCGGGAAGGTCTGGGTCTTGCCGTTGAAGTTGAACTCCTTGCCGGGGTTCAGGATCATTTCGGCAACGCGGGAGACCGGGATCGACGCCGCGCCGGCATCGGTCATCCAGGCAGCCCCTTCCACAGCTCCGCCACCGTCGCTGATGCCGGGGAGAACAATCGAATTGGCCGAGGGCGCGCCGCCATTGGCATAGTGGTAGGAGAGGCCGAAGCCACCGCCCGGCAAGCCGATCTGGCCGAGCATGGAGGCGAGCGTGACCAGCATCCAGTGCGATTGCTCGCCATGGTGCTGCCGCTGGATCGACCAACCCGAGCTGAGCATGGTGCGGTTGGACTGGAAGAGGCGCGCCAGTTCCTTGATCTGCTCGGCGGGCACTTCACAGATCTCGGAGGCCCATTCCGCCGTCTTCGGCGTGTCGTCGGTCTCGCCCAGAAGGTAGGGCAGGAACTTGTCGAAGCCCGAGGTGTATTCGTCGAGGAAGTCGACGTCATGCAGCTCTTCGGTGTAAAGCGTATGGGCAATGCCGAGCATCATTGCGACGTCGGTATGCGGCCGGATCGGAATCCACTCGGCGTCGAAGAATTTCGCCGTGTGCGATTTCCACGGGTCGATGCAGATGACTTTCTTGCCGGTTTTCTTGAATTCTTCGAGGCCGACATAGCCGTCGTGATCGGCCACGGTCCAGCCGATCTGGTTGGTGCGGACCGGGTCCGCGCCCCAGAAGACCAGCACATCGGTCGATTCCACGACCACCGGCCAGACGGTCTGCTGCTCGTAGACTTCCAGCGTGCCCATGACATGCGGCATGATAATCTGGCTGGCGCCGGTGGAATAGTCTCCGCTCGCGTTCACGAAGGATCCGTTCAGGCCGACATTCAGCATCCGCCGCATCAGGCTCTGGCAATTGTGCAGCTTGCCCGAGCTTTTCCAGCCATAGGACCCGCCGAAAATGCCCGTCGGACCGTAGGTGTCGGACACGCGCTTCAACTCGCCGGAGACCAGTTCGAGCGCATCGTCCCAGCTGACACGGACGAAGTCGTTCATGCCGCGGGTTTCGGGCGCGGCACCCGGGCCGCCTTCGAGGAAGGCGCGGCGAACCATCGGATATTGAATCCGCGTCGGCGACATGACGGAGTCCATGATGCCCGGAAGCTGGTGCGAGGGATGCGGATCGCTTTCCCACGGGCGCACATCCACCCATTTGCCGCCTTCGACCTTGGCGTAGAAGGCCCCCCAATGCGAGCCCGTCAGCACTTCGCCATCCGCGACGGCGGCGCGGGCCGGGTTCACCCAGGCCGATGGCGCCAGCAGCCCGAGCGCTCCAAGTGCCGTTGCGCCCTTCAGAACGCCGCGTCTTGAGATTTGTGTATGGTCTTTGCCGGACATGATCCGCCCTCCGCTGATACGGTTTATCTCTCCCGGCGCAGCGGCGATGGACCTCCGTTGGAACCCGGCGGTCCGATTCCAGCGCTGCGCGCATGCGCAAAGCCTATTGCGACGCTGTAAACAGGGTTCCGGAAGGCGGTGAACCGGCTGTAAAATTTTGCAAACAGGTTGTAAACGGCGCGGCCGCGTGCCGCCTCTCGAAAGACAGTTCGGCCGGCGGGAGCCTCCGCCGGCCGGCTGCGGTCGGCCACTTGCCTTGGCTGCAAGTGGGCCACCCTTGGGTCGGTCAGTGACCCGCGCCTGCGCCGCCAGTGTCGCTGGCATGCATTTGCAGGTATTTCTGCAGGAACCGGTACTGTTCCTTGTCGAGGGCGATGAACCGTTCCATCGCCTTGAGCGTGCCGATCCACTGGTTGGCCAGCAGGTGTTCGGCGGGCACCGCCCCGTGACAGACCCCGCAACTCGCGTTGTTCATCTCGGCGCCGTAGGCCCAGAGGTCGTCGAGATTGTCGAGCAGGTCCGTCTTGTCCACCCAGACATCCATGCTGACCTGGTGCCAGACGAGATCGGTATCCGGATCGGTTTCGGTTGCGTGCCGTTCGATGCGCTCCACGGCACTCTTCTTCGCGGTCGCGGTGAAGATCCGATGCCCGCGCAATTCATAGATCACCTTGTCCACGCCATCCTGCTGCCAGCCATCGACCCGCACTTTCAGGGTTTCACCGTCGCGCTCCAGAACCGTCAGATGGGACGCGGCCAGGATCTGACCGGAGGCGCTGTCGCCAGCCTTCGCATCTTCTGCGCTGCCATAATGCGGCTTGGTCCTGAGCACGTAGAGCTCGTCCGCCTTTGCTCCCTGGTCGACGGCCCTGGCCGTCAGGTCCTCGAATGTCTTCTTGTAGCCTTGCGACATGTCCGGCAGCTTGTGGGCGATCCCCTTGTGGCAATCGATACAGGTATCGCCATTCGCGAAGCCGGCTTGCATCGATTTGGCTGCTTCCGGGGTCTGTTTCTCGAAATCCATCGCGTGGTCGACATGGCAGGAGCGGCATTCGCGCGAGTCGCTGGACTTCATCTCGTCCCAGACACGTTCGGCCATCTCGAGCCGGTGAGTCTCGTATTTCTCTGGCGTGTCGATCTTGCCCGTCCACGAACTGTAGGCTTCGCCAAGCGCCCGGTAATGATCGACCACCGACGGAATGAAGGCTTTGGGAACGTGGCAATCCGGGCAGCCTGCCTGAACCCCGGAGGCGTTGGAATAGTGCGCCGAGAGCTTGTACTCCTCATAGGCGGGCGCAAGTTCGTGACAGGAGACGCAGAACTCCGTGGTCTCGGTTGCCTTCAGCGCCGAATGCCCGCCCACCAGCAAGAGCATCATCACAAGCCCTCCGATCAGCAGAAGCACGCCGCTCGACAGGACCCCGGACGGTGTCCACAGCCAGTTCCAGATCCGTTTCATGCCGCACTACTCCTGAAAACGGCGCAACGGACCGTCCGCCTGCACCTGCGTCGAGGACTGGATAAAGGGTCGCTGTAAATCCGCTGTTTTCCGGATTTGAATGGGCTGTAGAAAATTGTAAACAGGTTGTGAAAAGTAGGGGGATGCAGATGGATGCGCCAAAGCGCGTACTGATCGTCGAGGATGATCTGACCAGCCTCGAACTCATGGCCGGCTATTTCGAGGTCGAGGGGTTTCGGGTGCTCAAGGCCAGCAATGGCGACGAGATGGACATGGCCCTGCGCAAGGCCAATGTGGACCTGCTTTGCCTCGACATCCGCCTGCCGGGGCGGGACGGGTTGAGCCTGTTGCGGGAGTTGCGGCGCAGCTCCGACCTTCCGGTCATTGTCATCAGCTCAAAAACCGAGGATGTCGACCGGATCGTCGCGCTGGAAATCGGTGCGGATGACTATATCGACAAGCCCTACAATCCCCGCGAGTTGCTGGCCCGTGCAAACAATATCCTGCGCCGTGTGGGGCGTTCGGAACAGGCGGTGGCTGAAGGTCAGGAACTGGTCCACGATTTCAATGGTTGGACGCTCACGCCTGCCGCCCGCAGGCTCGCAGCGCCCGATGGCAGCGACGTCCACCTGACCCGCGGCGAGTTCGAACTCCTGCTGGCCCTTCTGCGCAACCGCGGACGGGTCATGCAACGCGACGCCCTGCTGGACGCCTTGAGCGGTCGGGAGCGTGACCCGTTCGACAGGACGGTTGATGTTCTCGTCGGGCGCCTGCGGAAAAAGATCGAACGCGACCCGAAAGATCCGGAAATCATCATCACCGTTCACGGCATTGGATACGTGTTTCTTTGAGATCGACCCCCCTCTCAATCGGAAGGTCCCCTAATGGAGCGCAAATCTCGCAGCCAATTACGGGTGTCCGGTGACACGCCGCAAAAAACCGTTGGCAAGGGTTTCTGTGTGATCGCGCTGTGAGGCGTCGAAGGTCAGGCTCGACAGGGGAGATTTCTCCTGCTGATCGAACCCGTGCCCGGCCCCCGCGAGTACCTCTGTCTCGATTTTGGCCCCGCCCGCGTGAAGGGTCTCGGCCATGGCAAGGCAATCGTCCGTATCCACGATGCGATCCTCTTCGGCGAGGACCATCAGCACAGGCAGGTCCGTCGGCCAGGGTGCCTTGTCCGCGCCGTTCAGCAGCCCGCAATACGGGTAGAGCAACACCATTGCGGTCACGCTCTCCAGCAGGCTTTCAGGCGGGGCGGGCCATTTGGTCAGCCCCGGGGGCACCTCGCCGGAAGACGCTTCGGCGACGAACTCCATCGCCGTCCATCCGCCATGCGACGCGCCGAGGACAACCACGTCATCGGTCACGTCCGCGCGCTGCCCAAGGGCGTTCAGCGCCACCGCAAGGTCACCGGCGCGTTCGGCCCCGGGCAGGGCCTGTCCGGCGCAGACAAGCCGCCAGCTTTCGAGCTGGTCCAGACCGCGCGGCGTGTGGCTGTCGACGATCAGCGCGAGCCGACCCGAGGCGACGAACCGCTCTGCCCAATAGGTCATGTTATCCCGCACGCCGTCGCACCCCGACAGCAGAATGGCCGCCGGGAAGGGCCCCGATCCCTCCGGGCGCAGGATACGCCAGTGGGATTCCAGCCGCTCCTCGCGCCTTTTGGGCGTGTCATCGAGTGTCGAGATCCCGACGGCGTGGCGAAACGTGTTCAGTGCAAAGAACAGCAGGATCGCCGCCACGCCCGCGAGGATCCACCAGATCATTTTCGTCGGCACCCCTGACCCCACTCCTGCCCGCACCATTCCTTCAGGCGGGCGCTTGTCTCTCCGTTCCATCCCTCGGGGGCGGTCACGGACGCCCAGGGGTCGATATAGTCATGCGCGATGTAATTGTGGCCGTAGCCGCCGGGCACACCCAATGCCAGCGCCATGTCGAGCGCCAGTTGCAACTGCGTGACCACCGGAATGAAGCGGATCTTTGGCGAGACATCCGCCGCGCGTGGTTCCTTCATCCATTCGGGCGCCCGCCAGAGCGAGGCCGGTTCATAGAACACGATTGCATCGGAGGCGTGCTGCAGGAAGGCAAGGCGTATGCGGCCCCATGGCCCGGGGGAGCGATCTATTCCACCATATTGCGATGCAAACCGGACGAGTTGACCGCTGCCGACCGTCGGCAAGACGTATGGAGAGTCGGGATTTCGGGCCGCGACGGCCGCGTTCCACTGTGCCGAGGGGAAGGGCGGTCCGGTCCAGAGCGCACCATCGATCGGGTCGTTGAGGACCCGGTAGACGTTGAACGAGTACATCGACGACCAGGCGCCGAGGCTGATCCCGTGCATGTAGAATCTCGGTCGCGACTCCGGCGGCAGTGTGGTCCAGTGGGCATAGATCGTCCGCATGGTGGCGGTTGCCTGATCCAGGCCCGACTGCGTCTCGAAGATCAGCGCCAGGGGCGACTGAAGAAAGGAATACTGAACGGCCACGGTCGCTATGTCGCCGTCATGCATGAACTCCAAAGGCTCGTGCCCGCCCGGATCGAGCCAGCCGGTGCCGGTCGGGCTGGCGACAATCAGGACTTTGCGGTCAAAAGCACCAAGCCGCTTGAGCTCCTCGAGCGCCAGTTCGGCGCGCGCCTGCGGGGAATCGTCCTGCGCCCGCCCGACATAGACCCGGATCGGATCCATGGCGTCGCGGCCGCTGAAGGCCGAAATCGCTTGCGCATCCGGCCCGTTCAGGACGTAGTTTCGTCCCGGTTGCCCCATCGCACCCCAGTCGACAAGGGAGTCCGGCCCGCCGACAAACCGGGGGTCCGTGGGCGCAGGCGGCGCATCCGCGAACAGGTCCTGCGCCGCGGCATAGGACTCGTCCGCCAGGTCGAAGCCGGATTGGACAACCCCATCCCGGGTCACCACGAAGACGATCAATGCCGCGAGAACGAGCCCAAGGACATTCGCCAACCGCATCGGCATGATCCGATAGAGCCGGCGCCGGATCCAGTCGAACAGCCATTGGGTCGCCCAGCCGAGCAGAAAGCAAACGATGAAAACCGCGGTGGCGACCCCGAGGATTCCCAGCGAACTGAAGGCCTCCAAGGGCTCCATTCCGAAGAGAACCCGGGTCGAGTTCTGCCACTCTGCGGCGTGCAGCAATGTCCAGAACAGCGTCCCCAGCACAGGGAGCGCCAGGAGCAGGCACAGGATACGCACCCCCCGCGCCGGCAGGTTCGGCAGTTCCAGGCCCTGCCAGACAGCATGTGCGAACTGACCGATGGCGTAGCCGATAGCCGTCACCAGACCAGCCAGGATGCCTTGCAGGACCCAGGGGCGGGGGATCAGCGACGGCGTCAGGGAGGCGGCGAAAAAGAGCAGACCCAGCAGCAGCGGCAAGAACGCCAGGCCAAGGAAACGTGTGCGGGTGGGGCCGGTATCCTGCCGTGTCGAAGGTAGGTCGTGATGTCTCATGTCAGGTTCCACCGTCTCATTGTGTGGCGTCCGTGAATGCGTTGCTCGCCTTTAGAGTGAATCGCCCGACGGGACGTTGTTTGCAACAGGATCTTCGGTTGACCGGAGGGGAGCGCGCCCGTCCGTGTTCATGGTGCCAAGGTTTCCCTCCTCCAAAAGCGAAGTCGCGACGGGTCTCGGAGCGGGACAGTCCGCGGTGGCGATCATGTCGGAACTGTCGCAGAACACCAGCGCCAACCGTTCCGTTGTCAGCCTGCCGGCCCTTATTTCGGTTTCGGTGTGGTTCCGGGTTTGGTAGGAGACACATCTCCCATGAAGGCGAGCAAGGTTGTTAGGAGACGTGCAATGATCCGGGATTGGTTGGGTGTCGCCGCGGTCATCATTGGGTTGGCCGGCTGTAGTCCCAGTGGATATTCGCCTCCGGCGAGCGACGGTGTTTCCGAATCCCCGATCAATATCTCCGGCACCGCTGTGACGGGTGTGGTCGGCGGGTCGGGACAATCTACGCGCATGGTCTCGGAAATAAAGGATCTGGAATTGTCGGTTGGGTTGTCGCTGGACGGCCACTGATCTTTCCGAGCGGCATTCCATTTGTATCTGTCTCCCCCTTTTGGCGGCTCGGCAATTGGCCGTTCTATCTGCCTGACGATCAAAGCCGAGACGCCGGGCCAACGCGATCGTCAGGAATGTGCGGACAATCCCCCCTTGGATCACCGGCGTTCTTCCCGCAAGGCGTCAATGCAGCGGTCCTTTCCAGCGTTGTATTGGCAACAGCGAGGGCGCGGGGCGATGCTCCCATGCCCGCCCTTGCGTCCTCTGTCACCGCAGCCGTAAGCGACACTGGGTGTCCCGATCCATTGGACTGTGCTGAAAAACCATGCAAGATAATTGACGCGAACAGTCGCTGCCCCCTTTTTCGCACATCGAAAGGGGCTTTGGAGGACGTCCGGGATGCCGAATGAACGACGCAAGCGAATTGCGCGCAACTCTTTGCTTTTGAAAAGTTTTCCTGAGGATTACATTGACCCGCTGATGGCAATGTCCAGCTGGCACAGCTATGATCGGGGCGAGACGCTGTTTCTGCACGGAGAAGTCGCCCGTTCCGTTCACATCGTGATCGAGGGTTGGGTGAAGCTCTTCCGGGTTTCGTCCAATGGCGGCGAGGCGGTTGTGTCGGTCTTTACCAAGGGGGAGAGCTTCGGCGAGGCCGTTGCCTTTCGCAACAACAAATACCCGGTTTCCGCCGAGGCCGTTACCGCCTGCGAACTGATCCAGATACCGACCAGCGCCCTGATGGAGATGATGCGCAAGGACCCGGAGGTCGGCGTGTCGGTGCTTGCCTCGACCTTCACGCATCTGCACTCCCTTGTCTCCCAGCTCGAGCAGTTGAAGGCCCGCACGGGCGCACAGCGCGTGGCCGAGTTCCTGCTGGAAATCTGCGAGAAGGAAAGTGGCCGCTGCGTGGTGACCTTGCCGTATGACAAGGTGCTGATTGCCGGTCGTTTGGGTATGAAACCTGAAAGCCTCTCCCGGGCCTTCAGCAAGCTCAAGCCGGTGGGCGTGCGCATTGTGCGCAGCGAAGCCGTGATCGACGATATCGACCGTTTGCGGGACTTCTCCGAGTCCGATCCGGCCCTGTCCTGGAACAAAGCGACCTGACGCGGCTTGGGTTCAACTGCCCAGTGCCGGGATCAGGTACAATCCGAGCAGAATCAGGCAATAGAGAGCCAGGACCCAGTTGAACCCGGCCCGCCAGGCCGGGGCCTGCCGCAGACCGAGATACCACGACAGGATCACACGCGATTTCATCCAGGCCAGAAACAGGATCACCGCGCCCAGTGCTGCCGGTGCGAAGCTCTGAGCGACAAGCGCCGCGATGAGTGCGGATGCGCCGCTCAGGAGCAGCAGGATCAGCCAGGCGCGGGTGAGGGGGGTCGGTGTCACGAGCGGCCTCATGCAAGCAGGTAGATCACGGGGAACAGCAGGACCCAGACAAGGTCCACCATGTGCCAGAAGGCAGCGCCGGTCTCGATATTATGGGCGTCGTCCCAGATGGCGACCAATCCGAGGATGACGATCCCGGCCAGAACATGGGCGGCGTGAAACCCGGTGAGAAGGTAGTAGAACATGAAGAACGGGTGGGTCTCGACCCCGATCCCCTGCGCCGCCTTGTCGATGAATTCGATGCCCTTGATGATCAGGAAGACCGCCCCGAGCGCCATTGCCAGGACAAGGTGCCACCGCGCCGCGCCCCGTCGCGCGCTCTGGCGCAAGTGCAATGCCCGGGCCGCGAGATAGCCGCTTGTCACCAGGACCACCGTATTGAGGGCCGCTCCTGTACGGTGCAGGTGATCCTGAGCATCGGCAAACCCTTGCGGGTCGGTGATGCGCACCCCGAGGAAAGCGGCCAACCCGGCGCCAAACACGAGCAACTCGCTGACAATCAGCACCCAGATCAGGAGCTCGCCGGGAAGGTCTTCCAGCGGATGCCCGGTATCCGGCGGACCCTGACCGGGCATTGTCACGCTCCGATCAGGTGTCGATAGATCTGCGGCAAGGCTTGTGTGAGCTTGTCGGGATCTGCGACGACCTCGAAGCCGCCTTGGCCGAAGAGCCGCGGGAACCAGCTTTTTGCGCTCTTGTCGACGGTCACGCCGAAGACGGATTGCCCGGCGCGGCGCGCCTCGCGCACGGCCATGCGGGTGTCCTCGATGCCGTGGCGCCCCTCGTAATGGTCCAGATCGTTGGGCTTGCCGTCGGTGATCATCAGCAGCAACTTGCGTTTGCGTGTCTGCGTCGCGAGTTCGGCACTGGCATGCCGCATCGCCGCTCCGAGCCGGGTGTAGAAGCCGGGCCTCAACCCGCCGATCCGTTCCTCGACGATGCGTGACATCGGTTCATCGAAGCGTTTGCAATTCTGAACATAGACCCGGTGCCGTTTGAGCGAGGAAAAGGCGTTGATGGCGAAATCATCGCCGCAGGCATCCAGCCCCCAGGCCATCGCGTCCAGCGCCTCGCGCTCGATATCGATCACCGCGCGCCCGGACACCGCGCTCTCGGTCGAGCGCGACACGTCGAGCAGGATGGAAACCGCAAGGTCGCGCGCCTCGGGCCGGGACTGGGTCCATATCCTCTGCGTGCCGCGCCCGGTCGCGCGCCAGTCGACCTGCGCGCGGACCGTGGCGTCAAGATCGAGCGCATCGCCGTCCAGGTGGCCGCGCGTGGTCACGCGTCCCGGGCGCAGCGCCTCGAACTGGCGTTTCACCGACCGGATGCGCCGGGCGGATCGCGGGTCGCGCGCGTAGTCTTCGAATTCCGGGCGGGCTTCGGCGGTGCTGGCCAGAACGCGGACATGATCCGGAAGGTAGGATCCGGTGCGGGCGTCCCATTCCGGATAGGTGCATTTCGCGGAGAGCCGCTCGCGATCCACATCCTCGGGGGCGAGATCGAGATGCAGTTTCAGACGCGTGGCCGGAGCCTTGGAAATCTGGCCCAGTCCGATTTCGTCCTGATCGTCAGCGGCTTTTTTCGCATCGTCATTTTCGTCGTCATCGACGCGGCGGTTGAGGTTCAGGAACTCCGCCCAGCTCAGGATCGCTTCGAACTTGTGCAGGATCAGGCTGTCCTGCCGTTCGGCCTGGTCGGCCTGACGGCGGCGGGCGCGAACCGTCTTGTCGCCGGCCTCCTCGGACGTGCCATCCGTCTCGCGCGTCTCCACGTCATCCCCGGCCGAGAAAACCACTTCGCGCAGGTCGGGCCAGAGCGGCACCGGACGAAATGGACGATAGCCGCGCGGAGCCGTGATGCCGGAGAGCTCGCCCGAGATCATGGCATCTTGAAGCGCTTGCACTTCGGGCGGGAGGGCTGCCGGATCGCCGAGCATGTGCCGCAGGAGCATCTCGATGCGGGCCTCGGTGACCGGCAGCGTGGGCGTGGGTCTCTGGTGCAACGTGCCGTCGCACAGGGCTGTGTGGAGGTCGCGCAGGCCGGGGGCGGCGTCCAGAGCTGCGCCGGTCATGCGGTTGGCCGCCTGCAAGGCGCGCAGGTCGGCGCGCAGGGGGTCCTCCTCGGCGATCCGGTCGGGGGCGTGTGCGATGGCCGCCGTCAGCCAGAGATAGAGCGCGGCATTGGCCTCGCGGGTCGGAAAGACCGCGAGGCGGGCTGGCAAGCGGAGGATTTCACCGTCGAAACTCGCGCGCGGCGTGGTCTCGATCTCGGTCCCGAGGCGGCGCAGGAAGCTCAGCCTGTGGCGGGATATCTCGTTGGAGACCGGGCGCAGCTCGACCGCATGGCTGCCTCCCAACCCGCGAAACAGGACCGCCAGCCGCCCGGAGACCTCGGAGAGATCGACGGCGGCGCCGTGGTGCTCCTCGGGCGCATCGAGGCGGCTGGCAAAGGCGTGCCACAGTTTCCCGACGGTTTCCTCGGGTTCCCATGGCTCGAACGCGACCCCGCTCATGGTTCCGGTCCTACCCGAACACGGCCGTGACGAGGTCGAGCAAACCGCGTTTGACGTCCTCGTCATCGGTCAGTGGCTCGATCATCGCGGCAAGCACGGCCCGTTCGACGCCCATGCCCCGCGCAATCAGCATGCCGGCATAGACGACCAGACGGGTCGAGACGCCCTCTTCGAGGTCCTGCCCCTTGAGCGCGCGCAGCTTGCCGGCAAGGCGCACGAGCGCACGCACCTGCTCCTCGCCAAGGCCGCTTTCCTGCGCCACGACCCGGACTTCCAGGTCCGGTGCCGGGAAATCGAATTCCAGCGAGATAAAGCGCTGCCGCGTGGAGGGCTTCAGCGTCTTCAGGATATTCTGGTAGCCGGGATTGTAGGAGGCGACGAGCATGAAGCCCGGTGCGGCCTCCAACTCCTCGCCCGTGCGGTCGATGGGAAGGATACGACGGTCGTCCGTGAGTGGATGCAATACGACTGTCACGTCCTTGCGCGCCTCCACCACCTCGTCGAGATAGCAGATCGCGCCTTCCCTGACCGCACGGGTCAACGGGCCATCCACCCAGACGGTCTCGCCGCCCTTGAGCAGGTAGCGCCCGATCAGGTCCGCCGCTGCCAGGTCATCGTGGCAGGCGACGGTGTAAAGCTTGCGGCCGAGCCGCTGCGCCATATGGGTGACGAAGCGGGTCTTGCCGCAACCGGTCGGCCCCTTCAGCAGGACCGGCAGATTGTTCGCATGGGCTGCCTCGAAGACCGCGCATTCGTCGGATTGGGGCAGGTAGAAGGGGGCCTTCGCCGCCCCCTCCGGTGTCTGTGTCATGGATCCATCCATTTCGATCACTCGGCCGGAACGTCGGCGGTGTCACCGGCGTCGATGATTTCCTTGCGGGGAACGCAGACCGCGTAGATGAAGAGCAGCACCCCGAGCACGACCGCGATGCCGGAGCCGAACCGCATCCAGTAGAACAGCGCCAGCTGGTCCTGCACGTCCATGAAATACTCGCCATTCACCCGTTGCAGGTGGGTCTGGAGCGTGCCGGCAAAGGTCAGCACGAAGGTCATGAAGACCATGCCGCCCGACATCAGCCAGAACGATGCCATGTTGAGAACCTGGTTATAGGGATCGCGGCCCTTCAGGATCGGCATGGCATAGGTAAAGATGGCAAGGTTGAGCGAGACATACGCGCCAAAGAAGGCGAGGTGGCCATGGGCGGCGGTGATCTGCGTGCCGTGGGTGTAGTAGTTCACACCATGCAGGGTATGCATGAAGCCCCAGACCCCGGCGCCGAAGAAAGCGAGCGTGGCACAGCCGAGCGACCACAGAAGCGCAGCCTTGTTGGGGTGGTCCCGGCGGCCCTTCCAGACCATGACGAAGGCAAAGGCCATCATGGCGAAGAAGGGAACAACTTCCATCGCGCTGAAGATCGAGCCGATCCACTGCCAGTAGCCTGGCGTACCGATCCAGAAGTAGTGGTGACCGGTCCCGAGGATGCCTGAGAAGAGCGCGGCGGCGACGATGACATAGAGCCATTTCTCGACGATTTCGCGATCCACACCGGTCAGCTTGAGCATCAGGAAGGCAAGGATCGACGCCATGATCAATTCCCACACGCCTTCAACCCAGAGGTGCACGATGTACCACCAGTACATCTTGTCGAGGGAGAGGTTCTCGGGGTTGTAGAAGGAGAAGAGGAACAGCAGCGCCAGCCCCCAGAGGCCGAGCAGCAGGATATTGGTGATCGCGGTCTTCTTGCCCTTCAGCACCGTCATCGAGACGTTGTAGAGGAAGATCAGCGCGGCGACGACGATGCCGACCTTGACCCATTTGGGCTGCTCGATGAACTCGCGCCCTTCCTTGCCCAGGAGCCAGTTGCCCTCGAACAGGTTGAACATGTAGGTCACGACCACGCCCGCCGTTCCGACCACGAGGATCAGCAGTTGCAGATAGGCCAGCTTGGTCGAGTGGATCTCCCGCTCGGCCTCTTCCGGGATCAGGAAATAGGCCGCGCCGAAGAAGCCGCAGATCAGCCAGACGATCAGCGAATTGGTGTGCAGCATCCGCATGATGTTGAACGGCAGCAGCTCGCCGAGGAAGTTGGGCGAGACATAGACCCAGCCCATCACGAGCCCCATCGTGACCTGCACCGCGAAGAGTGCCATCGCGACAGCGAAATAGGCCAGGGCGATTTTCTGTGATTGGTATTTCATTTCTTGGTCCTCTCGCTCAGCCGGCGTCGTTCGGCGGCCAGTCCTGGGCGTCGATCTTGTCGGTCCAGATCAGGAAATTGGTGAGGTCGCGGTATTCATCATCCGAGAGGCCGAAATTCGGCATCTGGCGGCGCCCCTCGATTCCGGTTGGCATGGCGTCCATCCAGCCCTTCAGGGCTTCGAACGCGCCCTCCGGGTCTTCGAGAACGCCCCAGCGGGTCATCACATTGCCAACCTCGGGAGCGAAATAGGCGCCTTCCCCAAGGATCGTGTGGCAGTTGATGCAGGCATTGTCTTCCCAGATCCGTTTGCCGCGCGCCACGCTGTCGTCGAGCGTGTTCACGTCCGTGGAATGGTTGACGATGTAGAGATGTGAGTGGACCGAGAGGCCCACGAAGATGAGGATGAAGAACAATGACCCGCCATAGAAGATGTTGCGGGCCATGCTCTTGGTCATGACATCGCGCATTGCGCGCTCCCTTGCGAAGCGTTGAAGATGCGCCAAGGATGAGGGGCCGGAAGCCTGCCTGCCTTAACGAAAGTCAAGCCAGGTGAGTGTTTCTAAATTGCTATTAAAAACATATGGATAGGTGCCTGTTTTCACCCGCCAAGCCCCTGTCGAGGCGATGTAGGGGAGGGCGTGTTGCTGGAAGGGGAACGGGAGTCCGCTCAGCCTTGTCGGGCCGGGCGCGGCGCCGTGACGATTGGCAGGACCGAAATCGTGTAGAGGGTGAAGGCAAGGATCCAGCAGCCCCCGGAGGCCAGCACGAGCGGGAAATAGAGATCGCCGCTCATCTCGGAACTGATCCAGCGGAGCACCGCGCCGGCCGCAACAAGGAAATAGGCCACCGCAACCGGTCCGGGCGCGATCAGCGCTCGCCCGGAATGGCCAAGCACCGCCCGGCTCATGACGGCGAGGGTCATGCCTCCCACGGCGCCGATGCCCAGCAGATGCAGGGCCGCGACCTCGCTGCCCAGCCCGAACCCGGCCAGCCCCCAGAGCACCAGCCCGGTGCCCAGCATCGCCATGCCGAGATGCAACGCCAGCAGGATCGGCTGGCCCAGCGTCCAGCGTCCCCGCCAGCGTGACAGGCGCGCCAGTTGCACCAGACCCGACAGGATGGCGAGCGCGCCCACTGCGCGCTCCGGCAGGCCGAACAGCAGCGTCAGCGGCAGCGCGATGGCCAAGGCCAGCCCCAGCTTGCCAAGGGTTTCCGTCGGGTGTGGCCAGCGGCTTTCCGGCAACTCGACGCGCTTCATCGCGTTGCGGGTGAAGGCCGGCGTCACGCGCCCGCCCAGCACCGCGATCATCGAGCACAGGCCCAGAAGCCCGGCGCGCATGCCGGTGTCGAGAGTGTCGGAGGTCAGGCCCATCCATTCCAAGTGTACCAGAAGGTTGCCGACCCAGACCATCGACAGGAAGAGAACGAACATCACGTTTTGCGGCTTCGGCCTCTTCGCCAGTTGCGCCGCGATCTTGGCGATCAGGATCGGCAGGAAGGCCAGGTCCAGCACAGCGACCAGCCCAGCAGGCAGAGCCCCCGAGTACCAGATCGCCAGCCGCCCGAGCAGCCAGATGCCCGCGGTCACGATGACGAAGATGTGTCGTGCAGCTTGCGTACCGGTCCAGCTTGGCACGGCCGTCAACAGGAAGCCGCCAAGGGCGGTGCTGCCATAACCGAAGATCATCTCATGCGCGTGCCACTGGTGCGGCGTAACGGCAAAAGGCATCTCGTTTATCGTGCCGCCGAGATACTGCACGCCGAGCCATGTCTCCCAAATGAGGCCGGAGACCACTGCAAAGAGCCCCGCAGCGAGAAAGAAAACCCGGAAACCCTCGGAGAAGAAGATGCTCAGACGCGCGGTCATGGTGACGATTCCTCGTGTCAATTGTGAACCGTGCTGCGACGGAAAGCCGGCGGCTTTGGACACATGAGCTTCGCAATAGGCCGGCATACCCGCCGTGGCCTTAACGAAAGTCAAGGCAGCGGGCCGTGGGTCGCGCGACCATCGGGCATCATCCCCGCTTCCTGCAGAGAGGCAGACATGCCCCCGAGACACGCCCGTGCAACACCCTTTCCGCCCGTGAGCGCCAGATGACGCGGACGGACGGACGCTGGTCGGTCGCGAAACTTGCGCTGCTGCTATACCCCTTCGCGGCGGCGGCCGTTGCCATCAATCTCTTCATGCTCGGCCTGATGGGGCAGGCGATTGGCTTGCCGACGCTCTCGCCGATGCTGGCGATCTGGCTCTGCCTGCCGCTGGGCCTGCCCGCCGGCTGGTTGGCCGCGCGCTGGGTCCGCGGTCTGATGGATGAGGCCGACGGTGTGAAGCACGGATCGCAGGGCGAGTAGACCACGCCGCGCAGCATGCGCCCGGTACGGCTATGCCAAGGCTTCCAGCCGGGCCGTCGGGAAGGCGGCGATTGCCGCGTGCACGTCCTCACTGGACAGCAGGCAGCAGGCGGTCGAGAGGCCATCGGCAATCGCGGCCCGTCCGGCGCTGACCGAAACAAGCCCGTGCCGCGTCTCGGACGCGCCGGTTTGCGGGTCAAGGATATGGCCAACCTTTCCCTGTGCATCGAGAAGCGTGCCGGAGGGCGCGGAGGTGGCCAGCGCCCGGTCCGTCAGCTTGACGCGCCGGACGACCGTCCCATCCGGCCGCGCCACGCCCGCGGTCCAGGCTGCACCATCCGCGCGGGAGCCGCTGGCGGCGATCTCGCCCATGTCGATCAGGACATCCCGCAGGCCTCGTCCGTGAAGCAGCGCCGCGATCTTGTCGGTGATATAGCCTTGCGCGATGCCGTTGAGCGTCAGTGCCATGCCGGGGCGGGCGAAGGCGACTTGTTGCGGATCAACGCGCAGCGCCGTCCACCCGGTCCGCGCTTGTGCCTCTTCCATGCCCGTCGCATCCGGGGTCCTTCCCCGCACGGCTGCTTCGGCCCGGAGCTGCCAGAGCGGCTGGATCGTCGGGTCGAATGCGCCCCGTGTCACGGAATGCAGCAGGCCGGACAGGCTCAGGACCTCGAGCAATTCGGCGGGCGGATGGTCGAGACGCCCGGTGCGGTTCAGGCGCGACAGCGAGGATTGGGTCTCGTGGAGACTGAAGATCGCCTCCAAGCGACGGAGCTCCGCCGCGACGGCGGCAAAGACGGGGCGCGCGCGCGCGGCATCGATCCCCTCAAGCCGCATGCTGGCTCCGGCGCCGAGCGCCGTCCCGCGCCAATGGGCGCCCCGTGGGCCGGCAAGGGCCGGCGTCGCGGCGGCAGAGGCCGTGATCGCCAGGAAACGCCGACGCGACAGCGAAGTTCTCATGAGGGATGCTCCAGATGCTGATCCAGATCGACGGCCCCGATGGCGGCATCGTCCGGAATAGTGTCGAGCGGCATCAACGCGCCGCCATATTGATCGATGAAGGTCTGCGCGGCGTCCCGGTGGCCGAAAGGCACGATCTCCGGCGCACCCATGCCACCGGCAACGCCTGCTCCAACGACAAAATGGGCGGCATTGGCGGCGATCCAGTTCTCGGTGCCGGGCATGGCCCAGGACGCCGCCGCCCCCATGTCACTGACATAGATTGCGAGGATATCGGCGTCCCGTTCCGGGCTCTTGAGATAGGCGACCATGTCGCGCACCTGGGCAAAGAAGATCGGCGCCGGGTACCCCGCGAGATGGATCTGCCCTTTCGGGCCGCCATGTTCAGCCACGTTCATCTGGCAGAAATAGCTCAGGGCCGTGTCGGTCATCGGGGTCGGGTCGGGGATCTCAGCGACCTCTTCCTTGCAGGCCGCCAGCAGGAGCAGGCAGGGGAGGAGCAGATACCTCATGGCTCCAGCCTCCGAAACGCGGTTCGGGCCATGGCGAACCCGGCCACGAGCCAGACGCCAAGCGAGACCGGGGCGGCCCAGGCCGGAAGGCTGGCCGAGACCCCCGCCATGCCCGTGGCCAAGGCCACGTCGGGCGAGGCGGCCATGTTCCAGAGCCGGAACGCGTCGGCCGGGTTGGCGGCGAGGACCCAGGGGAACACGTGCTGGGTGAAATAGCCGCCCGAGTCGACGACCACCGCGCCCAGAAGCCCCAGATCGTAGAGCACAACGAAGACCAGCCAGAGCGCGGCCGACATGCCCGCCGCCGCCGCCGGGCTGCCGGCGAGCGCAGAGAGCATGTAGCCGAAGGCGAGGAAGACAGCGCCCAGCAGGATCGACGTGCCGATCAACCGCAGCAGCGCCAGCACGCTTTGCGTCCCCGCGCCGCCGGTGGCGCCCGCGATCGCGCCCGCCGTGCCGAAGCCGACGATCATGGCAAAGGCAAGGGCTGCGAGATGGGCGAGGTATTTGCCGCCAAGGATCTCGCCGCGCCCGGCGGGGTAGGAGAGCAGCAGCGCGAGACTGCCACGGTCGGCTTCCCCGGCAATGGAATCGAAGCTCATCATCAGCGCCAGAAGCGGCGCGAGATAGACCGAGAGCGTGGTCATCGAAGCCACGGCCACGGTCAGGCGATCCGCGCCCAGCGTGCCGGTCGGGGCAGAGCCAGCGAAGGTCAGCGCCAGCGCGAAGAGCAGCATGATCAGGGTTGCAAGGAACAGCCAGCGGTTGCGGCGCACGATCAGCGCTTCCGTGCGGGCGACGGCGAGGATACGGCCGATCATTGGACGGTCTCCTGTGCGTAATGGCGATAGAGGTCTTCCAGACGCGGCGGGGTCATCTCGATATCTTCCACCGCGTCGGACATGGCGGCGAAGCGGCGAAGCTGGTCCATCTTGGCTTCAGGCGCGCAGAGCAGTTCCACTGACGCCCCGTTGATCCGCTGCCCACCAGTATCGGCGGCGATGCGGTCAGCCTCGCCGTGGCGGGCGCGGATGCGCAGCCTGGTCGGCAGGCCGGCCCGCTGGGAGAGGCTCGCGAGCGTGTCATCGGCCACCAGCTTGCCCTTGCGCAGGATCGCGATGCGGTCCGTGCGGGCTTCGACCTCGGTCAGGGCGTGCGAGGCGACAAGGACAGCGGTGCCTTGTGCGGCCAGCTCGTCGATGATGGCATAGAGTTCCTGACGGGAGATCGGATCGAGCCCGCTTGTCGGCTCGTCGAGCAATGCGACGGCGGGTTTGCCCAGCAGCACCTGCGCGAGGCCGAGCCGCTGCCGCATTCCCTTCGAATAGGTGCCGATCCGGCGATCCGCCGCGTCCGCCAGCCCGACCCGCTCCAGCAGTCCGGCCACGGGGGTTGTTCCAACCCCGGCCAGGCGGGCAAAGAGGGCAAGCTGGTCGCGCCCGGTGAGGGATTTGTGAAAGCTCACCGCCTCCGGCAGGAAGGCGGTGGCAAGGCGCGCGGCGGTGCTGCCGGGCTTGGCACCGGCAATGCGGATCGTCCCGCCATCGAGCTTCGTCAGCCCGAGGATCAGCTTCATCAGCGTCGATTTTCCGGCGCCGTTATGGCCCAGCAGGGCCACCCGTTCGCCGGGCGCCAGCGTCAGGCTCACGGAGTCCAGCGTCAGCTGATCAGCGCGCCGCTTGCTGGCGCTGTCGATTGTCAGGATGTCAGTCATTCAGTCCCTCCCGTCCGGTCAGGTCGATTTCGCGCGGTTGCATCAGCGGGTGACTGTCGATCACGCCGCCCGGCAGGAGCGCCGGGAAGGCCGATTGCGACCATCGCACCAATTGAACCGCGGGCGAGCCGAGCAGCAGCTTCGCCGCCGGCTGTGTCCAGAGCACGTGATCCATGCTGTCATTCGGGCGATAAGGCGCATCCGCGATCCCGTCGCCATTGAGGTCATAGGCGGCGAAGTCGGACCAGTAATTGCCTTCGCCCTCTTCGGACCATTCCACCCAGCGGGTGGAGACGTATTTCACCTGGGTCCGGTTGCCGATGAAGGCATTGCCGAGGATGCGGTTGCCGTCCGAACCGGCGGTGAAGTGAATGCCGATGCCGCAGGCTTCGAAATGATTGCCCGAGAACAGGTTCTTGTTGGAATTGTAGAGAAAGGCGCATTTCTGCTTCGTGCCGCGCACGTAATTTCCGGTGATCTCGCTGTGATTGGCGTAATTCATCATCACACCATGCTCGCGGTCATCGATGGAGATATTGTCCGCCACCTTGACGCGCTTGGAGAACATTACCGCATAGCCAAGGTCGTTGCCGATGGAGACATTGCCCGTCACCTCCGACTGGTTGGCATACATGTAGTGCACGGCGAAGCGCAGGTCGCGGAAGATGTTGTTGCGAAAGATATTCTTCTTCGAGGAATTGACGAAAATCCCGTCACGCCCAAGCCGGATATCGTTGTTCTCAACCACGGCTCCCGGCGCATTCCAGACATAGACGCCATTGCCGCGATCATTCATCCGGCGGTCGGTGCGTCCGGTGATGTGGTTGCCGGTGACGCGGGCGTCGCGCGCGCCGTGGATGTCGATTCCGTAGAGATTGCCTTCCAGCACATTGTCGCGGGCAATGGCCCTGTCGGCTGTCTTGGTCAGCTTGATGCCGGAATCGATTTCCTCATGGGAGGAGCCCGATCCGATGATCGTCAGCCCCGAGACCGTGACATCCGCGCCGGTCACGGTGATCACGCTGCCCCGGTCCTGCCCGTCGAGGATGGCATGGCCTTGCCCGTCCAGCGTGACCGGGAAGGCCAGCTCGACGGTCTCGGTATAGGTCCCGGGCCGCAGGCGCAGCGTGTCGCCCTCCGCGGCCCGGGACAGTGTTTCGGCGATCGCTCCGGGCCGTGCCGGAACGTCCCACTCGGCCGCCGAGAGCGGCGAGGCGATGAGCAGCAGGGTGGCCCAGAGCAGACGCATGGATCAGGCGCCTTTCGGTTCGACGAACATCCGGCCGCGCATCTCCATGTGGAGCGCGTGGCAGAACCACTGGCAATAGAACCAGTGCACGCCCGGACGGTCGGCAACGAAAGTGACCGAGGCGGTGGCCTGCGGTGCAACCTCCATCGCAACGCCGAAATTGGCGAGGCAGAAGCCGTGGGTCAGGTCGTCGATATCATCCATGTTGGTGACATAGATGGTGACCTCGTCGCCCTGCTTGACGGTGAACTTCTCCATCGAGAATTCCGGCGCCACGGAGGAGAGATAGACCCGCACCTTGTTGCCGTCGCGGATCAGCTCCTCGTGGCCCCAGTCGAGATCGACACCATCGGCCTCGGCCTGCTTGCGAGCATCTTCCCACATCGGGTCGTTGCGGTCCCACTCATTGCGCGGGTTGACGATGTCGCGGCGCACGATGATCGAGTCGTGCGGCTCGGCAAAGGTCGGTCCATCATGGACCAGCGTCATGCCGTCGCCCGAGATGTCGATGAGCTGCTCGTTCTCCGGCTTCAGCGGGCCAGTGTTGAGGAACCGGTCCTTGGAAAACTTGTTCATCGAGATCAGCCACTTGCCATCGGCTTCCTTGGTCTCACCCATGGAGGTCGAGTTGTGGCCTGGCTGGTAATGCACGTCGATCTTCTCGATGATCGGGTCCACATCGGCGCCGTTATACTGCTCGATCGCCTTCTCGATGTTCCACTTCACGGCCTGGCTGTCGAGGAAGAGCGTGGTGAAGGCGTTGCCCTTGCCGTCATAGGCGGTGTGGAGCGGCCCGAGGCCCAGCTGCGGCTCGGCCACGATGCAGGAGCGCGGGTCGGCGCCTTCGAAGACCGCGTCGAGCTTTGTCACATCCATCACAGATACCGTCGGCGACAGCTTGCCGTTGATGCAGACATGCTTGCCGTCTGGCGCGGTGTTGATGCCATGCGGCGAGTTGGGGATCGGGATGTAACGGGTGTAGTTCTTGTTCTGACCCTTGCGCCCGTCGATCACCTTGACGCCGTTCAGTTCCTGGTAGTCGCCGGCGGCGACACCGGCCTCGATCTCCTTGAGATTGAAGACAACCACGTGGTCCATCTCGTTCTCGGTCATCTCGGCCAGGTTCATGCCCATTTCCGAGTTGTAGGAGGTCGAGAAGGCGTATTTGCCCTGGTAGTCGCAATCGGTGTTGTCGAGGTTGCCCGACACGATCACCTGCCAGGCGATCTCCATCGTGTCACCGTCGATGGCAGTGTAGATGTTGAAGTATTGCGACGGGTCGTCGAGGATCGTGCCATCATTGACCAGCGGCGCTTCGTGCTCGCCATTGGCAAAGACATAGCCGGTGCGCGGGAATTTCTGCGGACGCAACCCGTGGATGTCATGCGCGTTCGGGATCTCGAGGATCTTGTCGCATTTCATCACGTCACAACGCACACGGGCCACGCGGGTGTTGGCCTTGTCGTTCATGAACAGGTAACGGCCGTCATAGGTGCCGTCGGTGAAGGACATGTGCGGGTGGTGCAGGTCGCCATTGTCATAGGTGACCTTGCCGTTGGAGGCGAGGAAGTGCTTCGTCTCTTCGGTCAGACCCTCGGTCAGCACCTTGAGGCTCTCGTTGGTCTGGCCCCAGCCGGTGGCCGAACAGCGGTTGAACACCGGAATGCGCATCAGCTCACGCATCGACGGCACACCGAGGATGCGCAGCTCGCCGGTCTGGCCGGAGGACCAGAAGCCGTAGTAGTCGTCCAGCTCGCCCGGTTCGAGGCTCGCGGTTCCTGCCGCGGCCTTCGCCTGGGTGGCAGACATCATCGTTCCGCCGAAGCCAGCGGAGGCGAGCACTGCCCCCGTGGCCGTGGCACCGAGCATTCCGCGGCGTGTCATCGCCAGTTGTTTCATCTTCTCAGACATGGGCGTTCCCTCCATCAGGTTCCGGTTTCTTCGCGTTCGGGTGGTTTGCGGGCGGCATCTGCAAGGGAGCGCCGACCTTTTCGCGCCGCTTCATCTTCTTGATGACAACGGGGCATTTCGTTTCGGACTGGTAGAGAACCTGGCAATGCAGGCAGTCTACGCATTCATTCGGGTTGATCTCACCGGTCGGGTGGATCGCCTGGACCGGGCATTCATTGGCGCAGGTCTGGCAGGGCGCGCCGCATTCCTTGTAGCGACGCAGCCAGTCGAACATCCGCATCCGCGCCGGGATCGCCAGCGCGCCGCCCAGCGGGCAGAGATAGCGACAATAGAACCGTTCGACGAACAGTCCGGCGACCAGCAGCCCCACCGCAAAGACCACGAAGGGCCAGTCGCGGACGAATTTCAGGATGATCGCGGTCTTGAACGGCTCCACCTCGGCCAGTTTCTCGGCCATCGGGATCGAGCCCAGAGAGACGCCGAAAAGCCCAAGGAAGATCATGTATTTCAGCGGCCAGAGCCGTTCATGCAGACCCCATGGCAGGGTCCATTGCGGGACCTTGAAGAACCGAGCGACCTGGTTTGTCAGCTCCTGCAACGCGCCAAATGGGCAGAGCCAGCCGCAATAGGCGCCACGGCCCCAGAAGAGCAGCGCGGCAGCGACGGCAAACCACTGGATGAAGACCAGCGGGTCCATCAGGAAGGCGTCCCAGCTGAAGCCCTCGCGCATCTGCCCGGCCAGCGCCATCAGGTTTACCACCGAGAGCTGCGCATTGGCGTACCAGCCGATGAAGACCAGTGTCATGGTCAGATAGCCGATGCGGAACCAGTAGAAGACGCGGGCGTTTGCCGTGGCCTGAAACTGGAAGAAGAACGTTGCCGTCAGCACGGCGAGCATGCCGCCCAGCACGGCGATCTCGACCGTCTTGTCTCTCCAGATCCGTTGCCAGAGCGCGGCCTTTGCAGCAGCCTCGTCCTCGGCGCTGTCGAGGATCTTTGGTGCCTGAAGCGGCAGAAGGAAACGTTCGGGAAGCTTGTAGCCGAGGTCGAAGGTCAGGAAGACGCGTTCCAGCGCGCCGACCGAGCGCTGCACAAGAAGTTGCAGGCGGAAGGGCTCGGCCGGATCGAATTCCACATCGGCCGGGATCCTGAACAGGTCGAGCTCCTTGAAGCTCGGCCCCCCGGCGGCGGCGAGGTCGCCGAGCCGTCGGTGTTGCTTGTCGAAGAAGCGCACCGACCCATCGCCCTGGATAAGCTGGATGCGGTCGAAGATGCCGCCGCGCACATAGCCCGAGCCCTTGAAGGAATAGGCGCCGCGCCCCAGCACGAGGATCGCGTGCTCTCCCTCCTCCAGCCAGTCGGTCAGGTTGGCATATTCATTGTCGCCCAGCAGCGACCGGCCGATCGACGGCACCGAGACCAGCGCCGCATGCATGTCGATGAAGGTATCGTCGGGTGCGCCTTTCTCGGGGCGCTTGATGGCGCGGGGGTCGTCCGTTGCCTCGAAGGCGGCATTGATCTGTCCGACATCCAGCGTGAGCCGACGGATCGAGCCGTCGCCGGACAGGGTGGCCCAGTCGGCGGTGTCCGTGATCGAGAGGTCCAACTCGCGTCTCGGCCCGGTCTCTTCCTGCGCCAGCCCGCCAAGGCCGAGCGCCCGGGCGACCTTGATGCCGCCGCGCACGATGGAATCGTCGATCACCATGATCGTGACGGTCGCGCCCGAGATGATGTCGAGATCATGGGCCGAGCCGTATTCGACGACTTCCGCCTTCAGGTCGAGCCCGGCATAGGATTGGGTGAGCGCCTTGACCTTCCGATCCGGGATGCCGATCAGCACGATGGGTTCGGAATGCTTGACCAGCTGAACGCCGGTCAGGACGGCGTCCGCATCGATTGCCGCGACCACGTGGATCGGCTTGCCGGAATAACCTGTTGTGCCGACGAAATCCGATGTCAGGAAGGCCCAGGCCAACGTCTCTGTGCCCTTGAGCAGCGGCGCCACGGGGACGTCCTCCCGCACGGGGCCGAAACTGTCGGCATCGGGGTGAAAATCGGATGCGGTGAGTTTGGGAAGGAAGCTGGCGAGCGTTTCCGCGTTTGCCTTGCTTGCGATGCCCCCGAGGAGGGTGGCGGCGAGCGCAAGGGCGAGGAGCCAGCCGGTGAAGACGCGCTTCACATCCATGGCATCCTCCCTTCAAAGCAGGTCGGCCCCATGAACAGTTTCATAGCCAAGAGTATTGCCTTTTCGGTTTGGGCTGGCGGTCCGCGATTGTCAGCCCAGAACTGGGCCGGATTGGTCGTGCAGACGGCGCCGATGATCATGTCCTGATGCGATGGCAGCCCGAGATGTCGGCGCCAAAGGGTCTCGCGGGGAAGATCGAAGGCCACGGACAGCATGCATAGGGGGCAGTCCCCGCACTCGACACAGGGAGTCTTGCTGCCGGCGGTCTCGTTTCCGTCGGAATCGATTCGGATCTCCGATATGCCGAATTCGCTGCAGATCTCGATCACCTGATCGGCCTGATGGGCCAGTCCGGGCATCGTCGCGATGGTTTGCAGGAGCACGGAAAGGGCCAACACGCCGAGACAGGCCAGCCGAAGGCGTGTCCTTCGCTGTTTACTCGGCCGTTTTCTTTCCGGTTGCTGTCGCATTCACTCTCTGTCGCAAAAGGCTGCGTTGCCCACAGCTATGCGCCGGCGGCGGGAGGTGCGCCTTGACTTTTGTTAGGGAGGAACGTCGGCGTCAGGCGTTGAGACGAAGGGGCCGTTCGACAGATGTGTCGTTCACCTGCCGGCCTGCATCTTCTGACAAGGCGGCCATCCGGCGATCAGAGGAACATGGTCGGCACGCCGCTGTGGCTATCGTCATCGCGTGGATCTGGCTGAGCGCTGGATCGATGCGCGCATGGCGACGGCAGGATCTCAGGAATTTCGCCCATTCGTACCTGACCCAGATTCTTTCCATGCCGAGTTCAGGACCCAGCTTCTGACTTGCGACGACGCTCTGGATGCTCCTTGCCGCGGCGAGAGGAGGTAGAAGTCCATTCCACCTTCCAGAACGCTGTCGAAGGGTTGTACGAGGCGGCCAGCGTCGAGGTCTCTTTGAACAAGGAAGCGACTGGCCAGTGCCACCCCCTGTCCGGCCAAGGCGGCGTCGAGGCTCAACGTTGTCTGATTGAACCGGAGTCCGCGAGACGATCCTGGATCCTGCCCGAATGTCATTTCGATGAATCTCGGCCAGAGATCGTGCGTGTCGTGGAGCAACGTGAGGCTCGGCAAGGCCGCCGCGTCCGCGGCGTCGAGGGTGGGAGAGCACACCGCGATGATTTCCTGGAGGAACAGCAGATCGGCGCGCAGGCTTGCCCCGAATGGCGGCCGCCCCTGGCGCACCGCGAGGTCGATTCCGTCTGCATGAAAGCTGGAAACGCGTTCGGTTGCGGTGATGCGGAGATCGATCCCGGGATGGGCTTGCGTGAATTCCGCAAGCCGCGGAATGAGCCATTTCGAAGCGAAGGTGGGTGTGACGCTGATGGTCACCCGGGATGGGGCCGTACGAAGCGCGCGGGTTGCGTCCGAGAGCTGCGTGAAGGCACGCGAGACCGCCGCGTGATAGGCGCGTCCCTCCTCGGTGAAGGCCAGCCCGCGCGACTCTCTCAGGAACAGACGCAGGCCGAGATGGTCTTCAAGGCCGCGCACCTGCTGTGCCACAGCGCCCTGTGTCACTCCCAGCTCATCGGCCGCAGCGCGAAAGGTCAGGTGCCGTCCTGCGACGGCAAAGGCCCGGAGTCCGTTGAGGGGCGGGAGGTTGGTCTCACTTTTCACAGTAGATTTCCTACAGGCTGGCAGAAGCGCAGCTAACCGACGGCATCGCTATACATCCTACTATCAAAAGATCGTAGGCGCATCCAGAGTATGACGCTTGGCAAGGAGTCCGGAAAATGGCGATAGAAAAAGTAGCGTTGATAACAGCCGGCGGCAGCGGCATGGGGGCAGGGGCTGCGAAACAACTCGCGGCCGATGGCTTCAGGATCGGCATCCTGTCCTCCTCCGGAAAGGGAGAGGCGCTTGCCGAGGATCTCGGCGGCTTCGGAGTCACCGGATCGAACCAGTCGGTCGAAGACCTCTCGCGGCTTGTTGACGGGGCGATGGATCGGTGGGGGCGGGTCGATGTGCTGGTAAACTCCGCCGGGCACGGCCCCAAGGGCGACATTCTCGAAATGTCGGATGAAGACTGGCACGCAGGGCTCGATGTCTACCTGATGAACGTGATCCGGCCGACCCGGCGTGTCACGCCGATCATGGCGGCCCAGGGAGGCGGCTCGATCATCAACATCTCGACATTCGCAGCGTTCGAACCAGACCCGCTCTTCCCCACGTCCGGAGTCTTCCGTGCCGGGCTTGCGGGCTTCAGCAAGCTCTACGCTGACAGATATGCCGCCCAGAACATCCGGATGAACAACATCCTGCCGGGCTTCATCGATAGCCTGCCCGAGAACGCGGAGCGTCGATCCCGCATCCCGCTGGGCCGTTACGGCACGGAAAGAGAGGTTTCCTCGCTCATCGGCTGGCTTGCCTCCGAAACTGGCGGATACGTAACCGGACAGAACTGGCGGATCGACGGCGGGCTCACACGAAGCGTCTGAGGCAACCGGTCTGGTTCGGCGACGTCAGCCCGTCGCGCCCGGAGCGCCTGCTCTGGATGCCGGTCAACGGGAGCGTGGCGTTTCCGGGACGAACTTGCGTCATAGTGTTTCCTTCGATTCAAACGAAAGGATCACATCACAGAACCGTGGGATCAAACACTTGGCCGTGCCGAGCAATGGAGGATTTTACGAAAACGAACCCCGTGCTCCAAGACGCGCGGAGGACGGGTCTGTCAATAGGCAGCGCCGCTCAGGGCGCAGTCGAGTTGGCCTGCTCCGATATTCTGGATGCATCTTTTGACGTGCGTCATGGACAGATCGCGGATTCTATCGTGTGGATAAGCAATCGTCGGCCAGTGTAGCTCGGAAGGGCTGCGGTGCCGGAATGCTTCCGTTGGGAAACCGTCTCGAGTTTCTCGAACGGATCAAGGAGGGCCAACAACCATGCTTGGATCGGGTTTCGCTTCTCTCGCAACAATTTGCTTCATGGCGTCGGCTGGAGCCTGTTGGGGACAGACTTGCGCGGCCTACGGGCCGACTGAACTGGTCGGCCGCGTTCAAATCTGCGTCTCATCCGTTCTCGCATCCCAATCCGGAAACTCATATGGCCCGGGCAACTTGCTGGACGGAGACAACCGGACAGCCTGGTGCGAAGGTGTGCGCGGAAATGGCAATGGCGAGGAAATCGCCATTTCTATCCGAGACGGAATTCCGTTTCGCAGGCTGATCCTACAGAACGGATATGGAAAATCGGCCAGGGCCTTCGGCAATAACGGCCGAGCGCGGACAATCGAGATTGCGACGGATCTCGGGGACGTGTTTCAAACCCGCCTGCCGGACAATTCCGACGATGTGATCGTCAACCTGCCGCGCCTGGCGGAATACCGAAATCTCCGGATACGAATTCTCGATGTGTATCCCGGCGCGAAATACCAGGATACCTGCCTCAACTTCATCACGCCGGATCTGGAATACGAACGTTACCTGGAACTCAAGAGCCAGGGTCTTCTTTAGGATTGGGAGGAGCCGAAATGGTTTCGAAGGCTGTTCTGGTCGCGGCTGTGATCGCGATGCTTCACCCCGGCGTGGCGGCGGTGGACGCTTCGGGGCCGGACTATTTTCGCGTTGTCGGGGTCGCCTGGAACGATGTGCTGAACATTCGCAACGGACCAACCGCCCGGGCTTCCAAAATCGGAGCGATCCCGCCTGACGGAAATGGGGTCCGGAACCTGGGATGCAGCGGCGGGATGACCTATGCCCAGTGGGAGGCCGCAACGCCGACGCAACGCGATGCCGCGCGCAAACGCGTCTGGTGCAGGATCTATTACCGGGGCGTCGAAGGTTGGGTCGCAGGCTGGTTCCTCGCGGAAGGAAGCGCCAACTGATCCACCGGGCGCGGGTCAGTTCAGGATTCTGGAGCGCAGGGCCCGATCGGTTTGCGGTCCGAAAGAGCCGTCCAATGCGCCGAAATAGGTTCCGTCGCGGTTCAGTATCCGTTGAATTTCAATGCGCGTCCGGGGGGTCAGGCTTCCGGCATCCTGTAACAGCACCTCACGCGCCTGATCGGAGCCTGTGGACAGGGCAATCAGCAGGTTTGCCGCCGCTTCCACCGGGTCATATGGCACGCCCTCACCAGTGTCATAGAGGATGCCCAGATCCTTGTAGGCTTGCGGGCTTCCCAGATTTGCCGCGGCCTTGAACCAGTTCGCCGCTGCTTGCGGATTGTAGGGGATGTCCTCGGCATGAAGGTGCATTCCGGCGGCAAAATGCATGCCGGTCACATTGCCCGTCCGTCCGGCCTTCTCAAGCCAAGTGAGCGCCTCATAGGGGTCTTGCGCAACGAGATGCCCGCTCTTGTACATGATCCCGATCTGGCTCATGGCCTGTCCGCTGCCAAGCTCCGCCCCGGTCATTGCGGCGTCAAATGCTTCGGCGAGCATCCCGGCCTTGAAATATCCGCGCGCAATCTGGGCATAGAACCTGCGGGTGTCCGGCCACTCGGCGATGTCCTCGAGGCATTCGGAAATGACCCGATACGTCTCCAGATCCGCATATTCCACGCTCTGTTCCAGATCCGCGCGATCTGGGTCGCGTGGAGAGGCCGCGAAGCGGTCGCAATCCTGAACGGCATAGATCACGCGGGGCGACCTGTCTGGCCGTCTTGGTTGCCCGGCCTCCGATTTCGGAACGGGCGCGGGGGCCACAGGCGTCGCCGAGGCGACGTCTTCGCTCTCGCGGTCATAGCATTCCCAGTCGCTGAGGCAGGTCGGGTTCTCCATGTAGCCCGGGCGTGCAGGTGTCGATTGCGCGGCTCTGGCCCAGTATTCCACGCCGACGCTGTCTTCGCCCTCAAGAAACTCCGAAAGGTCCTCCATCGCGTCGCGATGCCCCGCTTTTGCCGCCGCGAGCCAATAATACTCTGTCTTGAGGCTATCCTTGGCGATGATGCCGTCTTCGCCGTCGAGATAGATGTCGCCAAGAAGGTACATCGCGTCGAGATGGCCATGCGCTGCGGCCTGCTCAAGCCAGAAAACCAGTTTCTCCATGCTCTGAGACACGCCAATGCCATCCTCATGCAGCATGGCCAGCAGGTACATGGCGTCCGGATCCTTGAATTCCACCGCCTTGAAGATCCAGCGGGCGGCCTCGGACTCGTCGCCGGGAACGCCGTGGCCCATGAGATGGGTCAGCCCAATGCGTAGCATTGCCCGCGCATTGCCGAGCTTCGCGGCGTTCGATTGCCAGTCCAGCGCCATGGCGCCGTCCTGTTCGATCCCACGCCCGAAGGCGAAGGCCGCCCCCAGCTCCGTCATCGCTCCGGAATGGCGTAGGGTTGCGGCCCGACGCAGATGTTCGACGCCCCATTCGAGACCGTCGGGGGTGTCCGATCCCATCAACTCCATTCCGCGCTGGAAGAAGTCTTCCGCCCCTTCGGTGGGTTGGACATCCACCAGGTCATTGTCATTTGGCGCGACTGCGCCGTCGGTCGCCGGTGTTTCGTCGGTCAGTCGTTGGGAAAGCGATGGAACCACGACAGTCGTCGCCACTTGCTCCTGTGGAGCGGCGGCGGAGGGCTGGGAGCAGTTTTCCACCAGGCATGTCTTGCCCATCGTCTGATCATAATAGGCCGGATGCTGTTGATGCCCGGCATGTGTCAGTGCCAGGCTGGCCGTTTCGAGTTGCGCCTCGGAGATCGCATCTTCCAGAAATGCGCCGCTGCGGAGCCACGGCAGAAAAGCCCGTGTGAAGACAGACAATTGTTTGCCGGGCGGGTCGGTTGGCAGGCCGTCGAGCGCCTGTTCGCCCACCCCTGCCGAGAAGATCACGAAAGAGCCCCGGGCCACCGACACCGGAACAAGGCCGCGCGACATGGACGTGGATCGCGTGCCCGGGGGCGGCCTGAACGGGTTGTCGCGACACGCATCGACGATCGCAAGCGTGAGAGACGCACCGGCGGCCTCCAGCTCGTCAAGAACACCGGACCGACCGTCGCGCAGCGGGATCGACGCCCGTTTCAACTGTTTGTCGCTGGCCTGTTGCGGAGCGTCGGTCGGAACGAGGTAATTGACCTTGCCATCACTCCAGCCATGTCCGGAAAAAACGAAGGCAACCTCGTCTCCGGGGCGCATCCCCTCGGTGATACGATCAAGCGCGGCCCACATCTCCGCCCCGTCCAGATCGGTCAGATAGAGAGTGCTGTATCCAAGGTCTTCGAATGCGTCGCGATAGGCCTCGGCGTCTGTGTGGGTGTTGGAGAGCGGTTCAAGCTCATCATACGCTGCGTTGCCGACAATCAGTGCGTGCCGTTCGGCGAAGCCGACAGCGGGGAAAAGTCCCCAAACGATTGCCACGATCAAACCAGCCCTCACGGTTCATGCCCTCCTGACCAGATGCAGACCGCGCGCCTCGATGCCTGTCGCAATCATTTACCCAACCAGATGTCATTGCAACTCCCATTTCGGGGCTGTCCCGGCCTTGAGCCATCTCCCGAGTTTATGACATCAAGACACGTAAGAACCCGCGGAGAAGCTGCGTCGGTTGATGCCTAACACCGCGAACCCTGATCAGGCGGGTCTTCGAACTCTTCATGGGCATTGACTTGAGCACCCACCATAGGCCCGGTGCTGCCGGTGATCCTCTGGTCATGTCGTTGTGCCAATTGAGCATAAGCGTGCACGAGTCATCAGTGAGTACGAATTTATCGCCAGATAAATTGTTTAATATCAATATATTGAGGTTTATTCCAAATAGCTGTGTCACCTTAAGCTGGAGTGCCCCCAATGAAGTGGTCCACCAACTGGGATAGATTTATCCAGTTTTCAGGTGGACCAAGCGATGGCTGGAAAGCGAGACAGACCCGAAGAGATCGTGCTGAAGCTGCGACAGGTTGTCCGCCGTCGCATCTCCCGGCGATCCTCAGCAATGTCGCGCATCGCGTGGATGCGACCTCGGGGCTGGATGCAGTAGCCGGTTCCGGCACGCCGCGCGCGGGGGCGGACATGGGGCGCGGACGATCGCGTGCGCCGACCTTGTGATACAGGCTGTGATACACACCAAGATGAGGTATGGCGATTCGAGCCCGACGGGCGATCTACGCAGTTGATTTTGTTGTAATTTTCTTGGATCATTGCTGGGGTGTTAGGATACCCATGTAGCCCCATGTCCCCCACCAGTTTCCCTCCCGCTCCAACCAAACTGGGGCATAAACTGGGGCCTTTGGCGGGTGAGCCTGGGGCGGTTTGGGGGAACCGTGGACCCGGTGGTGGACCCCGGACGGGTGGTGGGCTGGGGGTGCCACCTGGAGCAGCTAGCCCAGACCGGACGTTGGAGGAAGGCGCGGCGAACGACGGTGACGAGCCCAATGTGACGGATGCTGCGGGACCCTCCGACGACAGATATGCGGACAATGCCGCCGTTCGCCCGGCCGACTTGAACAGCCGCGAACTGCGCATTTCTGCCGTTCGCAGTGTATGAACGCTTCGCGCGCTCAGCGTCTTCCTCTGAAACCGAAGCCGCCATTCATGGTCACTGCGGCGATTGGCAATGAAGGGCCTGTCCTGACGAATCCGCGGTCGGCATGAACTGGCAGAAGCCGCCACCGCGGACCTTTGCGGCGCAAATGAATGCGGCGGGTTCACGAAGGCCGTCCTCCGCAAGGAAGGCGGATACGGGAGCTTGTCCGAGTCCAATGGCAACGACCGGTGGACGCGACAAACCGATTGTTCACCCCTTCTGCGAAGCCGAAGGAAGATACATGTCGCTCGTGCAGCCACTGGATTTTCTCGATGCGAGACATTTCATGGTTCAGCTCCAGGGAAACTCGAACCGGCCAAGAGCAACTCGCCTTGAAGACCCCCGCCGGCGCAACCGAGACATCTTGGACGACGAAACGCGGACCGTGGTGCAGCGCCTTGTCGGAGAGCGTGAAGATCGGGATCGGAACCGGAACGCCAAGGAATCTCCGGCGCGGTCCTACGGTCCTTGGAAAACGCAGTCTGCGGCTTTAGGGTCCTTCCCGAGGTTGACCAGTGTAGCCGCCTCCATGATCGGAGGCTGCAGCGGGCAGGTTTGCACCGTTGGTCCAGATATGGATGAGGTAGCGTGGCCAAGGAACTCTCTTCGAGCATGGCGGAACTAGCCTCCGCGATTCGGGCCCATCCCAACCCGGTTCAGGTCGCACTATGCGGTTTCGATCTTTGGCTGGAGGTGCTGGGGAGCGGCCACGCCAAGGGACGGGACTTCGTGGCTGGCGGAAAGCTGGCGACGGGCGAGGAGTTGCCTACCGCTCTCAAAGTGCCCATTATGGTGATCGGAGATCGTATTGTCATTAGTTTCGACCCGACACTGCCGCCGGACGATTTCCTGCTGAAACCCTGAATGCCAACCGGGCGCGAGTACGGAGGACCGGACACCCATGCCACCTGCCGCACGAATGATGGACATGGTCTTGCAGACCGCGCCTCATTGCCACGCGCCGATTCACCCGCCAGCGCCCACACCAACTCCGGTTCCACATCCGGCGCTTCCATTGCCGATCATGCCACCCTGCGCGGTAACCACCCTGATCGGCGGCATGCCCGCGGCGCGGGTGACGGACATGACAAAGATTTGCACGCTGATCCCCTGCGTCCCGGCCGGTCCAGGGCTGATCGTCAAGGGATCCGCCACGGTGCTCATCCAGAAACTGCCAGCTGCGCGGCTGGGGGATATGTCATCGCATCCGAGCTGTGTCGCGCCCATTCCCTCCCCTGTCGGCCAGATCATTCCGCCCTGCTGCCCAACCGTCATGATCGGCGGCTGACCAGATGCGCGAGACTGTTTTTGAGGCATTGGCGCCGGTCTGCCCGCGCTGTCTGCACGGGGCCGAGCAGCGGTCGCCGCTGGTAGTCGCCGACAGGCTGGAGACACGCGCGGATCACCTGTGGCACGGCACGCTCCATTGTTCCAACCCGTCCTGCTGGCTCGAATTCCCGGTGATCGATGGCATTCCGATCATCGTCGCCGATCCGGCAGCCGCACTTGCAAACGCCCAGTCGCAACTCCTGCGCCGCGACATGCTTCCGGCCCCGATCGCCGGTGTTCTTGCCGATGCCCTCGGAGCGGGTGGGGAGTATGACCTTACGCGGCAACATTTGAGCCTCTATGCTGGCGACCATTTCGCAGATTGGGCGCCGGAGTCGCGCCCGGCAAATGTGGTCGAAACCCTGTCCAGGGGCTTTGATATCCTCGGGGAAATTCCCGATGGACCCGCGATTGACCTTGGGGGATCGGTCGGACGCGGCGGGTGGGAATTGTCACGGCGCGGGCTCGCGCCTGTTGTCGTGGCGGATCTGAACATCCCGATGATGCGCCTCGGTCAGGCGCTGGCTCTGGAGGGCCACATCGAGATCGACCTGCGCCGTGTCGGTGTCGTTTATGACCGGGTGCGCATAGACCTGCCCGAGGACGCAGGGGCGTCGCCGGATTTCTGGGCCATCGACGCGATGATGCTGCCATTCACGGAGGACGCGTTTTCTCTGGCGGCCGCGATCAACCTCGTTGATTGCGTAGCAAACCCGACGGCCGTCTTGTCTGAAATGGCGCGGACCCTGGCGCCGGGTGCCGGGGCTATCCTGTCGACTCCTTATGACTGGGCTCCCAATGCGACGGAAATCAGCTTGTGGCTCGGAGGTCATTCGCAGCGCGGCCCGACAGCCGGCGCCAGCGAGCCTATCCTGAGGCAGACATTGCTCCAGGCTGGCCTGCCCATCGTCGGGGAGGTGTTGGACGCCCCCTGGCGCCTCAGGATGCATGCCCGCGCGGTCATGGAGTACAGCCTGCACCTTCTGGCCTGCCGACGGGACGGAGGATCCCGGGAACGGCCGTTCAGTTAAGGCGGCGACATCAGGACGATTTCGGGCAAGTGGACGGCGTCCCGACACGCGTGGCACAATGTCGAAGGAGCGAAGGATATGCATATCGTCTTTCTGGAAATCGACACCGAGGCGGAGTGGGCTGTTTGCTCCCTCGGCCCCGCCTTTCTGGCCGGGGTTGCGCGAGAAGCCGGCCACAGCGCGGAACTGTTGAGGATTGGGAGTGACTGGACGAACGAACATGTCGTCCGGATGGTCAGCAATAGGGAGCCCGATCTTCTCGGAATGTCGCTGACAAGCCGGCAATGGTTGCGCGGGCGTGAGATTGCCGGCCTCCTGCGGGAGGCTGGAGACTGGCCTATGATTGCCGGCGGTCTGCATGCCACATTCTCGCCCGAGCGCGTCCTGGAGGCACCCGGGTTCGATGCGGTGTGCCTCGGCGAGGGCGAAGCCCCGTTCGTGGCACTGTTGGCTCACCTGTCCTCTGGAGGACAAATCCGCGATGCAAGTTTGCGAAACATCTGGGTCGATGGCGGTACGCATCCCGGTCTTGCTCCACCGATCCCGGAGATCGACTCCATTCCTTTCATGGCCCGCGACATGCTCGACGAGCATCCCGGCGTCGTGCACATGGCGACCCAACGCGGATGCCCCTTTCCCTGCACCTATTGCGCGGCGCGTATGTACGACCAACTCTATGAAGGCATCGGTTCCTACGGGCGGCGTCGCTCTGTTGAAAATGTCATGGCCGAGTTGACGGCGATCGCGAATGCCGGCCCCCTTCACTACGTCATCTTCCTCGATGACACTTTCACGATCCATCACCCCTGGGTGTTCGAGTTTTGCGAGGTCTTTCCGCGGAAGGCAGGCGTGGGTTTCTCGATCCATGCCAGGGCCGAGACCATGAACCCGAAACTGATCGACGCGCTTGCCCGGGCAGGGTGCAAACACGTGGTCTACGGCGTCGAAAGCGGATCGGAACGGATACGACGCGACGTGATGAAGCGGCCGGTATCGAACGACCGGTTGATCGATGTCTTTCGACGGACACGGGAGGCCGGTATCATGGCTACTGCCAACTACATGCTGGGCATTCCGGGAGAAAAGCCGGCTGACCTTGTCGCAACCATGGAACTGCACAGCGACCTGCGACCACTCGATTTCGGGTATTTCGTCTTCTATCCCTTCCCGGGAACACAGCTGTTCGAGCTATGCCGTCAGAATGGATATCTTCCCGAGAAGTGGGAGGAAATGCCGGCACGCCATGATCGGTCCATCCTGGATTTGCCAGACCTGAGTCCGGAAGACATCACGAACGCCTACGCAAAATGGGGTCGGATTCGTGAAGCCGAAACGCGAGCACGGACAGTTGTGAAACGCAATTGACCTTGCCGAGATGATCGCTGGTGCATCGAGGTCTATCCAAGCGAGAACAACGGGAGCGGCGTAGCTGGAAATGTCAGTTCGCGTGATTCCCTTGGCCTATCAGGGTGACCGTCCGGTGAGGTTGCTCTGGCGCGGCCTGCATGTTCTTGGTTACGCTGCCAGTTCTCCCAAATTTAGCCACCCAATCAGGGAAAGGGGCCGGAGCCAATTGGCGCTCCAACGTCGGTTCAGGGTTGCCAGAGAGCGGTGTTGGCGTGGAATTGGGACCAGGCAAACCAGAAGGCCTGGTGGCTGCCCAGATCTGATCCGTCTTGATCGACGGCGCGGATTCCACCGGCATCCAACTGCAACACGACATTCTCAAACCGGACGTCTGCACCGTCTCGAAGGGCCAGCATTGCGGTGCTGCGCTGGAAGGCGACTGGGGTTCCAGACGCGGCAATAACTCCGATGACGTCCTCCTGAACGGGCAACCGGGGATCGACGTCGCCAACCGGGAAGATCGGCCCATCCGCATCCCTGCCTTCGCGGAAGTCGAAATCGCGTCCCAGGGCGTATTCCTCCAACAGCACGGTCGTCTCCGGATGCTGTGCCTTCCATGTGCCCCAATCGGTCGTGATCACGGTGGCCTGGTTCAGCTGCACGCCCTTCTCTGCCAGGGGCCCGGTCACCGCCTTGCCGAGAAATGTATCGAACACGGAGTAGGTCTGGAGATCGTACATCACCTTGTTGGATCGGCTCAAAAGGCCTGAGGTGCGCAAGACGGGGCGCTCCATTCCCGGCTGCAATTCATCGGTGAAATAGGCTTGGGCCGCACCGCACAGGGTGCAGTAGGGAATGCCCAGGTCGCGCCCGCCCAGCGTGTCATTCACCATCTCGCGGACTTCCATGATCTGTCTGGGATAGGCCCGGTATTCGCCGTTCACCTCGATGCCAAAGACAATGTCGTCATCGTCCAGCCACGTGGCTTCATCGGCGGAACTCACGCGCGGATTGTCCGCGGCTGGGATGCAATTGCAGGGCGTGTCCGTGGTGTCATAGGGGCGGTCGTCAATCAAAACCCCACCCCATGAAACCAGGCGCCAGTCGATGTCACCTTCGACAAGGATACGCTCCCAGCCGGGTACGAAATTCGTGAAGATGGCCCGCTTCGTGTTCAGGTATCCGGGATAGGCGGGAATGTCCCAGGCAATCAGATGATCCGTCAACTCGTGCCAGCGGTCCGGTGTCTGCAGGTCCAGACCCAACAGGCTCGCAGCGGTGTCGGCCAGGGCATTGTCAAATCCCTGGCGCCAGGTGAAGCGCATCAAATCGGTGATAGCCCAAGCAAGACGAGGGTCCCCCGACGCCTTGATTTCACCGAGGGCAAGGGTCTGATCGCGCCCCCATGAAGAGGTTTCGAGGCTTTCCACGAAGACGGTGCCTACCGCCCGCGCCAGATCTTCTGATAGCTCTCCAGATGGAATGCCGGCTGGCGGCGCACCGAACGCTTCAAGAACATAGTCTGGCGTCTTGCTGTCGTTATTCGCTGATACCTGGGATGGAAAGCCGAGCCCGAGGACCATCAGACTGATGAGTGCTGCGTGAAAACCAAAGCGCATGGCGAGCCTTTCAGACGTCTTGTCGGGTTGTTCGGCGGATGTGTCCGTCCCGT